>JBPCOJ010000105.1:0-6507 GCA_051000345.1 Pyrinomonadaceae bacterium | reverse complement strand
TCTGTATTCTTAATTTATTGGCACATGGTTGCGGCGCGCGCCGCACGCCAGACCTCAAGCACGTTTTCGCCGAAGCACGCACGCGCACGGGCAAGCGTCCTTTGATTGTCATTCCCGGCATACTGGGTTCGCAGCTCGTCAACCAAAAAACACGCGAGATCGTTTGGCCTTCGGCGTTTCGCTCAGCGGATGACGGCCTGAGCTTACCGGTTTCGCCGCGCCTTGCTGAGAATCGGGATAACTTGGTCGCGGAAAAAATCGTTGACACGGCGAAGCTTTTTAACACTGTGCGTTTCGCGCGCATCGTGCCGGAAATTTACGTTTATCGTGAATTGTTACAGGCGCTCGGCGATTACGGCGGCTATCGTGAGGGCAATTGGGAGAATCCGGGCGCGGGCGGCGATCAGGATACGTTTTATGTTTTTGCTTACGATTGGCGGCGCGACAACGTCGAAACGGCGCGCGAACTCGTCGGGCGCATCGCGGCACTGAAACAAAAATTACAGCGCCCTGATTTGCGCTTCAACATCGTCGCGCATTCGATGGGCGGACTCGTTGCGCGTTATGCGGCAATGTACGGCGACGCGGACTTGCCCGCCGATGACAGCGCCGCAGCGCCGCATCCGACGTGGGCGGGCGCGGGCGGCATCAACAAAATCATCATGCTCGGCACGCCGAACGAAGGCTCGGCGGATTCCTTCAGCACGCTTCTTGCGGGCTACTCTGTGACGGCTGGCCTGCGCACGCGCATTCCGCTGCTCAACAAACTAACGCGCGAAGATGCGCTCACGCTGCCCTCTATCTTTCAACTTTTGCCGCACCAGACCGTCGCGCGTTTCCTCGATGCAAATCTTCAGCCGCTCCACGTCGATCTTTACGATTCTGCGACGTGGCGGCGTTACAATTGGTCTGCGATTACAGATGAAAATTTCCGCGAGCGATTCGCCAGAGGAACGACGCGCGGCGACGCAGCGCCTTACAAAGCGGGCGCGCTCGAAGACCTAGACGCCTATTTTATTGCGGTGCTTGCGAGAGCCAAACGCTTTCACGAAGCGCTCGATGCGGCGACGGAGATTGATGCGCCCATCACGCTTTTTGCCTTCGGCGGCGACTGCGAGGAAACGATTGACGCGCCCGTTGTTTTGCACGACGACAAAAACAATCGCTGGACAACGCTCGTCGTGCCGCGTGCCTTTCGCACGCCTGACAATCGCCGCGTCTCGCGCACGGAAGCCACGCGCGCGATGTATGCGCCCGGCGATGGACGCGTCACGCGCCGATCCCTTCTCGCCGAAACTCTCGCTACGACTCGCCGCCACGACTCGCTTTTCGATTCCGCGCTGCCGCTCACCTACGCCATCTTCGCCTGCGATCTGCACGGCGATTTACAGAACAACAAAACGCTGCAAGACAATGCACTCACCTTGCTGGTTAATGAAGCGACGAAATAGTTGTATGTGGGTTTCCGTTCAGTTTAGCCGCCGGATGTTTAGAAGATTACAAGCCCGCGAACGCAAGCTTCTGCACTCGTTCAATTACTTCATCAATGGCAACGTCTTCCGATGCCTTCGTGCGGCGGTCAAATAATTCAACGAGGCCGTCCGCGATTTTTTTGCCGATAACGATGCGGTAGGGAATGCCTATCAAATCCGCGTCCTTGAATTTGACGCCCGCGCGTTCGTCTCTGTCGTCGAGCAAAACGTCGAGTCCGGCGCGTTGCAAATCCTTGTAAAGTTTTTCGCCCGCCTCGCGCAACTCTGCTTGCTTGATGTTGGTGATAGTCACGACCGCATCGAAGGGCGCGATTGCTTGCGGCCAAATAATGCCGTCGGCGTCATGGTGCAATTCGATGGCGGCGGCGAGAATGCGTTCGACGCCGATGCCGTAGCTGCCCATGATGATCGGCACTTCCTTGCCGTTCTTATCGAGCACGCGCGCCCCCATTGATTCCGAATACTTTGTGCCGAGCTTAAAGATGTGTCCGATTTCGAGCGCCTTGAAAATATCTAAAGTACCCATGTCGCAGTTCGGGCATCTATCGCCTTGCACAACGGTGCGAAGATTTAGAAATGGGCTGCCGGTTATGATGTCTCCACGCTTAACGCTAACACCGCGATAATGATAGCCGTCTTCATTTGCGCCCGTCACCATGTTACGGCGCTCAAGCAATGCCTCGTCCAAAACCTTTCGATCCGCCCCTTTGCCTCTGCGTGCTTCGTGCGGCGGAAAATATCCGCCGAGACTACCCGCGCTTGCGCCTAAGATTTCACGAATTTCTTCATCCTGCGCAGGCCGCACCGCGAGTGCTCCAAGTGCGTCGGCAAGTTTGGTTTCGTGTAATTGATGATCGCCGCGCAGGAGAGCAAGCACTGTTTGCGTTATCCCCCCTTCCATATTGGCGATGTAAACAAGCGTCTTAATCTGCCGGTAGGCCGGAATGTTGTAAGGCGGATTCTCTAAATCTTCAATCGTGCGAACACCCGGCGTTGGAAATTTCTCCGGTTCATCCGGGCTGGCTTTATCTTCAGGGATAGGCTCCAAACGTGAGGTGGCCTTTTCGACGTTCGCGGCGTAATCGCAGTTGCTGCATGTCGCAATCATGTCTTCGCCCGCGTTTGTCTTGACCATAAACTCGTTCGATTGCGAGCCGCCCATCGCGCCCGACGATGCTTCGACGATGGAGTATTCCAAGCCGCAGCGGTCAAAGATGCGCTTGTATGCTTCGCGCTGATCGTCGAAGGATTTATCCAAGCCCGCTTGATCGACATCGAACGAGTAAGCATCCTTCATGATGAATTGCCGCACGCGAAGGAGGCCGGATTTCGGGCGCGGCTCGTCGCGGAACTTCGTTTGTATTTGATACCAGACTTGCGGCAGTTGCTTGTATGAACGAATCTCGCCGCGCGCAATCGAAGTAAACACTTCTTCGTGCGTCATGCCGAGACACAAATCCGCGCCCTTGCGATCCTTCAGGCGAAACATATTGTCGCCCATCACTTCCCATCGCCCCGACTCTTCCCAAATCTCGCGCGGATTAAGCGCGGGCAGAAAAAATTCCTGTCCGCCTATGTTATTCATTTCCTCGCGCAGGATGTTCATGATTTTAAGTTGGACGCGTTGCGCGAGCGGCAGATATGAATAGATGCCTGCGCTCAATTGACGGACAAGCCCTGCGCGCAGCAAGAGACGATGCGACACGACTTCGGCATCGGCAGGAACTTCGCGTAGCGTCGGAATAAAATATTGTGACCAGCGCATAAAATGTTTTGCAACTCCTCGATCCGGTAATCAAAAATTGACGATGCACATTCTGGCGCAGCACGGATGTTTATGGCAACGTCTGAAGTAAACGACTGCTCGCCCACACGCCGACGCGGACGTTTCATTCCCGCCGCGAGTAAGATAAATTGAGCAGGGAACGATTAGGTTGTGTCGAGATTTGGTCTTTTCAATTGCCACTAACTTTAGTTAGTGGAGAGAAATAGCAAAACAAAGCGGCTTGAGCCGAATCCTTCTGAAAGGTCATCGGCCTTCGTGCTTTAGCTAAAGCTAGTCAGGACTGAGACTAATTCTTCATTCGGCTAAAGCCGACATCTTTTTCTACTCGCTTACCACTAGCTAAAGCTAGTGGCAATTTATCAACTGTCAACGCAGCCTAAAGAAAGCGCGAAAGGGAATCAACGACATGGCAGACAACGACTCGCCTTTGTGGGCGGCTGCGGATCAATCGGCGCGGCTGGCGGAATTGACAAGCGATGATGCCGACTTGAAGGAAGCGCCGCTTCGCAGAGACGTGCGCAATCTTGGGCGCTTGCTCGGCGAATCGTTAAAGGAACAATGCGGAGATACGCTCTTTGCCCACGTCGAAGAACTACGGCAACTCGCCATTCAACACCGCGAAGACGCGCGCCACACGCCGCACGCAGCGACGAAGGACAGCGCTTCTTTTGCCGATCATGATTTGATGCAGCAGGCGGAGACGATTGTCAGCCGCATGAGCATCGATGAAGCGTATCGCATGACGAAGGCGTTTGCGATCTATTTCGAGTTGACGAATCTGGCGGAAACGAATCATCGCAAACGTCGCCGCCGCACAGCGCAACTCGATGAAGCGCGCGCGCCGCAGCCCGGCTCTCTGCGCGGCACGTTCAAGCGTATGCGCGAAGCTGGCATCGAAGCCGCCGACGCGCTCCGGTGGCTGCAAAAAATTGAAATCGTTCCGGTCTTCACCGCGCACCCGACGGAAGTTTCGCGCCGCACGGTGCTTTTCAAACGGCGGCGCATTGCCAACGAGTTGGAGCGTCTGGACGTGTTGCCGCTCACAAACGCCGCCGCCATAGCATCCGAATCCGCCATCGCCGCAGAGATTACGGCGCTCTGGCAAACGGACGAAGTGCGGCGTCGCCCGCCGACTGTGCGCGACGAAATCAAGATGGGACTCGATTACTATCCGGGTTGTTTGATAGACGCCCTGCCGCGCCTCTACGAAGAGATTGCGGACGCCTTCCGTCAAATTTACGAAGTGGAAACTCAGGCAGGGGATATGCCGTGCGTGCTGCGCTTCGGTTCGTGGATCGGCGGGGATCGTGACGGCAATCCGTTTGTCACGCCGGACACGATGCGCGACGCCTTGCGCATGGCGCGGCAAACGATTCTGGATTACTACGTCAATGCGATTACAGAATTGCGCGAGCGTTTGAGTGTTTCGATGAGCCGGATGACTGTTTCGCAACCACTCCGCGAGGCGCTGGCGCGTTACGATGCAAGCATCGGCGCGGCGAACACGAACGAGCCTGCGACGCAAACAATCGCCGCCGAAGAAATTTATCGCCGCTTTCTCTCGCACATCGGCGTGCGGCTGCGCGCGACGCGCGACGAGCCTGCGAACACGTTTGCTTACGCGCACGCAGACGCTTTCGCCTTCGATCTGAATTTATTGCGCGAAAGCCTCTCGGCAAACAAAGCGGAACGCCTCGCGCGCAATCTGCTTGATCCATTGCTGCGGCAAGTCTCTACGTTCGGCTTTCATCTGCACACGCTCGATACGCGGCAGCACGCGCGCATTCATACACGCGCCGTCACAGAGTTAGCGCGCGGCGCGGCACTTGTTGAAGCTGCGAAAAGCGTAGAGAGCAACGCCCCAGCCGAAGCCGATACACAGGCCGACGTACACATCTCTCTGCCCGCTTCCGTGTCCACTGAAACGGCGGAACTTCTCGATGCCCTGCGCGCCGTCGCCGAATTGAAGCGCGCGTATCCGCCGCAGGCCATAAGGAGCCACGTCATCAGCGGCGCGGAGCGAGTTGAAGATGTGCTCTCGCTCGTTTGGTTGTGTGAAGTGAACGGCGTGCATGTCGCAGCATCGAATGACGGCAACGATCCCGGTTTGATGCCAGTGCCTTTGTTCGAGTCAATCGAAGATTTGCGCAACTCGCCTGAAATTTGCCGCACGCTCTGGACAGCCGCCGCTTACCAGCCGCTGCTCGAATCTTGGCAGCGCAAACAAGAAATCATGCTCGGCTATTCTGACTCGAACAAAGACGGCGGAATGCTGACGAGCACGTGGGAGATTTACAAAGCTCACCGCGCGCTGCATCTGGTCGCAGATGAATGCAACATCCATCTGCAACTTTTTCACGGGCGCGGCGGCACGGTCGGACGCGGCGGCGGCCCCACGCACCGCGCCATCGTCGCGCAGCCCGCTAATGCTTTTCGCGGCACGCTCAAACTCACGGAGCAAGGCGAAGTCCTCAATTGGAAATATTCCGATTCCGTGCTCGCCGAACGCAATCTCGAACTCATGATTGCCGCTTCGCTCGAAGCCCTCGCGCGCCCCGGCAGCATAGCGATGCAAACGCAAGACAACGCCGCCGAATGGGAAGCGGCGATGGAGATGATGTCCGCCGACGCCTTCGATTTTTACCGCGCGCGCATCGTCGAAAACGCGGACATCGTGCCTTACTTCGATGAAGCAACGCCGGTGCTCGAATTCCAACTCGCAAAGATCGGCTCGCGCCCGGCGCGGCGCAGCGAAAAAACGAGCGGCCTTGCGGACTTGCGCGCTATCCCTTGGGTCTTCGGCTGGATGCAGAGCCGTCATGTTTTGCCCGGCTGGTTCGGCGTCGGCCACGCGCTCGAACGTTTCATCAATGCGGACGCAGGCCACGAACCTTTGTTGCAAACGATGATGAAAGAATTTCCGCTCTTCAACGACCTTATCGGCAACGTCGAAGTCGGATTAGCCAAAGCCGATTTCTCCATCGCGCGCCGTTATGCCGGACTCGTCAAAGACGAAGCCTTGCGCGAGCGCGTCTTCACGATGATCCAAGAAGAATTCGAGCGCACGAAGCTTATGATCTTGCGCGTCAGCGGGCAAACGCGCCTTCTGGAAAAGAACGTCGTCCTCGCCCGCTCCATACGCCTACGCAATCCTTACGTCGATCCGCTTAGTTTGATTCAGGTTGACCTTCTGCGCCGCAAACGCGCCGGAGAAGAAAGCGCCGAACT
>JBPCOJ010000002.1:0-45665 GCA_051000345.1 Pyrinomonadaceae bacterium | reverse complement strand
CGGTTATCAGCGGTTCGGTTCAGAACGGTCAAACCGATGTTTGCTGGGTTTTGATTACCAACGACGGTCGCTACGTCTATACGGCAAACTTCGGCAGCGGGACAATCTCCAGCTACAGCTTATCGCCCGCCGGTTCTCTGACTCTGCTCAACGGCGCGGCGGCTTCGCTCGGCGCGATGAGCCAGCCGGTAGATATAGATTTGAGCGCGGACGGGCGTTATCTGTATCAGCTTTTGAGAGGAACGGGCGCGGTCGCCGCCTTTCGTATCGAAGCGAACGGCAGCCTCACGTCTTTAGGTTTGGTGACGGGCGGACTTCCGGTTGCCGACGGTGCTTCAGGTCTCGCAGCTTATTAAAATTAGGCAATTTACATCGTAAAATGGATGATTGGAGAAGATAAACGCCTCGTAATTCTTTATCTTCTCCAATATCCGTCAAACGAACGGTCTTCCAAATTTAGGACGAGAAAAAGGAAGATATGCAATGAGGGTTTTACAATCAATCAAATGTAATCGGCATCAATGCCGTCACGCAGCGCCAGAGAATTCAGATGATTCGCAACGGCTCCGTCACAGGCCAAGGGCCGTATGAAAATGTTGACCGCGACGGCAATCCGCTCGTCAACAACGGCCTCATTTCCGCTCCGCTCAAGGATGCGTACAACGGCGCGCCGACTGAAGAAGACGCGGCTGGCAGATTCGAGGCGGACATCAATATGATCCTCGATCAAATTGTGCGGCGCGGCGACATACTGCGCCTAGACCTTTCCGTTCCGAATAAAGGAGCGGGCGGCGGCGATAACCCGAACGGCGGCTTCGGACGCATGGGCGGGCGTCGCTTGAAGGATGAGGTAGTCGATGCGACCTTCACGATTATCAATAACGGCGTGCTCTTAACAGATTTTGTTAATGGCAACGAAGTGCCGTTCCGCAATCAATTTCCGTTCGTCGCCGATCCGACGCAACCGTTTCCGCCGGGAGACGAGCCGGACGATCACACCAGACAGTAAACTCTCGAATTGTCTTGCGCCGTTGACCGGGAACCAATGGAGCGAGACTAACGAGGCGGTGAAGAACGCTGATCGGTAGACATGGCTCTTCAGCGTTCTTCACACGCCGCTAAAGATTTATTAATCGACAAACCATGCGCACGCTAAAAACCAAACTCTCTTTTCTCATAATCGTTTTCTGCGCCGTGCTTCCGGCAAGCGCCTGCGGCGACATATGGTCATCGCGGGCGACGAGTTCCCGCGCCACTACTACTGCCGACACTTCGCCGACTGCCCAACCGCTCGCCTATGATAATTCCGCGACTGAAAAAACAATTCGCTTTCTCGAAGACAGAGTTCGCCGCGACCCGGAAGACTTCAGCGCAAACAACAAGCTCGCCGGTTATTATTTGCAGCACTTGCGCGAGACGGGCGACGTTGCCTATCTCGATCTCGTTTTTCGCGCCGCGCACGCTTCGCTCAACTCCGTGCCGGAAGTGCGCAACACAGGCGGAGTCGCCGCGCTCGCGCAAGCCGAGTTAGCGTCGCACGATTTCGCGCACGCGCGCGAGCACGCGCTACGCTTAATCGAACTCGATCCGGGCAAAACCTATCCTTACGGAATACTCGGTGATGCGCTGCTCGAACTAGGCAATTACGATGAAGCCGCCGCTGTCTTTAAGCGCATGGAGCGCGCGGGCGACGGCATTAGCGACAGCACCGAATCTCGCCTCGCGCGCCTCGCTTTTCTGCGCGGCGACACCGCAGGCGCTTCGCACCACTTTTCAAATGCGCTGGCGATCTCGCTCAGCAGCCTCGCTCCGTCGCGTGAAGCAGTCGCATGGTATCGCTGGCAACTCGGCGAAACGGCCTTCGCCACCGGCGACTACGAAACAGCCGAACGCCGCTACCGCGAAGCGCTCACGGGTTTTCCAGAATACTTTCGCGCGCTTGCCTCGCTCGGTCGCGTTCGCGCCGCGCGCGGCGACACGAAGGGCGGCATCGAGTTTTACGAAAAAGCCGTGCGACTGCTTCCAGACCCGGCGTTCGTCTCCGCGCTCGGTGATCTTTACAAACTCGCAGGCCGCGACAACGACGCCGCCGCGCAATACAAGCTCGTCGAACAAATCGGACATTTAAGCGCGGTGAACGGCGCTCTTTATAACCGCCAACTCGCACTCTTCTATGCCGATCACGACATGAAGCCGGAAGAAGCTTACGAAGACGCCGCGCGCGAATACGAAGTGCGGCATGACATCTACGGCGCGGACGCCGTCGCATGGACGGCGCTAAAGGCAGGCAAAATCACGGAGGCGCAAGCGGCGATGCGTGAAGCATTGCGGCTCGGCACGCGCGACGCTCGCTTTCTTTATCACGCGGGCATGATCGCGCGCGCCGCCGGTGACCAAAACGCTTCACGCGATTATCTAAGCCGCGCGCTCGCGCTCAACGCGCAATTCGATCCGCTGCAAGCTCGGCTTGCCAAGAGCGCGCTCGAAAATTGATTTCCCTCATTCGTCTTCGATTTCAATTTTTGACGACTTGAAGGAATAGGAAGCTATGCGAAGAAATAAGAAATAGTTAAAACGGGCCTAAACGTTTATCGCCTCGCCTATTTCATTAATGATGTTCACTTCGCTTCCGCTCATCTGCGTCCCGCCGAAGCCGAAGACGCCGCCCTCTTTAGCCGCCGCTGCGACCTTATAAGCAACGTTGATTATCCAACGCTTGTACTCGCTCGCTTCTTCCGCGCTCGTCTTCGTTTGCAGCAGCGCAGCCACCGCGCGGCAATTATCCAGCGCTCTTGCTCTGACTTCACCAACGGCAAATTTCTCAGTCTGCCCGCGTTTCTCATCGTCCGCATTGGCGAGAATATCCGCCACGACTGCGGAGAGCAGCGAATCCTTCGCCGCACCGTCTCCGCCCTCGACGATGGCATCCGCGACGGCGGACATTTCCTGCACAAAGCCGTCCTGCCCGCTCGGATCAGCGCCCGCCACCGCGTAGCTCACAAGCATCGGCGCTTTCAGTAAACTTTTCCATTCTTCCGCCGTAAAGTTGTCTTTAACACTCATAATCAGTTTCTTCTCCTTACAATTTTACTCGCTTGCCCAACATGCTGGCAGTGGCCTTGCCCTGCCACTATAAGTTATCTCGTCCTAATCTGTGCTTCGGTATAATATGGTCAACGATCACTTCGCATCAAGCGACAGGCAAGAGCGAAATAAGCAACAGTGGATTTCGATTCGGGCGGTTTTCGCCTGATGGACGCAAATCGCAAGTCCGGCTTGATCGAGAAACGCAAAAATGTAAGCTTGCCCATCACACGGCAAGAATTAACGGGAGAGTAATTATGCATGAGAAAAGTTTTAGTCGGCGGCAAATGCTATGCACCGTTGCCGGTTTGGGCGCCGTGGCGGGCGCGGTAAGTCTGACAAGCTGTAAGCAAGATGTGCTGACTCAATCAAAGAGCAAAACGCCTGCCTTGACGCAAGCGGAAATGACGGCGATTGAAGAAGCGCTTGGAAAGAAGGGAAGGTATGTCGAAGCGGAAGCCGTCTATACCGTTGCGTTGCCGCGCAACGATTTGAAGATTACGGTCAAAGGCGAAGACGTGCCTATTTCCTTCGGCTTCGGCGGATGGGTTTCCGTCAAAAAAATGCTCGACGGCAAAGGCGCGGTTTTAATGAGCGATAACGTTGTGCTCGAAGAAGAAGTCAATCCTCTCATTTCTGCGGCGCACGCCAACGGCTTGGAGATCGGCGCAATTCACAATCATTTCTTTTACGAACAACCGCGCATTTTTTATATGCACTTGCACGGCATGGGCGACGCATCAGACATTGCGCGTCGTTATGCCGCCGCCATCGAGGACACAAAAATATTTCCGGCGAGCCAACCGCAAACAAACGCTCCGGCGCGCACTGCGAAGGAGATTTTCGATATGCCTGCGCTCGACAAAATCGCGGGTTACACGGGCGCGGTCAATGGCGCGACTTATAAATATACCGTCGGGCGCGATGATTTAACCGTCATGGCGATGGGCGCGGAGATGACTGCGGCAATCGGATTAAATTCTTGGGCGGCGTTTGCGGGCGAACAAAGCGCCGCGCACATTGCGGGCGACATTGCGATGCTTGAGACGGAAGTAAACGATGTAATAAAAGCATTGCGCCGGAATAATCTGGAAGTCGTCGCGCTGCACAACCATATGCTCGGCGATAATCCGCGAATTATGTTCTTGCATTATTACGGGCGCGGCGCGGCTGATAAATTAGCGCAAGGATTTCGTGCCGCGCTCGACGAACTCGGCAAAGGCAAAGCGCCTCTTCATTAAAACCGAATGCCAACAAGCGATTCCGTTGCCCGATCAAACAGCATAAAACCTTCGGGCGAAAACGACAGTCAACCGGCGAAGCGCGATGTTTCCTTTGCCGAAGCGTTTCGTTTTTGGCTGAAGCTCGGTTTTATTTCGTTCGGCGGCCCCGCCGGACAAATCAGTATTATGCACCGCGAGTTGGTCGAGCGGCGGCGCTGGCTGTCAGAAGAAAGATTTCTGCACGCGCTTAATTATTGTATGTTGCTGCCGGGGCCGGAAGCGCAGCAACTCGCCATTTATATCGGCTGGCTGATGCACCGAACTTCGGGCGGCATCGTCGCCGGAGCGTTCTTTGTCATTCCCTCGATCTTCGTGCTGCTCGCGCTGTCCTACGTTTACGCGGCCTACGGAAACGTGCTGATCGTGTCGGGCGTGCTTTCCGGTTTTAAGCCTGTCGTGGTTGCCATCGTGATCGAAGCCCTTTTGAAAATCGGCGGCAGGGCTTTGAAGAGACCGGCGCATTTCCTCATCGCCGCCGCTTCGTTCGTCGCCATTTATTTTCTGCATGTTCCCTTCCCGCTTATCGTGCTGGCGGCGGGTCTGACCGGTCTTTTAGGCGCGCGTTATGCGCCGGAGACTTTCAACGCCGCCCCGAACGATTCCAAGAAGGCGAACACCGATACTGAAGCAAGCAAACAATCGACTGCCGGGTTGCCGTTCGTGATTGACGACAATGCGCCGCCGCCCGCTCACACCTTGCCTAATCGCGCGCGGGTTTTGAAAATACTCATGGTCGGGTTGGCGCTTTGGGCTTTGCCATTTTTAGCATTGACAGCGTGGCGCGGCTGGAGCAGTTTGCACGCGCAGGAATATCGTTTTTTCACGCAAGCCGCGCTCGTTACCTTCGGCGGCGCTTACGCAGTTTTAGCTTACGTGACGCAAGCCGCCGCAGGCTCATTCGGCTGGATCACGAAAACGCAGGCCGTTGACGGTCTGGCGCTCGCGGAAACGACGCCGGGGCCGCTGATTATGGTCTTGCAGTTCGTCGGATTTATGGCGGGCTGGAACAATCCGCAAGCGATGAGTCAAACGGCAAGCGCCGTGACGGGCGCGCTCGTCACAACCTACGTGACGTTTCTGCCATGCTTCATCTTTATTTTTCTCGGCGCGCCGTATATCGAAATTCTGCGCGGTAATAAAAATCTGACGGGCGCTTTGTCCGGCGTGACGGCGGCTATCGTCGGCGTGATTTTGAATCTCGCGCTGGTCTTCGGCGCGGCGGTCATTTTTCCGCGAGGCTTGACCGGCAATGCCGATTGGTTCGCCGCACTGATGAGCGTCGCGGCCTTCGTCGCGCTTTATCGTTTCAAGGCGGATGTCTTGCAGGTAGTTTTAGCCGGCGGCTTGATCGGTTTGCTGCGAATAATTTTCTTCGGATAAAATAGCTTTTGAATCGAACGCTTTGCCAGACAAGTTCTCGGATGCGCAGAGCGAACAGCATTTTTATTGAACGTCGCTTTTATATTTCAGCGTGCGAGTAAACAATTTCCGCACTCGTCGCTCGTCGATTACGTTTTTATGCTGTCTAAACTTTCTTCTTCATGGCGCTCCGTGCTTGCCGCAGAATTCGACAAGCCGTACTTTCGCAAGCTCGAAAAATTCATCGAAGCAGAGCAGCAAACTCACACCGTTTACCCGCCCGCGCCGGACATCTTTTCCGCTTTGACGCTGACGCCCTACGAACACGTCAACGTCCTGCTCTTAGGCCAAGACCCGTATCACGGCAAGAATCAAGCGCACGGATTGTGCTTTTCCGTGCGTCCCGGCATACGCCCGCCGCCGTCGCTCAAAAACATTTACGCAGAGCTAAAGGAAGACACGGGCTTTCGTCTTCCCAATAATGGCTATCTGATTCCCTGGGCGAAGCAAGGCATACTGATGCTCAACGCCGTGCTGACTGTGCGCGCGAGCGAGCCAAACTCACACAAAGGCAAGGGCTGGGAAATCTTCACGGACACGATTATCAGCCGCGTCAACGAGCGCGATAGCCCCGTCGTCTTTGTGCTCTGGGGCGCTTACGCTCAAAAAAAGATTAAGCTGATTGATACAAACAAACACGCGATCATTAAGTCCGCGCACCCGTCGCCGCTATCGGTTCATAACGGATTCTTCGGCAGCCATCCATTCTCCGCAATTAACAAAGTGCTGCGTGCCGCCGACAAACCGCAGATTGAATGGCAGATTCCCGATCTCTAAGAGTACCTGACAGAATTTTCCGCAGCGCAAGGCACTCTGATTTTGTCGATAAAATCTGTATCTTAAAACTCTTCCGAACTCTCGCATAAGGGCAGGCATTACAGGCTCATTATTCGTCAGCAGTTTTCTCTCGAAGCACGCGCCAATCCAGTCCATAACGCGCGAGATATTTGCGCAGCCGGTCAGCATCATTCGCCGTTTTGCGCCGGTTGCGCGAGGCTGTGAATAAGCGGCGGCCTGCCTCGGACAATGTGCGTGCCTCGCGGCACACGCGCACGACCGATGCGAGTTGTTCGCAGTCAAATAAATCCAATCCCGCTAATTGTTCCGGTTCGAGAAATTCCCCGAGTTGTGAGACACAATCGCCGTTTGTGTTTTCCTCTCCGGCGTTCCAGAGCGCGCTCAATCTGGTTGTTTCTTCATCGACAATTTCAAGCGAGATGCGCCCGCTGCCGTCAGCGGATGCGAGCGTTGCCATGCGTCTCACGGCGGCGTTCAAATCACGAAAATTTCCCGTCCACTTCGCTTCCGGCGATGTCGCAAAGCGCAGGAATCCGGCGCGCGCTTCGCGGGTGAACGTAATCTGCGTGTTGGTGCGGCGCGCGTAAAGCGCCAGCTCGTATTCCAGATTCGGCTCGATGTCTTCCATGCGCTCGCGCAGTCCCGGCAATTGAAAAGTCCAGATGTTGATTCGTGCGAGTAGGTCTTCACGAAAGCGTTTATGTTTGACGGCGTCTGCGAGGTCGCAGTTGGTTCCGGTGATGAGTTGGAAATCGCTTTGCACTTCGCGGTCAAAGCCCAAGGGCATAAAAGTTTTGTCTTCAATCGCGCGCAGCAACATCGCCTGCTCGTCAAGCCCTAGTTCGCCGATCTCATCCAGAAAAAGCATTCCGCCGTCAGCCGCGCGCAGCAGTCCGGGACGATCCCGCATCGCGCCCGTGAAGGAGCCTTTGACGTGGCCGAAGAGCGCGCTCATCGCCGCATCGCCGCGCAGCGTAAGATAAGTTTTGAGTGAGGTGAATGAAATGAAATTAGCCGAAGCTTTGATTTTACGCGCCGATTGCCAGAAGCGTCTTGAACAATTAAAGGCGCGCATCGTGCGCAGCGCGAAGGTGCAGGAAGGCGACGCGCCGCCGGAGAACCCGCAGGAACTCGTTACAGAGTTGGAGCGCGTCGCCGCCGAGTTGCTCGATTTGATTCAGCGCATTAACCGCACAAATTCGACGACGCAGTTCGACGCCAACGAACGCACCGTGTCCGATGTGCTGGCGGAGCGCGACGTGCTGGCAGCGAGACGCGCGGCATACAACAATCTGGCGGAAGCCGCCGCCGTGCAGCAGAACTTGTACAGCCGTTCGGAAATAAAGTTCGTCAGCACTGTGAACGTCGCGGAAGTGCAGAAGCGCACGGATGAACTGGCAAAGCAGTACCGCGAGTTGGACGCGCGCATTCAGGAAGCAAATTGGAAAACGGATTTGCTGTGAGTCGAAGAAAACTGTGAGCCGAGGAAATTTTACGGCGATGTAGTCGGTAGCCAGCGTAGACAAAAGCGAGCACGAACCCGCCGACAGGGTAAAGAGTTGGATTGCGGCTAACCGCCGCAGCACTGGTGACGCGAGAGGGGCGCGCGTCTGCGGGTTCGATCCCCGCAAGAGTACAAATCATGCCCGGCAAAGTAACAAGCGTAAAGCGCATTGTGAATGTTTACTACCGCGTGCTGATTCATCGAAGCTGGTGGGGGTGGGACTGGGGCGCTGCATCGGAAAGGAATCAAGAATCATGACTGAGCATAACTACAACGTCATCGCGCCGGAGCGCGGCGTGCCGATTAAAGCATGGACTCGCGGCGTCGGCGTCGAAGAGGCTGCGGAAAAACAATTGCGCAACGTGGCATCACGTCCTTCATTCGTGAGCCGTTGTGATTTTTAGTTTCGCGTTGCAAGCCGGGTTGGATTTATAGTGCATCTTTATCAACAACCGTTGAGGAGGTGCATTTTGGCTTTAACGAAGAAGGAGATTAAAGCACGCTACTTTGAGCGCGCTTACGAAAACGCCAATTGGATTGATTGCGCTTGCGGTTGTGGCACGCAGCTCAAAGACCGTGACTTATACGGACGGCTGAAAACGTATATCAATGGACACAACGGCAGGAAATACGACTCGCCGACTCAGTACAAACGCGAGTGGAATCACCGGCACAGACTCGAACGAATGCTGTACAAGCGCGGCTACCATCGCAAAAGAAAAGTTAAACTTGTTCTCGTTGCGGGCGGTAAATGTCTTGATTGCGGTATTGAATACAACGGACAGAATGCCTGCATCTTTCACTTTCACCATCGAGATAGAGAAGCGAAAGAGTTTGCCATCGGCAATCAAGTAGTGAACAAGTCATGGCAGCGATTACTCGCAGAGATGGAGAAATGCGATATGCTCTGCGCCAACTGCCATGAGATGCGACATAGTGAACCTTTTTGATGTTCGCACATGCCCCATCAATTTGGAACGGACACGTTGCCCCATTGCTTTTAAGGTCGATGGTAGATAATTACATCAACCTCGCTTGGATTCTTGACGACCCTAAGGTGAAAGAGGAGACGCTGGCAACAATCCCATTATCAAACAAAAGGAGGCTTGGTTAGACTCACAGAGGTTTAGCTTCCTAACAGAAGTTAATGTTGGTAGCTGGTCTGGACTGGATGCCCGAACAATGGCGCAACAAGCCAATTGCGTTGATTTGTACAACTATGCCTACTCACCATTTAGCACCGCGACTCACAATATGTGGAACCATGTAGCCAGATACAATTTAACTTTTTGCGATAATCCTTTGCACCGTTACCACAGAGTGCCTGTCATCGCTTCTGTCCCGCCAGATATTGATTATGTTTATAGAGCGGCTAAATATGTGAACAAGGCATTTAGACTTTTTGATGAAAAGATGGGTGTTAAAATCAACGGAGAATCGGCGTTCAACTTGTTCCTTGAAGCCGTCAATGAACTTGGTGAAAAGATTAGGATTGAATCCGAGACGCTCAATGAGAGTTAGAGCAGACAAATAAACTTAACAAAGTTCAATGTTAAATCCATTCATCACAATCAATGGTTCACAGGGAGAAGGAGGCGGGCAAATACTTCGCACGTCGCTGGCGCTGGCGCTCGTGACGGGCAAAGCGTTTCGCATTGAGGGGATTCGCGCCGGAAGAGAAAGGCCGGGACTTTTGCGGCAGCATTTGACGGCGGTGAAGGCGGCGGCGAGTGTCGGCGCGGCGGAGGTATCGGGCGCGAACTTAGGCTCGCAGGAATTGACGTTTGTGCCACACGAGGAAGGCGCGGCGGCGCTCGCGGGCGGCGATTATCATTTCGTGGTCGGCACGGCGGGCAGCGCGACGCTCGTGTTTCAGACTGTGTTTCCGGCGCTCGCGTTGGCTGGCGGGGCGAGCACCGTTGTCATTGAAGGCGGCACGCACAATCCGCACGCGCCGCCGTTCGATTTTCTCGTCAAGGCTTTTCTGCCGCTCATGAATCGCATGGGCATCAATGTGAGCGCCGAACTAGAGCGTCCCGGTTTTTATCCGGCGGGCGGCGGATCGATTCGCGTGCGCGTCGAACCGGCAAACGGATTTCAAAGATTGGACATCACGGAGCGCGGCTCAATCGTGCGACGCCGCGCGCGTGCTGTCGTGGCTAACTTGCACAGAAGCATCGCCGAGCGTGAGATCGAGATCATCAAGCGCAAGCTGAATTGGAATGACGAGTGGCTGATTGTTGATTCGTTGTACGACTCAAAAGGCCCCGGCAATTTTATTTCAATCGAGCTTGAATGCGAGCATGTAACGGAAGTGTTCACGGGCTTCGGCGAGCGCGGCGTGCTGGCGGAAACAATTGCCGGGCGCGTCGTGAACGAAGCGCGTTCGTATCTGGCAGTTGAAGCGGCGGCAACGGGCGGGCATCTTGCGGATCAACTGCTTTTGCCGATGGCTTTAGCCGGAGGCGGCTCGTTTACGACGCTGCCGCTCTCTATGCACGCCACGACGAATATGGATGTCATCAAAAAGTTTCTCGCTGTCGAGATCGAGACGAGCGCGTTAGCGAACCGCGCATACAAAGTCGAATTGAGCACATGAGCCGCGCGCAAAGTACACGAACCGTGCGTAGAGCGCCGGACAAAAAACGGCGCGGCGGAAAAGTTTACGGGCGATTTTACCTGTCGGGCGCAACGGCCTGCGTGTTGCCGTTAAGATAGCGGTCGAACCAGTAAAGCTGCCAGTTCATGCTTTCGACAAGGTGCTTCGGCTCGCCTGTTCTCGTGAGGTTGTGGTTTTCGCGCGGGAAGATGACGAACTCGGCAGGCACTCCGAAATGCTTGAGAGCGCGAAACCATTGCTCGCCTTGTTCGAGCGGCACGCGGTAATCGTTATCGGAATGCAGTATCAAAGTCGGCGTGCGAACGTTCTTTGCGTAGCGCAGCGGCGAACGCTCCCAGTAAAGATCGAACCGCTCGAAAAGGTCGCCGCCGAAATCCGTCCGGTGGCCGTAGGCACCGTCACGCGTTCCTTCGTCGCTGATGAAATTCACAACGCTGCGCAAGGTGACGGCGGCTTTGAAGATGTTGGTGTGGCCGACGATCCAGTTGGTCATGTAGCCGCCGTAGCTGCCGCCCGTCACGCCCAGACGCTCTTTATCTATCCAAGAGTTTTTTGCCAGCACCGCTTCGACGCCGTTCATAATGTCCGTGTAATCCTTGCCGCCCCACTCGTTTTCGATACCGCGCTCGAACTTTTGGCCGTAGCCTGTCGAGCCGCGCGGGTTGGTGAAGAAGACGGCGTAGCCGCGCGCCGCGTAAACTTGAAACTCTTGATACCAATCGACGCCGTACATTCCGGCAGGGCCGCCGTGAATGCTCAAGATGAGCGGATACTTTTTACCTTCCTGCCAGTGAAGCGGCTTGACGAGAAAGCCGTCTATGTTCCAATCGTCCGCGCCTTTGTAAGTGATTCGCTCGATGCCTTGCGCTTCGACTTGCTTCCACAGTTTTTCGTTGTGATGCGTTAATTGCCGCTCGCCCGCGCCGCTTACGTCCGCGATGTAAAGATCATCCAGATGCTGAAAGTCGTTCGCCGCATAAACCATCTTGCCGCTTTGATTACTGATGTCGGCGTTATGCACGGCACGCGCGCCCGAAGTTATTTGCCGCAGCGCTTTCGTCGCAACATCGACGCGAAACAAATGCGATTCGCCTTTGACGCCCGTCTCGAAGAAAAGCGCCTGCCCGTTTTCTGCCCAGCGCAGACTCGTCGGAATCAGATCGAGATTATTCGCCGCGAGCACGGAAACGGCATTGCCTGCGGCGGGCGCGAGCCAGATTTTCGGATGATCGCGTTCCTGCAATTGGCCTGTGAAGGCGATGGTTTTTCCGTCGGGCGACCAGCGCGGGCTTTCATCCGATTCCGCATGATCGGAGATTTTCGTCAATGCGCCGCCGTCCGCAGAAATCACCCACACATCCGTGTTGCGGCTTTCGTCGAACGCCTTGCCTGTGCGGTCTGAAACAAAGGCGAGCTTAGTCGAGTCGGGCGACCACTGCGGGTCTGAGTCGTTCCAATCTTCGCCGGACGTAATCTGCTTCGCCGCGCCTGTTTCCGCGTTGACGATCCACAGGTGGCTGCGCTTGTCGTCGAACCAGCCCGTATCATTAAACTTGTACGACGTATGGCGGTAATGACGCACATCGCTGCGCGCGATTTTTTGTTCGTCGCTCAACCCCGTGCGGCTGAGCACGACAAAGCGCGTTCCGTCGGGCGACCACTGAAAACTGCTGACGCCGTTTTTTAGATTCGTTACGCGACGCGCTTCGCCACCGTTCAAAGACAGCACATAGATTTGCGAGCGCGGAGTCTCAACGCTCACGGTGCTCTGCGCGCTCGTAATGCCGGGCGAACCCGGCGCTGTCGGCTCGTTTGACGGAGACGGCTCCGGCGCGCTTGAAGCATTCGGCGTCGGAGTCGCACGCGCCGCTGTTGTTGATGTTGCCGCCGCTGTGCCTTGCGCGTTCGCCGTGACCGGATTATTAACGCTACCGGCACTGTTGTTATTGACTTCGCTTCCCGCCGCGCGCGATGAAAGAAAAGCAAGCGCTTGTCCGTCGGGCGACCAGCGCGGAGAACTCGAAGACTGCGCGCTGAAAGTGAATTGTCGCGGCGCGCGGCTGTTGTCCGTCGCCGTCACCCAGATATTGGAGACGCGACGGTTTTGCTTTTGATCAATAACCGTGACCACGTAGGCAACCAGCTTGCCGTCGGGCGAAAGGTGCGGATCACTCAAAAATTCAAACGAGTAGTAATCTTCCGGCTTGATGCCGCGCCTTCCTTCAGTGACTTGCGCTAACGCGACGGAAAGCGAAAACGACATCAACAGCGCAGCAATCAACGGGCGCATAACGTTTTTCATTCAGTGAATAACCTTTGCAGACGACAGAGTTCCGAATAGATAGGCGTATTGTCACGCATTCCGCGCAAAGGGTAAAGAAGAAATCGTTGACGCACTGATATGCTGCCGTCCTCGTGGCTGTTTCGTTTGCGATGAATTGATTTCAAGGAGGCGCATTCTTTATCCATGCCGATAGCCAATCCGATTCGAGCGGCTCGAAGGTGCGTGAGTCCGGGCGCGCATAGTTTTTGTACGCCTGTTCGACAAATTGATGGATGGTCAGCTTTGCGGATTGACCGCCCTTGCCCAGTTCGTTATCGCAGAGGCGATCCATAATGTATGCGCCGAGCATCCGGTAGCTTTCAAATTGAGGCTCGTCGAAGAATTGGTCGCCGGTTGTCTGATGCGGAAAATCATTATTGGATTTCTTGTATTGCAGCACATCGCGCGGCTCGCGCCCGTAGATCGCGGGCTTGATGTAGATCAAAACGCCGTCCTTAACATCGTCGCCGTCAACCGCGCTGTAGCGAATTCTGCCGAACGCGCAGTATCGTCCCTGCTTGCCCTGCGGCGCTTCCTTGTAGATCGGGACATCATCGAATTCGATGTGTACGCCGAGGTCGATTCTGATCTTGCGGATGGCGTTTCCGAGATCGTCGAATTCATAGTCTTTATCCTGCGCGCCGTCGCTTGCGATGATGATATGGCAACGCCGCAGCACCATTTCGTAAAGCGCCAGATTCTCGAAATGCCCGCCGTCCGATAGATACACGTATCTTCCCGTGTCGTCCGTGAGTCCGAAGGCTTCTTCTATGATGGGAGTGATCGAGAGCTTCGGACTCGAGCGATGATAAGTTTTTTCGCCCGCCGCGCCCGGATTGCCGAGCCACCATCCGAGCCGCGCATTGAAGAGCGTCAGCACAATCGAAAGCAGCGGCGACGAAGTGTAGTAGCCCATGTTCGAGCTGACGGCTGCGCCGGAGACCGCCGCCGCCGTGCCGAGAGAAATGCCGTTCGCTCCTCCGTAGCATTTCGAGCGACGATAGCCGAGCCTGTGACAGCCTGCGTGCAGCGGCGTGACGGCAAAGGTTTCTGCCTTTCGCTGCTGCCATGCGAGATTGTGTCCGCCCACCAGATTCAGCGCCAGATTGACGACGTGCAAAAGTTTATGCGCGGGCGGGTATTTGTTTTTGATGCAGTCCGGATAAGCTTGAGTTAAGACCTGACGCTTGCAAACAATCGCTTCATCAGTTTGCATTGATGATGTTGTTGGCGGCGGCGGGTTTTCGACAAGCAGCTCTCCGACGGCGCGGATCGCATCGTTCTCTAGTATGCGATTGATGTCTTCGATCAAATCTATTTTCAAACGCGGTTCGAGCGGAGTCGTGTCCGTGTGAGCGCTCAATGCTTCGAGCGTTTCATCGGACAAATGCGCTTTCAAAAACGCGGACAAATCGTTTTGCTCTGCGTTGATGGAAACGGCGAGGCCGCGCAAATCCGTGAAGTCGTTTTCGTGAAACAGCACGGGACGCAATTCGTGCATGTAAATGTTGTCGCCCGGATCGAAGCCTGTAAACGGATTCGGATTGCGCTCCGCTTCGCTTCTCGTCGCGCCGAGAAACGCGCGTATCAGCCGGTTGCGATAGCCCGCGTGAAGAGAAAACTTATTTAGATTAAAGAATAGCCCCAGCAGCCCGCCGGTCAGCGCCGCAATGCCGATGAAGCTTGCGACGAACGGCAAGCTTGCGTAGTGAACCACTCGCATGTGCGTTACGAAGTCGAGCGGTTGCCCTGCGAGATCGAACTGGTATCCGAAAGGCCACAGCGTATAGCCGGGCGGCGCGGCGATTGATTGCAGCAGCAAAGATGTGCCGAGCGACAGGCAAATCAGAAAGATCGACAGAAAGGCGAAAGCCAGCAGCGGCAAAATATGGTTGCCGATAATGGCGGCGAGCAAACCTTTTTGCCCGGCTCGTTCTTCGTTGGCGGGCGTTCTCGAACTGCGTCCGGCAAGCAGCGCGAGGAGGCCGGAAATGCCGCCGATGGAAGCTGCGAGTTTGGGAAATTCGAGCAGCATCCAAGGGCCGAAGATGACGAGCGTATTAAGCGACACCCAAACGATGATCGCAATGAAAACCCAGCCCTCGAAGCGCGCCCACCATTCTCTGTCTTCGTCGTCGATGCCTCTGGCGCGGCTCGTCAAACCGACGAACAGCGTCGTCGCCAGAAGGATCACCAGCAACAGCAGCGGCACGGCAAAACACGTATACAATTCCACTCCCCACGTTCGCCATGGATCCGTAACGTCCGACGCATTCGGGTCGAGCCACGCCGCTCCCGAAGCGGCATAGGCCGTTGCGACAACATACGCAAGCGCGCCGCCTGCTCCGCCCGCCGCAAGCAAGAGCAGTATGATAAATATTTCCCAGCGGCTGAATTCCTTCAAGTGTTTGTATCTACGCAGCACAAGCGCATACAGAACGGAAGCGAGAAAAGGAAGGGCGACGCCGAATAAAATAAACGGCCGAAGCATTAATGAACCCGAACGACTCGCTTGCTCGTCGAGAAACCAAGCCCAGTACGTCGTCAAAAGCGCCATGCCGCAGACAAGCGGCGAAAGACAGTATTTGAGAAAGCTTCCCTGCCGCAAACGCGTGCGCCAAAAAGAGCTGCGTTCGATTATTTGTTTGTTGACACCGGGTCGGCTGAGGTTGATGTAAGTGAGCGACAGAATCAGCAGCGCGGCTCCGACAATTAAAAAGGCGAGGCGAAGGCGGCACGCGTAGCCGAACAAGTCCAGAGAGTGTGGTGTTACGGGCTGGGCGAGATAGACTGCCTCGAGCAATCTCGGAAGCCCGAGCACAGCTGCCAGCAAGGGTATCAAGACCAGCCAGTTCAACAGCAAGTTTCGCAGATAGATGGTAATGAACGCCCATGTGTCGGCGGTTAGAAATCCGATTTTCGGAGTAATGAAATTGCTGTATTCGCGCAGGTGCTGAATCGCGGGCGGGTCGGGGTCGGTCTTCGACTTGGGCGAGGAATTTTCCGACTCTTCGACGACGCCGCGCAAGCCACCGGGATGGCGGTGTAGCCATGCCGTCAGCCAACTACCTATATAGCCGCCGCCGGAGACGGTCGATAAATAATCGAATTGCTCGAGCAGGCCATAGCACGCAAGTTTCTGTATCAGCCCGAGGGCGAAGGTGCCGCTGCGAATGCCGCCGCCGGACAAACACAGCGCCGATGTTTTTTCTCTGTGAAGGCGCTGGTACATCGCCGCCAGACGAAGGTCGGAAATCCTTTCCAATTCATCTGCGAAAATTTCTTCGAGCAGCAAACGATTGATGTGCGCGAGCCTATCGGGTAACGCCGGGCTGGAGCTTGCATGGATATTTATCAACTCCTTCGTCGAAGCCTTCAAGTCAACGAACTTGAAGGCTTCCTGATCGTAGATTTCACGCCGCAATAATTCGTTGAGCGCTTCCGTCAGGCGTTCGAGCGCGGCGGTGTTTTCGTAGGCTGCGAGCTTGCCTTCCAATTCGGGCGAAACGCGCCGCAGATGTTTGTACAATTCTTCATCGCGCCTTAATTTGCGCGCTAGCCCGGCGGCGTCATTGATGTGGCTTTTATCAAACTTCCAATCGAGCCGCGCGACGATGCCTTCCCGCTTGTGCAGCGTAACCTTTTCCCATTCGGTAAGCTGCCCGTGAAGGCTGACAAACTCTTCTTCCAGCACTTGATAAAGTTCCAGCGGATCGTTCGATAAATCAGGCATGGCTTACTCCATCAGGAAGGTTGATGCGCCCTTCAATTGAAGGACAAAGGTTTCGGGTTACGGCAACGGCTTGCGCCGCCTGCCGTCTTAGCCCGCAAGAAACCGTCTCCGAGAAATCATCTCAAGAGAGGTTGCTGCTCAACCGGGAAAGCGCAAGTGCAGATGATCGTCGTGGCCTGCGAGCGGGCTTGTCAGTTTCAAGCCGATCAAACGCTCATCGTTGAAAAAGAGCGTGGCGGCGGGAAACTTTTCCTTGATGAGCTGCGCCAATTCCTTTGTCGATTCATGCGAGTAGTTCATTGCATGAATGCTCGTCGGTTCTTCTCTGCCGTTATTCGTAATCGGCCTGATGTCCACTTCGACGCCGCGCTGGTGAGCTTTGTGCGGAGGATCGAAAGACCCTCCACCTCTGCGGCTGATGTCGCCGAACTGCAGGCGAAGGTCTGGATGCTGCTCGCACCATGCCTCTGCAATGTCCATGATCGAACGAATAGTCGAAGCGCGCCCGTATTGATCGGCTCCGCCCTGCTCGCGTTTGTAGGTGGTGAAGCCCTTGCCGGATTCGGGCAGCACCGTGTCGATGCGCGTGCTGTCGGCGACGGGCACGAGCGGCGGCGGTGTCGGCGCGGAAGCAAGGAGCGCGCGGTAAGTTTCATCCGTTAAAATGCCGGACGGATTGACGCCATGCTGCGACTGAAATGTTTTGAGCGCCGTATCAGTTAATTCCCCGAAATGCTTTTGCCCGCTCGTCACTTGCGCGAGCGTCAGATAGCCGAGCTTGACGAGACGCATTTGCAATCCGTATACGACATCGCCACTGCTTCCGCGCCGGATTCCTTCATTGAGCTGGCGTAGCGCCGACTGCGCGGCGGCATCGTAGACGCCTGTTTCCTCTAAATTAGTGTCGCGCTGGAAACGCTTTAACGCTCCTTCCGTTAAGGGGCCGAAGGCATTTGCACCGGACGCTACTTGATCCGAACGCATGTAACCCAAGTCGATCAATTCGCTTTGCAGCTTTCCGACTTCCGGGCTATTGACGCCGCGCCGCAATACTTCGCCCGTGCCGACGACGGACGCGCCGAGACGCTGCCGGATTTTGGAAGCCGCTTCGCCGACGGTCACGTTGCCGTAGTGGTCGCTGTCGAGTCCGCTGTTCTGCGCGTAAGCCTTCGTTCCTCTTTTGAATAAAATGTGATCGCCGCCCTTGCCGATGGCCGCCGGGTACAGCACGGACATGTACGTGTCTTCGATGGTCTTCAGTTTATTTTTGAATGGAGCCAGATGGCGCGCCACAACGTCCAATTGTTCTTCGGCAGACATCTGTTCGAGCGCGGCGGTGCTGGTGCCGAGTCCCGCCGCCGTTTTGGACATAAACTGAATCAATCCGACGGCTCCGCTTCCGGCGATGTTTTTTGCTTCGGGCTAAACGAGCCGCCTGTTTCAAAGCTCATCACGGCCATCAAGTAGTTCGGATTAACCGCGAGCGTGTCGGCAATCTGCATTACTTTGTCTTTGAAATCCTGCGTGACAAGATTGCTGCCCGGCACATCTACGAGAACGATTTTGGCGTCGGTCGAGACCGTGCGATTGTCCGTTCCCGTGAACGTCGCAGCAGCAAGTCCTGCATTGCCGTTCCCTGCGTTGCCCTTAACAGTCGCGCTATTCTTGTTGGTAGCCATTTGCTGATTCCTCCTTAATGATTTTTGTTGGTGGGGTTTGTCTTGTTGTCCTAGCACGGCTCTAAATCCACAGCCGCGCGAAACTCCTTGTCATGCTCGAAGACTTCGAGATCATCGTCGTCCGGATTTTTGTTCGGATAGTTTTTGAGCAAAAGCTGGAGTAGCCTTTCCTTCGATTTTCCGTTGGCGGAAATCGCGGCTTTTACATACTTGAGCGAGGCCGCGCGCGCGTTCTCCAATTCTTTTGCGTTCTCCGATTCCTTCGTGTTGGCGGACTGCTGTTGAAGCCATTTATATTTCTGGCCGTAGGCGGCAGCCAAATTAATCGCTATCGCTGCTTCGAGTGCTTTGCCGCCGAGTTCATTGGCGTACTCTTCGCCGTAACGAATGGCGTCGCCGAAGCCGTCCGGCGGACTTATGAAAAGCGATTGAAAGGTAAGCGCGCGGTAAACCTTCATCTTGAGATTTTCGTCTAGCTTTTCCGTTCACCTATTTGTGAAACTGCCTTTAGCGTGTGCCGGTTTGATCACCGACGATTTGGCTGATTGCATATCTAAGCGATCAGCATTTTGGTTGCCGTGCGCCCGTTTAATTTGGAAGTCAGCGTTAAGCTGGAATGACGCGTTTGCGCGCCCGTTGCGTTGCGCTGTATCAATTTATCGAAGAGCGCGAAGACGGTATTTTCGCCTTCGTCAAAATCATCGTAGAGCTTAAGAGCGTCGCCGAAATCTCCCAGCTTGCTCTCGAAGTCGCGCGGATTTATTTGGCCGGGCGATTGCACGAGCCGCGCTAAATTGCGCACGCCTTTCATCAGGTGGTCTTCTATGTAGTAGAGCGTGCTGAGTTGCCGGAGTTCCGTTTGCGGAAGCGTGACGCGCGCGGGAGCCGTCAAATTCTTAAATGGCGACGGCGCAATCGGGATGAATTGCAGCGATGAATGATTGATAAAGGCCGCCTGTCCCTTTGCCCACTCGACTTGAACGCCCGGCGTCCAGTAACACCACGCGCGATCCGCCAGAAAGCTTCCCTTGCCGATGTAGTTGGCGAGGACGATCAAGCGCATGGTGCGCCGTAAAAACACTTCGTCGGCAGAGGTGAACGCGGCGTTGAAGAGCGAGCGCAAGCCTTCTTCCGTGAAACGCACATCGTAATGGACTGAGACTGCGCCGTAGTTGCCATTCGCGTCCGTCGGCAAGAGCGGCACGAGCGCGGCCTCCGTCGATTCATCCGAAGCCGTCAAGCCGAAATCATCGGCAAAGCTCAAATACTGCGCGAGTTCCCGTTGCGTCGTGCTTTCGTCATCGATGACGAGGTTATAACGCGCCGCCATTCCCGTAATGACATCGACAAGGTACGTTTGATTTCGCGGATCGAACTGCACTTTGCCTTTCGATTCGCCGATGAAGCGAAGCAAAAGATTCGTGTAGATGCGTTCGCCTTGGCGCTTGCGCTCGCGTTCCTTTTGCAAATCGAAAGTCGTAGTGATCGTTAGTTGGCCGCCCGCCTCGGCATCGATGCGTTGTTCGGCCTGCGTGATGACGCGATCCAAGCCTTGATAATTCCAGCCCAGATGCCAGCCGACGATGTTGACGTTGAACTTGCTTTGCTTCGTTACCTTATGCGTCAACGCGCCCGCATGGAGTTTGACCGCGCCGCTGTCATATGAATCGAGAACTTCGGCGAAGTTGCCGTGACCCGCCGCCTTCATCAAACGCTTTCCGATGTCGGTGCGTAAATCAATCTCGAAATCGAGCAGCGCCGTTTGCTCCGTCGCGCGGCTGTACTCCGCGTGCAATTGAAATTGAAAGGATTGATCGAGCGCAGACTTTATTTTGTCGTAAAGCGTCGTCTCGAACTTCTTCACGGCGGCGAGCGTTTCGTGGAACCGCGTGACGACTTTGCCGAGTTCGGTGTTGCCCAGATTGTTGATTATTTTTCCGATTAAGCGCTCGACGAATCCGATGAGGCGGCGGTCAGTCATGTGTTGGAGTTCGACCCAATCGAGATTCCCTAGTTCCTGCGCGAAGCGATCAAGCGGGAATTTCGATTTGGCGAGAGCGATAAGGCGGCGAAGTTCCGCGTGCGCTTCACTTTGAATCAATTGCAAGGATTTGTCGGCGCGCGCTTTGATTTCGTTGAGTGAGTCCAAATGCTGCCCGCCGGGTTCGACGTGTCCGAGCATCCAGCCGAGCGCATCGCCTTCGGTTAATTGATTGACGACATTCCACAAGATTCCCTCCGCGCCGCCATTCATTGCATCTTTCAGCGCATTCCAACTCGTCGCATTTTTGATGGTGTCGAGCGCGAGGCGAAGGCGGTCATCAATTTTGTTTTGCGCCGCGTCGAAGTAACGATCAAAGAGCGTTACGGCATGGTCGCCCAGATGATTGTAAGCATCGACGGCCTTGTTGATTCGGGCGAGGACTTCGTCTAATTTAGTTTTGTCGGCCAGCGTATCGAAGGCTTTTCCCGTGTACTCTTCGATAAAGGACTTCGCCAAATTGTCTAGGTAAACTTGGAGTTTGTTGAAGTCCGTGAGGTCGTGAATTTGCTCGAAGAGATTCAACCAATTTTTAGAGTTCAGGCCGATCAGCGCGCTTAAGAATTCGTTCGGCGTTTCCGGCAATCCCTTCTGCTCGAACGTCGCCGACGCGCTTACATCGGCGGCGACGGAAAACGAACTCGCATGGCTTTTACGCACGGTGACGCGCGCCCATCCCTCTTCCGCGCCGCCTTGCACTTCGACTTTGAAACGGCCTGCGACGCTTGCGCCGAGACTCACCTTGCCGATCAGACTGAACGCGTACTTCTCCGAAAACGCCAGTTGGCTAATTTCAAAAGAAGGCGCGCCGCTCAATTCATAGCCGACGCCCATGCTCGCGTTGAATTGCAAATAGCCGCCGTACTCGAAGACGATCACTTCGTCTGCGGCAAGCGGCGCGCTGACGTTCGCGGGCAAGCGCAACGCTTTGAAGAAATCCGTGATTATCCCGCGCGACAGTGCCTGCGGGATACGAGCGCACAAGCGCATAGCCCGCATCCGCGCCAGCCTTTAACGTGGCATCCACAGACAGCACAGAGTAGCTGTACTTGCCGGTTACGCTCGCGTCCGCTTCCGCTCCCAAAGCGAGCAGCATCAACAAACGCCCGTCGTGATTCTGCGCCGGATCGAAATAGCCGCTCAATCCATAACTTTCGAGCAGCTTGAGGCGTTCGCTTGAACTCGAAGCCCACAGTGGAATCAGCCGCGCGCTTGTTTTGGCTTCGAGGCCGAGCTTCACGCTGTCTTGCGCGCCGATGGCGAACGAATGCCCGCCCGCCACATTGAAACCGAGATTGAACAAGTCTTCATTGCCCGGAGCAAGCGGATGGTCTAAATCTGCGACATTGGCTTGCACTTGAAGCGAGCTGCTGCCGTCGAGTAAAAAAGGAATATCGGTTTTCGTTAATTCGATGTTAGGCATGATGGACACCTCTTCATCTTGGGCCGTTGGAAGTGGGAAGCGCGGCGGTGAAGCAGCGCAACAAGCAGCGAGGCATTGCAGGAACCGAAGGGCAGCGAAGCGGAAGGCTGCCCGCGAGGATTTTCTATTCGTTCATTTATAAAATTAGCAACGAGCGTGCCAATGTGTGCGCGAATCATGCGCGCGGGTTTTCCGTGAAAAGAAACGGCGCGGTGTGGTGTGTGAAGTATGCAGTGTCTAGTTTAATAGACAGCGCAGCGACCGCGTGTACACAATCGTCGCCACGCGCCAGCTACTGCCCGAGATTCGCCGTTCGCTGGCTATGGCATTCGAGCAAAGATGTTTCACTTAAGGTTGAAGAGAGATAAATCAAGGCGGGTCGGCTTGAATGAAGTATTCGCTGGCACGGATGAGAGTACCCGCATCAAATTAATTGTAGGGGCAGCGGCTTGTCCCTGCCCGTCGGATTGAATGCCGTTCAAACTGCGGGCGATCCACTTTCGGTTGTTATTACTCATCAACCACACTCGTTTGCAACAGCGATAAACATGAGGTGGCATTCCTGCGACATTCAGAAGCGTTGCGGCACGCCGCTGATGACGCGCACGGTGTCGCGCGCAATCAATAATTCTTCATTCGTCGGAATGACGTAAGCGGCGAGACGTGAATTGTCTGTGCTGATAATGCCTTCATGCCCGCCCGTTAGCTTGTGGTTGCGTGCGGTATCTAATTCGAGTCCGAGCCAGCCCAACCCGTCGCAGATACCGGCGCGCACTTCCGAAGAGTTTTCGCCGATGCCGCCGGTGAAAACAATCGCATCCGCGCCGTTCATCGCGGCGAGATAAGAGCCGATATATTTACGCGCGCGATAGCAAAAGATTTCGATGGCGAGCCGCGCGCGGCGATCATTCGATTCACGCGCTTCGTCGAGCAGTTCGCGCATATCATTCGTCAAACCGGAGATACCGAGCAAGCCGGACTGCTTATTCAATAGCGTCTCCACTTCCTGCGCCGACAATCCTTCCTTCGCCGCGACAAATTCGATAATCGCCGGATCGAGGTCGCCGGAGCGCGTACCCATCACCAAACCTTCGAGCGGCGTCAAACCCATCGAAGTGTCAACGGAATCGCCCGCTTTAATCGCCGCCGCCGAACACCCGTTGCCGAGATGAAGCGTAATGATGTTTGTTTCGTCGCGCGGAATCTTCTTCAATTGACGGTAGCGATATGCGACGTAGCGATGCGACGTGCCGTGAAAACCGTAACGACGAATGCGGTGGCGGCGGTAAAGCTGATACGGCAGCGCGTATAGATACGCATGATCGGGAAGCGTTTGATGAAACGCGGTGTCGAAGGCGGCGACTTGCGGCAAGCCTTTGCCGAATACTTCGCGTGCGGCGTTGATGCCTTTAATGTTTGCCGGATTATGGAGCGGGGCGAGATCAATGCAATCTTCAATGCCGCGCAAGACTTCATCTGTAATCAAAACGGATTGCTTGAAGTGTTCGCCGCCATGCACGACGCGATGCCCGACGGCGTGGATGTCTGCGACAGATTTGACTTCTTTGATTCCCGAGTCTTCGGCGCACGCCCAACGCAAGACGAGTTCGACCGCCGCCCGCGTGTCACGAAGCGGCGCAGTTGAGCGTTGCGGCAATCCGCCTTCCGCCTGCAACGTGATAATGCTCTCGCCGCCGATGCGTTCGATGATGCCGTGCGCGAGCCGCTCATCGGTGTTCCGCTCGATGCGCTCGACATCGGTGGCGATGAGCTGAAATTTAACCGAAGAGCTACCGCAGTTGAGTATCAGAATATTCATGCTTTAGCGCGCCTTCAATAAGACCACTTCCAATTACGTATTTCCGGCATATCGTCGCCGTGTTTGCGAATGTACTGCTTGTGTTCGAGAAGTTTGTCGCGCATTGATTGTTTCGCGTGCGCGCCGACGTTTGCTAGCTTTGGGACGCGCTCGATGACATCCATCACGAGATGAAACCGATCCAAGTCGTTCAGCACGACCATGTCGAACGGCGTTGTCGTCGTGCCTTCTTCTTTGTAGCCGCGTACATGAAAATTGTGATGATTCGTCCGGCGGTAAGTCAGACGATGAATCAGCCAAGGGTAGCCGTGAAAAGCGAAGATGACGGGCTTGTTTGTCGTAAAAAGAGAATCGAAATCCTTATCGGAGAGACTGTGCGAGTGCTCGCCCGCCGATTGCAGCGTCATCAAGTCAACGACATTCACAACGCGCATTTTTAATTCCGGGAACTTTTGTCGAAGAATATCTACCGCCGCCAGCGTCTCCAGCGTCGGCACATCCCCGGCGCACCCCATCACCACGTCCGGCTCTACGCCATCATCATTGCTCGCCCATTCCCAGATGCCGACTCCGGCGGTGCAATGCTTCACGGCTGAATCTATGTCTAGATACTGCAACGCAGGTTGTTTGCCCGCGACGATGACATTAACGTAATTGCGGCTTCGTAAACAATGATCCGTGACGGAAAGCAATGTGTTGGCATCCGGCGGCAAGTACACGCGGACGACTTCGGCTTTCTTGTTGATAACGTGATCGAGGAAGCCCGGGTCTTGATGGCTGAAGCCGTTGTGATCCTGTCGCCAGACGTGCGACGAAAGCAGATAATTGAGTGAAGCGATTGGCCTGCGCCAAGCGATATGGCGCGTCGTCTTCAACCATTTGGCGTGCTGGTTGAACATCGAATCAATGATATGTATGAACGCCTCGTAACAGTTGAAGAAGCCATGCCGCCCCGTCAGTAGATAGCCTTCGAGCCAGCCCTGACATAAATGTTCGCTCAAGACTTCCATCACGCGGCCATCGTGCGAGAGATGATCGTCTGTCGGCAGAATCGTTTCAGCGGTGACTCGATTAGTTGCTTCGAGAATCGCGCCAAGTCGATTTGAAGCAGTTTCATCAGGTCCCATCACACGAAAGTTTTTAGTGTCCGCGTTGCGCTTCATCACGTCGCGCAAAAATTGTCCCATCACGCGCGTCGCTTCCGCTTCAATGGTCGCGGGCTTCAACACCTCAACCGCGTAGTCTTGAAAATCCGGCAACCTCAAATCCTTGAGCAACAGTCCGCCGTTGGCATGTGGATTAGCTCCCATACGCCGCTCGCCCTTTGGCGCTAACTCTGCCAACTCCGCTATTAACTTTCCGTTCTCATCAAAGAGTTCTTCGGGTTTATAGCTCCGCATCCACTCTTCGAGTTGCCGCAGATGTTCGGGATTCTTCGCCAACTCCGTGAGCGGCACTTGATGCGAGCGAAACGAATTTTCAGCGGGCAAGCCGTCAACAAACTTAGGCCCCGTCCAGCCTTTCGGCGAACGCAGCACGATCATCGGATACTGCGGGCGGGCGGTGAATCCGTTTTCCCGCGCATCCTTTTGTATCGCGTGTATCTCCGCGATAATCTTATCCAGCGTTGCCGCCATAAGCCAGTGCATCGCGTCGGGATTATCGCCTTCGACAAAATAAGGCTTATGCCCGTAGCCTTCGAGAAGACTCGTCAACTCCTCTTTGCTCAAGCGCGCGAGAATTGTCGGATTAGCGATCTTGTATCCATTAAGATGCAGAATGGGCAGCACCGTGCCGTCGCGTGCCGGGTTCAGAAATTTATTGGAATGCCAGCTTGCGGCCAAAGGGCCGGTCTCCGCTTCGCCGTCGCCAATCACGCACGCGACAAGCAAATCCGGGTTGTCGAAGACCGCGCCGTAAGCGTGTACGAGCGCGTAGCCTAATTCGCCGCCTTCGTGAATCGAGCCGGGCGTCTCTGGTGCAACGTGGCTCGGAATGCCGCCGGGAAACGAAAACTGCTTGAACAGTTTCTTGATGCCGTCGGCGTCTTGCGTAATGTTCGGATAAAACTCGCTGTACGTTCCTTCGAGGTAAGTGTTGGCGACGAGGCCGGGGCCGCCGTGTCCCGGGCCTGCGATGTAAATCACGTTCAAGTCGTGTTGCTTAATCAAACGGTTGAAGTGGACGTAGACGAAGTTTAGCCCCGGCGTTGTTCCCCAATGACCGAGCAGACGCGGCTTGACGTGCTTGATCGTTAAAGGCTCACGCAAGAGCGGATTGTCGTATAAGTAAATCTGGCCGACGGAGAGATAATTCGCCGCCCGCCAGTAGGCATTCATCAGTCGCACTTCATCTGCGGTCAGGGGAAGTGTTTCCTTCAATTCAGCGACAGCCATTTCAATTTACTCTTTCTGAAGGTTACTCAAATCATCCACAGCAGCACTGTGTTGCTGCTTGCAAAGGGGAACCTATCGAAGCCGAATGATTACCGGCGACAGCTCCGCGCTCTTTCAATAATTGCGTCAACAATCGAATTTGCTCTTGCTGCATCCCGATAAGCTCCGCCCATTTCAACTCGCGCAACTCGTCTATCTTTTCATGGAGGCTGAGAATCTCCAGCTCCGCCTTCAAATTCACTTCATAATCGTGCGCCGCATCCAGCCTGTCTTTGACTTCCTGACGATTCTGCGACATCAGGATTACAGGCGCTTGGACGGCGGCGAGCATGGACAAAAAGAGGTTCAGTAAAATATAGGGATATACATCAAACGCTTTGCCATGCCGCGCGAGAATGAAGGAGTTGAACAACACCCATGAAAGCAGTATGGCGGCAAAGATGATGATGAACGTCCACGAGCCGCCGAACATCGCAACCTGATCGGCGAGTCGTTGGCCGAAGGTCAGCTTTTTCTCGAACTCCAGATTGGTATCGTGGCTGACATGCTGCCGATCACCGAAATGCTGAACGACTTTCTGCTCGCGTTCAGGAAGCGCGTCGAGGTCGGCGTTAAAACGCTTCTTCGCAATATCTCGCAGATGATTATTCATAGCAAGCGAAGAATAGCTTTATTAAAGAGGTGCGTCACGAAGCAGATGACTTTATTAAGCGGCGTCGCGAAGTCTCCATAGCGCGACGATCTATCAATGGATGGTATTAACACTGCGAGGCCGGATGAACGACGAAGCCCGCTGCAATGCTATCGTTGCAGCGGGCTTCGGCTTTTAGCGTTTATCGAAACTGCCGTGACTGAAAAGCCGTTCGGCAGCGGTATGTTATTTCGTTCAGGCGTGTTGGGCGTGTTGCTTTTCGAGCGCAGGGTAATCTATGTAGCCGCGCGCGTCGCCGCCGTAGAAGCTGGATACGTCGGGCGGATTGAGCGGCGCGTTTGTGCGAAAGCGTTCCGGCAAATCAGGGTTGGCGATGAACAGTTTGCCGAAGGCGACGAGGTCTGCGTCGCCCGCCGCGAGCACGCGCTCGGCTTTTTCCTTGTCGTAACCGGCAGCCGTAATGATTTTGTTCTCGAAGATAGAACGCAAGTACGTCGTCGGAGAAGTCTGCGCGCCGTTGACAGCGATGCCACCTTCGGGTTCGATGATGTGCAGATAAGCGAGATCGAAGCGATTGAGTTCGCGCGCGACGTAGCCGAACGTCGCTGCCGGATCGGAGTCGTGCATCGTATTGAACACACCGCCCGGTGAAAGACGCACGCCGACGCGCCCGCCCGTCCACACGCCCGTCACTGCTTCCATCACTTCCAGCAGAAGGCGCGCGCGGTTCTCGATTGAGCCGCCGTATTCATCCGTGCGCTTGTTCGTGCTGTCATCCAGAAACTGTTCGAGAAGATAACCGTTCGCGCCGTGAATTTCGACTCCGTCAAAGCCCGCTTCGCGCGCGTGTACTGCGCCCTGCCGAAAGCCTTCGACGATGCCGGGAATTTCGTTCGTCTCCAAGGCGCGCGGCGCAACGAACTTTTGCATTCCCTTACCCGTGAACAACTCGCCTGCGGCGGCGATTGACGAAGGCGCGACGGGCAGTTCGCCGTTCGGCTGCATCGACGGATGCGAGATGCGCCCGACGTGCCAGAGCTGTAAAAAAATATGTCCGCCACGCGCGTGAACAGCGGCCGTGACCTCTCGCCAACCGGCGATTTGTTCCGGCGTGTGTACGCCCGGCGTGGACGGATAACCGATGCCCTGCGCGGAGAAATGCGTCGCCTCCGTGATGATGAGCGCCGCCGACGCACGTTGCGCGTAGTAGGTCGCGTTCATCTCTGTGGGCGCGTGTCCTTTATCGGCGCGGCTGCGCGTGAGTGGAGCCATCACGATCCTATGCGGCAATTCCAGCGCGCCGACTTTAATCGGTGAAAATAAAATATTCGTTTTGTCTTCGCCCATAATCAAATTCCCCTTGCCTTCCTGTTTCGTGCCTTCCTGTTTCGTGCTTTCCCTATGCTCATAGTGACTTCATGTCTATCACGAAGCGATAACGAACATCGCCCTTGATGGTGCGCTCGTAAGCTTCGCCGATCTGCTGAATCGGAATCACTTCAACGTCGGAAGTAATGTTGTGTTCGGCGCAGTAGTCGAGCATTTCCTGTGTCTCGCGTATGCCGCCGATAGCCGATCCTGTGAGACTTCTGCCGTTGCTGATAAGCGAAAAGGCTTGAACCTCGGCGGGCTTTTCCGGCGCGCCGACGAGCACCATCACGCCGTTTCGCTTCAGCAGATTCAGATACATATTAAAGTCGTGCTCGGCGGAAACGGCGTCGAGAATAAAGTCGAATTTGCCTGCCAGCGGTTCGAGATTCGCGGGGTCTTTCGTGACCACGAAATTGTGCGCGCCGAGCTTGCGCGCGTCCGCTTCCTTCGACGGCGAAGTGCTGAAGACAGTCACTTCAGCGCCCATCGAAGCGGCGAGCTTAACGCCCATATGACCCAGACCGCCCAAGCCGACAATGCCAACTTTTTGTCCTGCCTGAACATTAAAACGGCGAAGCGGCGAGTACGTCGTGATGCCCGCGCAAAGCAGCGGCGCGACTCCTTCGAGCGGCAGATTCGCGGGAACCTTCAGCGTGTAGCTTTCGTCAACGACGATGTGCGACGAATAGCCGCCGAAGGTCAAAGTCTTCTCATCCTTTTCCGTGCCGTTATACGTCGGGACGAGATGATTCTCGCAGTGTTGTTCTTCGCCTTCCTTGCAGTTGTCGCAAACGCGGCATGAATCGACGAAGCAGCCGACGCCCGCGAGATCGCCTTCCTTGAAGCGCGTCACTTCGCTTCCCGTTTGCGTGACGCGCCCGACGATTTCATGGCCGGGAACCATCGGGTAAACCGAATTCTGCCACTCGTTGCGCGCCTGATGTATGTCGGAATGGCAAACGCCGCAGTAAAGAATTTCGATGAGAACATCGTGCGCGCCGGGCGTGCGTCGTTCAAAGCTAAAGGGTTCGAGATCGGATGTAGGGCTTTGTGTTGCGTATCCGCGTGTCGGTAACATTATGATGATTGTCCTTCCTTGTTCACTTCTAATTATTCGGTTAATGAATCCTAAAGCGCTATCGATTCAAACTTAATATCATTTGAGTCGATAGCGCCGCAGCTTATGCTTCGAGTTTGGCGTCCATCGTGATCTTCGCGTTCAATAACTTAGAAACGGGACAGCCCGCCTTGGCGTTATTCGCCGCCGTTTCAAAAGCCTGCTGATTTGCTCCGGGTATCTTCGCCGTCACGTCTAAATGAACCGCCGTGATCGCAAATCCGTCTGCTGTTTTGTCGAGCGTGACGGCGGCAGTCGTGTTGATGCTTTCCGCAGTCAAGCCTGCTTCCCCCAGTTGTCCCGACAGCGCCATCGAGAAACAGCCCGCGTGTGCGGCGGCGATTAATTCTTCTGGGTTCGTTCCCTTGCCTTCTTCAAAGCGCGTGCTAAAGGAATACTGCGTCTCGGAAAGCACGCCGCTGTCCGTCGAAATAATTCCTTTGCCGTCCTTGATGCCGCCCTTCCATACTGCCGATGCTTTACGTTTCATGTTTTTCTCCTCTGTGTAAAATGTTTGCTTTCATTATTCGATATAGCAGGCTGATGCTTCATGCTAAGTCGAAGAGCAGAATTTCCGCCGCTTCGCTTGCCCGAATATCGAGCGAGTTTTCTTCGCTGATGGCCGCGCCGTCGCCCGCTTGAAGCAGCGTGCCGCCCACGCTGATTGCGCCTATGACAACCTGTAACCATGCGTAACGACCTTCGCCCAGTGGATAGGAAACTTCATCGCCGGGCGCAAGCGCTGCGTCATAGAGCTTCGCATCCTGCTGAATCGTTACGGAGCCGTCAACGCCGCCGGGCGACGCGACGAGCCGCAGCTTTCCTTGCTTCGATGCTTCTGAAAATTCCTTTTGCTCATAGCCCGGATCGATGCCTTCCCGCTCCGGCTGAATCCATATTTGCAAAAGATGCGCGGGTTCGGTTTCGGACGCGTTCATCTCGCTGTGGCTGACGCCCGTTCCGGCGCTCATCTTTTGCACTTCGCCGGGACGAATCACGCCGCTCCCGCCTGTCGAATCGCGGTGCTGTAGCGCGCCTTCGATGACCAGCGTGATGATCTCCATATTCTCATGCGAGTGCGTGCCGAAGCCCATGCCCGGCGCAATGCGGTCTTCGTTGATGACGAGCAAATCTCGAAAGCCCGTCCAACGCGGATCGTAATAGCGGTTAAAGGAAAACGTGTGGTTGCCGTCCAGCCAATTTGTCTGCGTCTTCCCGCGCTCCGCTGCCGCTCTTACTTTAATCATGCTTCCCCCTTACCAATCGGTTTTGCCGCGCGCTTCGTTTAGCACGAGCGGCGAAGTTTGTCCCCACTTTCCAGCGAACACAAAATCCTTTTGCTCGCGTCGAACGCGCGGCGATTCTTCTCTTGCGCGCAAGCCTTCAGGCAAGCCTTCGTGGTTGCCCGCATAGCCTAAGGCAATCGCCGCGACAGGCTCGTAGCCCTCCGGGATTGAAAACTCTTCGCGCGCTTTTGCAACATCGAATCCCGCCATCTGATGTATCACCAAGCCTTGCGCGGTGGCTTCCAACGCGAGGCTCGATGCGGCCTGACCGACATCATGGAAGGCGTGCCGGTTCGGTTTATTGTCAAAATCGAAATCGAGTCTGGCGACTGACAGCATCAGCACCGGCGCAACCCGCGCCCACTCTCTGTTGCCTTCGACAAGGCAGCCGAGCAAACGCTCGTGATCGAGTTCGTTTTCCTTTGTCGCAAGGATAAAGCTCCAAGGCTGTTGGTTATAACTCGAAGCCGCCCAGCGCGCCGCTTCTAAAAGGCTTCGCAGTTTTTCCGGCTCGACTGCCTGCGCGGAAAACGCGAGCGGACTCCAGCGTTTTTCAATCAATTCGTGAACCGGATATTGCGTTTCAGCAATTTTCTCCATGATTAAACTCCCTCCCTGATCGAGCCGTTTGCAGTGCCTGTATGAGATGAATTTCCGTCACCTCGCCACAACAAATTATCCAGACTCCACACGCCGCCGCCAGCCGCCGCCAGGTAAAGAAACACGAAACTATACAGCGCCGCCAATTCGCCTTTGTTCAGTACAGGCCAGAAGCCTTGCGGTGCGTGCGCCATAAAATAAGCGACGGCCATTTGCCCGGAAAGAATAAAGGCCACAAGGCGCGTCAATAATCCCAGCATGAGCAGCAATCCGCCCACTAATTCGAGCGCGCCCGTGATGCCCATAAACGATAATAGCGGCGCAGGAGTGCCGCCCGGTTGCCCCGCCGCCGGAAACGCCAGAAGTAATTGCAGTCCGTGCTCAAGAAATAGAAATCCCGCGACGATGCGCAGCACGCTCAATACGCGCGGCGACCACGCCGAATAAAACGGATTCGAGTTAGCCATAAATTTGCCTCCGCAGAAAGTGTGGTAAAACTTTTAGCGCGCATCCATCGCGCGCAACGATTATTACCTGAAGCCCGCGCTCGGGTTTGGCACTTTAACTTGCTGCCGACGATTCATTTCGTTATCACGTTCATTGTTATAACGAATAATAACTCAAAAAAAACCTACTCAGTCTGGCCACGCACGGCTTCGAGCAGTTTGCTGAGCGACATGAGTTGCTTGCTTCCCAAGTGTCCCAACTGCTGGCGATGACATTCGACGATGGGTTTGTCCAAGTCCTTCAAAACACTTAATCCCTCATCCGTGATGCGCGTGTTGATAACGCGGCGGTCTTTCGCTTCCCGCTCTCTGGAAATCAGCTTGCGCGCTTCGAGGCGATCCAGCAAGCGCGTGATGTCGGAGTCCTTCGTCACCATCCGCTCGCCGACTTCGCTGCACGAGACGCCCGCTTGCCCCGCGCCGCGCAGGATTCGGAGCACGTTGTACTGCGTCGGCGTCAGCTCCACTTTCTTGAGCGTTTCGTTGATGCCCCACGACAACAACTCCGCCGTGCGCTGAATATTCAGAAAGACTTCTTCCTCCGGGCAGGCAAAGCGCTTGGCTTGCTTCAAATCCTTTTGCACCTTAGCGACCATGTTCGACATAATAGACGTTATAACGATAATTGTCAAGACGATATTACTCGAATAACTTCCGGGATAATTCCGGCGGACGGATGACGAAAGCCGCGAAGGAAATTACCGGCTTTCGTATCGAGAGGTGGCGTAGAATGAGAGTTATCGGTAACAATACAGATTGCTGAAAAACTGTGCCGGAAATCATCGACAAAAAGTCCCGTAAAATTCGTCGGCGCGTGCGCAATATGCAAACGCGCGCTCGCTACGGGCGCAGAGAAATAAAACGCATCTCGCGCACCGCCACGCTCGGCGGTCTTTTCTTATCCTTTCTTAAAATCGGTCTGGTCGGCTTCGGCGGCGGACTGGCGGTCATTTCACAAATCAGAACGCTGACGGTGCGCGAGCGACGTTGGTTGACGGATCAAGAGTTTGCGGAAGGCTTCGCTCTCGCGCAAAGCCTGCCGGGAACGAGCGCCGGTAATGCCGCGACATACATCGGTTTGAAGCTGCGCGGCTGGCGCGGGGCAAGTGTCGCGCTGGTCGGCTTTATTCTGCCTTCCATGCTGATGATGATCGGGCTGGCAATTCTTTATAAGCATCTGCGGAATCTACCGAACACAGACCGCTTATTTCACGGGCTGACGGCAGCCGTCGTCGCGCTCATACTCGTGACGGCGTGGCGCGTCGGCAAAAGCACGCTCGTCAAGCAATGGCAATGGATAGTCGCGGCGCTGGCATGTGTGGCGGTGGCTGTCTTTAATGCCACTGTCATCGAGGTGGTGCTTGCGGCAGGCGTTATCGGCATTTTCATAGACTCCTTTGCTGAAAAGCAGATACAAAAATGGCAGCGCGTCGAAGGCGTCGCCGGGCGCAGGCGGCGCACGAAGCGCATTGCCACGCGCATGACGGCGCAGCGCCGCGAACGCAGCGTTCGCCGCAAACAGGCTTTCGTCGGTGGCTATGTAATGCGTGCGCTCGCAGAGGAGCGTGTGCGTCAGGCTGGCGAGGCCGATGAGCGGGAAAGGAATCAAGATGCCGCTGGCAATGAGGCTGCTGGCGATGACGATGAAGACACAGCGGAGCCTTCATCGAAGACACGGCTTTATTCCTTCGGAGCCTTGGGCGTATCCATGCCTGTGCTCGCTAAACTCGGATTGCTGCTCGCGCTCTCGACTGTATTTTTACGCATGGGCGCAGTCACGTTCGGCGGCGGTTTCGTCATGCTGCCGTTGATCGAATCGGAAGCTGTGAACTATCACCATTGGATAACGCATCAGGAATTTGCAGACGCAGCGGCGCTCGGTCAGATCACACCCGGCCCCGTGCTCATCACCGCCACCTTCATCGGTTACCGCGTGGCAGGCACGCTCGGCGCGCTCGTCGCAACCATCGGCATTTTTCTTCCCTCGTTCTTGATGACGATTGCCGCCGGATCATCTTTGAGCCGTTTTCGCACAAATGAAAGGGTGCAATCATTCCTGCGCGGTGTCACGCCTGCGGTCGTCGGCTTGCTCGTCGCAGCGGCATTGAGCATCGGGCGCGCAGGCATACATACTTGGGTAGGACTTTTCATCGGCGGACTCGCCGTATTTGTGCTGATACGTTATCGCCCGAATGCTTTTTGGGTCATCTTGGGCGCGGGAGTCGTTCGATTCCTGATGGGTTTGATTATCGGTTGAAACGAAGAAAAAAACGCGCGCCTCTCCACTACTTTGACGGGCGACGCGTTTGAATCGGCAAGCAGCGCTAGGCCACACTGGAGAGGAATATTTCCCGGAAACGTTTTCGGTAACAACGAAAATAACAAAGGATAAAAGGCTTGCGCGTGAGAAACATTTTGCCGGGTTATCCAGACGACGAATAGAATATGTTATTCCTGTTCACACAAAATCTTTTCGCCCACTGCCTTGCGCTGCTGATGGCTAGCGCGCCCGCGAAGGCCACTGCGCATGTCGCAGACCATTCGGTAATGATCTTTATTGCTGAAATCGCTTTGATGTTATTGGTGGGAAGATTGCTCGGCGAAGTAATGCAGCGCATCGGGCAGCCTGCCGTCATGGGTCAACTAATCGCAGGAGTTGCGCTCGGCCCATCCGTGCTCGGCGCAATCTGGCCGGAAGCGAGCCACGCCATCTTTCCAGACACAATTGCGCAAAAGAAAATGATCGACGGCATCTCGCAACTAGGCGTGCTGATGCTGTTGTTGATAACCGGAATGGAAACGGATTTGGCGCTCGTCAAGCGTATGCGCCGGACAGCCTTTTCAACTTCCATCGGCGGAATTCTGCTGCCTTTCGTGTGCGGCTTTCTGATCGGCGAATTTCTGCCGGACGCGATGATTCCAGACCCGCGCCAACGCCTTGCGACTTCGCTTTTCCTTGCGACGGCGCTCTCGATTTCGTCCGTCAAGATTGTGGCGATGGTCGTGATGGAAGCGGACTTCACGCGCCGCAACGTCGGGCAGATTATTCTTGCTTCGGCAATCCTCGATGACACCGTCGGCTGGATTATCATCGCGCTCATCGGAGCAATAGTCGCCGAAGGAAGCGTCAACGTGGCGAGCTTGAGCTTCAGCGTACTCGGCACGGCGATATTCCTCGTCTTCAGCTTTACCGTCGGCGGACGACTCGTCGCGCATGTCATTCGCTGGACGAACGATCATCTCAGCATAGAGATGCCGGTCATCACGGCGATTCTGGTTTTGACGTTCGCGGGCGCGCTGCTGACGGATTATATCGGCGTGCATACTGTGCTGGGCGCTTTTGTCGTCGGCATACTTGTCGGCCAATCGCCGATTCTGACAAAGCACATCGAAGAACAATTAAGAGGCTTGGTCGTCGCGCTGTTTGCGCCGATTTTCTTTGCCGTCGCGGGACTCTCGGTTGATCTGACGGTGCTTAAAAGCCCGTATCTGTTGAAGCTGGCGATTGCGCTGATTCTGATTGCGAGCTTCGGCAAAATAGTCGGCTGTTATGTCGGAGGCCGCTTCGGGCGAATGACTCACCGCGAAGCGACGGCGCTCGCCATCGGCATGAACGCGCGCGGCTCGACGGAAGTCATCGTCGCTACCATAGGGCTTTCGATGGGCGTGCTGACGCGCGACATTTTCACGCTGATCGTTTTCATGGCGATCACCACCACGCTGATTACGCCGCCGCTGCTTCGTTGGGCGCTCGCGCGCATTCCGCCGACGGGCGAAGAAAAAGAGCGGCTCGAACGCGAGCAAGCGGAAGCTAAAGATTCTTTGCCGAAAATCGAGCGCTTGCTGATTACCGTTGACAACAGCCCGGACGGGCGGCTCGCTTCCATGCTCGGCGGGTTGTTCGCAGGCACGCGGCAGATTATGGCGAGTGTGCTGGAACTAGGCGCAAAGGAAACGACCACGCTGCGGCTGACGCGCGATAATTCCAGCGACGTTGTCAAAATGTCTATGGATGCGGCGGCGCAAAAGTTGCGCGGCAGCAACGGCGAGGAAGCTGTAACGGCAGTTCTTCCAGACGTGCTGACACGCCAGATAACCGACGCGGAACTATCCGAAGCGATTCTCGGCGCGACGAAAAAAGGATTCGAGATGCTGTTCCTAGGCGTTGAGCGCGCGCTTGAAATCGGCGACAAGGAGTTGCATACATTCAACTCATCTGTGGGAAATATCTGGCAGGACTTTAAGGGCGCGACAGCCATCGCCATTGCGCGCGGCGACCACGCCGAAAAGCGTTTCGATCATTCACTGAACATACTCGTTCCGACAACCGGCACGGATTATTCGCGGCGCGGCGCAGAAGTCGCCATCGCCATCGCCAAAGCTTCCGGCAGCCGCGTCACCGCGCTGCATGTTTCATCTGCGCCGAGCGAAGCACTGTTAATACGACAGATTCGCAAACTCCTTAACACAGGCCGCGCCATCGTCACAGATGTGCGGGATTTAGGCACGCGCGAGGGAGTGCGCGTAACGCCCATCGTTAAAGTGCGTCGCGCGCCGGAGGCAGCCATCCTGCGCCAGATCAAACGCGGCAAACATAATCTCGTCGTGCTCGGCGTCAAAGCACGCACAGGCGAAAAACTCTCGTTCGGCCCGCGCGTCACAGTGCTGCTTGAGAATACGCCGTGCTCCCTGCTGATCGTCACATCGTAAATAAATTGGAGCGCGGCGGTTGATTTTATTACCTTAGAATTCAACGTTCGTTTCTGTCGCGTTGTTCGCGCATGGCATCGTGGCGGGCGGTTATTTGATCGAAGCGCTGCTGCTGTTGGGAATCGAGAATGCCGCGAATGCGCTCGCGCTCTTTTTGTTTGATCGCATCAAAACGCGGGCGCGCTTCGGCTTGCAGGGATTGAAATTGGCTGCGCGTTTCTTCGAGGATGGTTTTGATTTGCGCGGCCTGTTCGTTTGTCAGATTAAGATCGGAGCGCATTTTTTCAAAGAAGGCTTCGCGCCGCCCGTCTCTGTTATGCGGATCATCGCGGTGGCGCAAATGATAAACGCCTGCGAGCGATGCGCCTGTCACGCCGCCGAGCAGAAAGACGCCGACGAGCACCAGCCAAACCTTCAAACGTGTTCTGCCTTCCCAAATCATTTTGCTACGTCCGTTTCATCTTGATTCAAGAGCGTCGTCAGCACTTCATCATTCGAGGGCGCGTTCCCGTTCGTGAAAACAATCCGCTCGAAGTTTGAATTGCCGTTGGCAAGATAATCGCTGCCGCCCATCATCAACTCGCCGTTCGTCGCGGCTGTTCCGGCGAGCGCCGTAAACCAGAACAGCACGGCGGCGCACAAGGTCATCAAAGCCATTCCCGTGACGGGACGCCACGCCGTCAAAAACATCGCCCACAAATTGTTTCGCTCGAAGGCGGCGCTTGTTTCCGCCTTCGCGTGAATGCGTGCCTGAAGCCGCGCGTAAAGAAACGGCGCATTGACAGCCGCGTCTATTTCCTCTTCGCTCGCTTGAGCGGCGCGCACAAGCGAGCGACTGATGTCATCGAGCCGCGCGTCCGGGAAGCGCGCGCGCTGTCGTTCATCAATCGGTTTCTGCGATTTCATGCTTTGATTGTTTTCTGGAAACATTCTCGCTCCGATTGCCGCGCTGTCGTGCGCAGCAGCAGCACAGTTATTACTAAAGACGTCGGATCACTGCCCTTCGGTTACAACAATCTGCGCAGCACATGGCGCAAAGTCTTGCGCGCGCGGTGTGCGTGGCTTTTCACTTTTGAAGCAGACCAGCCGGTGGCTTCCGCGATTTCGGCAATCGACGATTCTTCGCCGTGCAGCATCGTCAGCACAAGGCGATCTTCCGGCTTGAGACGAGACAGCAGCTTATCCGCAAAGTCGCGTGAAACGAGCGTCGCTTCAACGTCGGATTCGGCATCCGTCGCGCGCAAGGTGGATTCGAGCCATGTTGACTCTGCTTCGCTCAAATCGCCGTTTATCGTTTCCGGCCTGCGTTTCCGGCGGCGCAGTTCGTCGTAACAAACATTGACCGCAATGCGCGTGAGCCACGCGACAAAGGAATTTTCGCGCCCGCCCGCGTAAGCGTCGAGCGCAAAATAAGCCTTCGTAAAACTCTCTTGAATTATTTCTTCGATTTGTTCGCGCCCTTGAAAAAAACGCCCCGCGACGCGCCCGATCTGCAAGCGATGGCGATTGAACAAAGTCTCGAACGCCGTTTCATCTCCGGCGGCGACGGCCTTGATTAATTCGTCATCCGTCAAATCATTCTCTGACTGAAGAGCCATGTTATCGACGGCGGAATCGAAATCGCTCACCGTTACCATATCGAATTCGTTTTTTACGCGAGTAGATGAATCGCTGCAAAACGGCGGCGAGCGCGAAGCGGAATAATTTTCTCCCGAACGCGCTCACCGCTCTTGGTATTGACAACTTAGCCGTGCGCAGAATCAGCCTTCGCCTGCTTCTTCAAGCGGATGATTCTTCGCGCGGCTTACTGTTGATTGTCGTTTGACTGATCCGCTCCCTGTCGTTCGTGCTGCTCACGCTTTTGCTGCCACTGCTGGCGCTGCTGCGCGAGTTGCGTTTTCTGCTCCGGCGTCAGCACAGCGAACATTTCGGACATCCTGCGCGCGTGTGAAACTTCGAGTTCGACTTCGAGATTGGCGCGTGCCTGTGCCGCCTGACGCACGGCAGATTCGTTGAATGTGCCGTTGTCGCTTACCGCATCGGAATTGCGATCCAGATTGCGCAACTGCTCATGCAAGCCTTTTGTGCTGGCCTTGAAGCGGTCACCGATTTGCTGCATCTGCGTTTTTTGAGCGTCGGTCAAATTAAGGTTGCGCCCGAAGTGACCAAAGCCGCCGTCCCTGCCGCGCCCGCCGTGCATTCCGTGTCCGCCGCGTTCGCCGCCGCCGTTGTCCGGCCTTCCCTGCCCAAAGCCTACCGCAACCGACATCGCCAGCGCGATTAAGAGCGCGAGGCCGCCGCCGATAAGGTTTTTTCTGTTACCTGTTTTCATCCTTTTATTCTCTCCAATTTCATCGAGATTTCTTTCGCGTGCGATTGCGAATGCCGGGAAGACTTCATTCTCCATCGCCTTATAAAAGACAGACGCCGACGGCGCGCTGGCGGTTACAAAATTCTACGAAAGGAGTTGTACGACTTCAAGCGCACGAACTTTCGGTTTCATCGGCATAATCCATTTGTGCGATACTTGCGCCGTGATTTGTTGATGAGCTTCGATGCAAGCTTTGATTTTCTTTGTGGATTCTCATTCGTCAAGGAGATGTCTAAAATGCTGGCGCAGCCGCATTGGAAATTCGGCGGTCTGACTCCGAAGGAGCTTGCCCTTCGTATCTGGCTGGAGATTTATGACAGCGACTTGCTGACGCGCGCCGCCGCCTTAGCCTTCTATTTTGTGCTGGCGCTTTTTCCGCTGCTGCTTTTTCTCGTTGCGATGCTCGGCTACTTCGCCGAATCGGGTACGACTCTGCGTAATAATCTGCTCGGCTATCTGAGCAAGGTCATTCCGCGCTCTGCTTCCTCATTGATCTACACGACGGTCGATGAGATTACCAAAAACTCCGGCAGCGGCAAATTGTCTTTCGGGCTGCTGGCGGCTTTGTGGGTCGCATCTTCCGGCATGGGCGCAATCGGCGATACGCTTAACGCCGCTTACGGAGTCCGCGAATCGCGCGCATGGTGGCGCACGCGTCTTTCCGCGATTGGCCTGACCATCATGCTCGCGCTGCTTATCATCGGCGCGCTTTCACTTGTGCTTTACGGCGGAGAGATGGGCGAAAGCATCGCCGCTTACTTTCATCAGGGAACGAGATTCACAACCGTCTGGGCAATCGCGCAACTGCCGCTCATACTCTGCTTTGTGTTGCTGTCCTTCGCTTTGATTTATTACTTTGCGCCGGATTTGAAGCACCAGAAATGGTACTGGATAACGCCGGGTTCGCTCTTTGGCGTCGCGCTCTGGCTGCTCATCTCGTTTCTGTTCCGCGTTTATCTGCGCTACTTCGACAGGTACAGCGTCACTTACGGCTCGCTCGGCGCGGTCATCATCCTGATGCTCTGGTTCTACTTAACCGGCGCGGCGATTCTGCTCGGCGGCAAGGTCAACGCGGAGATCGAAAACGCGGCGGCAGAGGCGGGCGACATGGAGGCCAAACTGCATGGCGAAAAAGTCGCACCGGATGAAGCCGAAAAAGTTGTGCCGGATGAGATTGTGTGAGCCGCCACACTTTACCGCAATTTTTTCTTGTATGGGAATGTGGCGTTTATGCTAACCGTACAAAGCTGCCCCGCGTGATGATCGCTTGCCGTTCAATAAAATCTATCCGGCCTTAGTAAACCCGTAGCCTAAACCAAATTCAAAAGCGGCATAGACATTGCAGTACGAAAGATTGCTATATCAATGATACGGCATACTCTCTCGGTAAAATCAGATAGAAAACTTTAAGGAGATTAGCGATGAAGAAACAACTTACAGCTATGCTTGCGCCTCTGGCTTTACTCGGCGCTTTTATGCTTCCGCTGGCAACGCAGGCACGTGCGGCGGCAATTCAGAACACACCGGGAATTGATCGACGCGAAGCGCGCCAGCAACGGCGCATCGAGCGGGGAGTCCGTCGCGGCAGACTGACACGCCATGAAGTGATGCGCCTCGAACGCAGAGAATCGAAGATTCAACGCGAGGAAGATCGCGCGCGCTCCGACGGGCGCGTGACGTATCAGGAACGCCGCCGCATCAACCGCCACCTTAATCACGTTAATCGCGGCCTCTACCGCCACCGACACAACCGACAGCGCCGCAGATATTAAACGCTACTAAAAACTGCGAAAGGCTCTGTTCCAATATAATAGTGGAGCGCCGGTGAAAAGCATCCGGCGCTCCACTATTTTTTTCAGCGCATCCGTTTTCGTCAAAGCGAGCGCGCACACAATATCTCGCGCTGATTATTTAGGACGCCGTTGAATTTCGCCAGAGCCACGCGCCGCCTTTTAAGCCGTCTTCGTTGGAGATAATTTTAACGTCCGGCTCAATCTCGAAGGTTATCTTCGTGGCATTGCCGCCGCCGATGTAGAGCGCGTCGAAGTTGGTCAGCGTGCGCAGTGCGTCGATGGCCTTGCGCACGCGGCGATTCCACTTTTTTTTGCCGATTAATTTCAGCGTCGCGTTGCCGAGTTGTTCATTGTAAGTTTCTTCTTTGCGAAAAATGTGCTGCGATAATTCGAGATGCGGCGCGAGTTGCCCGTCCATAAAGAGCGCGCTGCCGAAGCCCGTGCCGAGCGTAATCACCATCTCCACGCCTTTGCCTTCGACGGCGGCGAATCCCTGCATGTCCGCGTCGTTGAGAACATGCGCGGGCTTGCCCAAACGACTGGCCAGCGCGCCCGCCAGATCAAAGTTCTTCCACTCATCATTGCCCAAGTTAGGCGCAGTCAGAACTCTGCCCTGCCGCACAACGCCGGGGAATCCCACCGATATGCCTTCGTAATCCGAGAGCGGCGCAACGAGATGAACGAGCGCATCGACTATCACATCCGGCGGCGACGGATGCGGCGTGCCGACGCGAACGCGTTGCGTCAACATGTTTCCCGCTTCGTCAACGACAGCGGCCTTCAAACCCGTGCCGCCAATATCAATCGAAAGAACATTCATCGAATATGTCTCCTGCCCTGTGTGCATTCACTAACGGCAGCGCAAAATCTTTCGTTACCGCTGCGCCCGTTTTTGTCCGACACTCTAAATAACTATTCTTCGCTGATTTCGACGCCGTGTTTCTTTGCGGCACGGGTAATGCGATCCTTGATTTTCTTTACTTCGTCGCTGTCATACTTGGCGGCATTATCCTTGTGATTTATGTAGCTCCATGCGGCTCTCACATGCTCTGGAGTGTCAATCGGATATTTGTTGTTCACTTCATCGGCGAATTCGACATCGCCATACTTGCGCTCGCCTTCCGCTGGATTAACGTCATCGCGCCGGTCAATTTTATCGCTCATTTTGTTTGTCTCTCCCTTTGAGTTTCCGACTAAGTTTCCGACAGTTTACTTTACTGCACACCGATTATCTCTGCCGTATGGCCTGAGACGGCGTGCTCGTCTTCGATCTTCTGCAAAAGCCAGAGCGGTTTTCCCCCTTCCTTGCGGTTCTTCATTTTGAAGAGCCGCCATTCGCCCTTCAGACGCTCGCCGTGCAAGCGAAATCTGAGCGCTCCCCTTTGCCAATCATCGAGCATGTCATTATCGCCCTCTAACGGCGCGGCTTCATACGTTCCAATGTCCCAACGAAAAACATGGCCTGCTCCGTAAGTGCCTTCGGGTAGTTCGCCTGTGAATGTAAGGTAAGCCAAAGAATGATCTACGACTTCAACCGCAAGCCGCTTCACGGCAGAATCGAGCGACGGCCCCTTCGGTACAGACCAACTCTTCAACACGCCGCCGATCTCCAAACGAAAATCCCAGTGAAGATGGCTCGCGTGATGTTCCTGCACGACGAACTTTTTGTCTGTCTCCTTCATCGAGCTAAATCGAAATCGTCGGCGCGATTGGACTCAACCGCAGTCGCGCATGATTCTCTTCGACTCTTCGCAGATGCCACTCGCTGCGAAAGAGCAGCACGGGACGGCCTAATCTGTCCTGCGCGGTGAAGACTTCGTAGAGCTGTTCTTCCCTGTCGAGCGCGTCCCAGCCGTCCGTCACCCAACGCGCCGCAGTGAACGGCAAAGGCTCAAGGCGCGTTTCCACTCCGTACTCCGAGCCTAAGCGAAATTGCACGACCTCGAACTGCAATTGCCCGACGGCGGCGAGAATCGGTTCCTGCGTGTGCGAATCAACGGGACGCAGAATCTGCACCGCTCCTTCTTCTTCAAGCTGCGCGACGCCCTTTTGAAACTTTTTCGCTTGCGCCGGATTCGGGTTTCTCAAGTTGGCAAACAACTCCGGCGAGAACGAAGGAATGCCCGGATAAACCAAACGCTGCCCCGTGTAAATGGTGTCGCCGATAGCGAAGGCTCCGGGATTATTGAGGCCTATGACATCTCCCGGATAAGCCTCTTCGACTGACTCGCGTTCCTGCGCGAAAAGTTTTTGCGGCCTTGTCAGCCGCACCTGCTTTCCCGTGCGCGCGTGCGTGACAACCATATCCTTTTCAAACTTGCCGGAGCAGACGCGCACGAAGGCGAGGCAATCACGATGTCGCGGGTCCATGTTGGCCTGCAACTTGAAAACGAAGCCGGAGAACTCCGTATAAGACGGCTGGATTTCTCCGATGCTGCTTTCATGCGCGCCGGGCGGCACGGCGTATTCAAGAAAGGATTGCAGAAATTGTTTGACGCCAAAGTTGGTAATCGCGCTGCCGAAAAAGACTGGCGTTAGATTGCCGCTATCGACGGCTTCTTGATCGAACGCCGCGCCGACTCCGTCGAGAATCTCCAAGTCTTCTTTTAGTTGCCGTAGAAGCGCCGCCGGAACGATTGTTTCAAGTCGAGGATCGTCGAGCGCGATGGTTGTTTCCGCCGCCTGCTTGCTTCCCTGCTGACGCCGCTCGTACATATGCAGCAACTTCGTGCGCCGGTCATAAACGCCCTGAAAATCTTCGCCCGCGCCGACAGGCCAGTTGACCGCATAAACGGCGAGGCCGAGTTCTCTTTCCACTTCGTCTATGAGTTCGAGCGGCGCGCGTCCCGGGCGATCAAGTTTGTTGACGAAGGTAAAAGTCGGCAGCGAGCGCAGGCGGCACACCTCGAAGAGTTTCCTAGTTTGCGCTTCGAGACCTTTGGCGGCGTCGATCAGCATTACGGCATTGTCGGCGGCTGCCAGCGTGCGATAAGTGTCTTCACTGAAGTCTTGGTGGCCGGGCGTGTCGAGTAGATTCAAATGAAAGCCGTCGTACTCGAATTGTAGAACTGTCGAAGTAATGGAAATGCCGCGCTGCTGCTCCATCGCCATCCAATCAGAAGTCGCTTGGCGGCGATGCGTGCGCCGGTTCTGCACCATTCCCGCTTCCTGAATCGCGCCGCCGTAAAGCAGCAGCTTTTCCGTCAAAGTAGTCTTACCGGCATCCGGGTGAGAAATAATCGCAAAGTTGCGGCGACGCCCGACAGCCGCGTTGATTTCAGTTTGTAAGTCAATCATCTGTATTCCAATAAAATGCTTTTGCCCGCTCCGTTGCTCAATTCATATTGCACTGTTCTTTTGCGCGGCATTGTCCATACATCATCTTTCAACGTAGGCTTCGCTGTAAAGCAGTATTCATAAGAGAGGCTGCCTCATTCATCATTTATTCTAAAAACCTTTTCAAACTCGCCATCATCAATGAGATGCCTTACAACTTCTTCAACTCTCGCGCGACCAATTTCATCCACAAGAATCATGTCACTCGCCCAGAAATATTTGCCCTGCAAACATTCACCGCTCAACATATTCTTTTTAACGAGCGTGGAAATGTTCTTGTATGTGAAGAACGTTGCTACCCATTCAGCACCATTCTCGAAAGATACGATCACGTCAGAGTTATCATCAGTCGGACTCCATTCATCGGATGCCCACTGCTCGGCTTCAATCCAAATGTAATAATTTTGACTTTCCATTCTCATACCCAAGTCAGCAGTCTGACCATCCATTAGCCGCTTTGCGAAGAAACAGACGAACCTTTTCCCGACGGTCTCTCAATGCTTTTGCTTTTATGCGGAACGGTCTTCTGCTTCGAGTTTGAGGAGTTGCGCGGCGGTGCGCATAAAGTTTTTCGGCTCGACGTGGATGCCGCTGACGACTAAATCCAGATGCAGGTGCGGCGGCGGCTTTTGTCCTCCGCTATGGCCGGAAAGCCCGATCAGTTGCCCGCGCTTGACGCTCTCGCCCTCGCGCGCGCGCCTCTCCGAAAGATGCAGGTATTTGGAGAACACGCCGCCGCCGTGATCTATGCAAACGGTCTGGCCGGGCGTCCACTGTTCGGCTGACAAAGCGATGACGCCATCGTTGATTGCGCGCACAGCCGTACCCGTCGCCGCGCGGTAATCCAATCCGGCATGGCGGTAATGCTTTGTTCCATTGACCACACGATTATCGCCGAAGTTGTTTCTGTCGATTCCCGGAACAGGCTGCACGAACTCTGTTTGCCAGCGACGCTCGGTGCGACGTCCGTAAATTTCAACCATCGTTTCAAAATCAGCGCGCTGACGGCTCACGATTTCCGGCGAAGGCTCGCTGAAATTTCTATCGAGCGTCAAGGATGATTGGCGGTAAACGCCTTGCTGCGCCGCATAAGGAAATGACCATTGCGAGTTGCTTCGCTGTGTTTGCGGCGAGGCGGACAAGTGCAGCACGGCGCGGCCTTCGATGCAATCGAGCGGCGCAGAGAGAATCGCTCGGAACGTGCGCTTGTCGGCGGACGGATAAAAGAAGAGCGGCTGCGGTTCGATAAGCGGGTCACTGTTTGGATCATTCTTTAGTGACGCAGGTTTAAGACGAACCGGCAGGCTTCCCGTGAGTTGCTCGATTGAATCGGGAAACGTGAAGGCGACGAGCAGCGTCCGGCCTTCGACGAGCAGCGCACGATTGTCCGCGCGGTAGTTCGTGACGCGCGGCGACGACGACGCAATATCGGCTTGCCGTGTCCGCGCAAAGGAATCCGGCAAACGATCAAGAGTTGAAATCAAGGGCGCGCCCGCCAGCGCATAAAGAAAGTCGCGGCGTGAAGTCGGCATTATTTACTCCTCGCGTTTTCCGCGATTCAAAAATTCAATCATCGTTGAATTCATCTTCGGATAATCCCGCAGACAAACTTGCGGCGCAGCGGCTTGTCGCTTTGTCACGACGGACTCGCCGCTAAAAGCTTAATCGCATCGTTCTTCCAGAAAAATAAAATCTATGGCACGAGACGTGCTCTATACATTACCGGCCAGCACGGATGAAACGTGACCCCGCCGCCATCACTTCTCTGAGCGAAAGCCTGCCGCTTCCGCCAGCCGCCCGC
>JBPCOJ010000140.1:0-12538 GCA_051000345.1 Pyrinomonadaceae bacterium | reverse complement strand
CGTCGTCGTCGTTTTGCCGTTCGTGCCGGTGATGCCGATGATGCGCCCGCGCAAAAACCTGCTCGCTAATTCGACTTCGCCGATTACTTCCGCGCCCGCCCGATCCGCATACCGCGCCGTAATACTTTTCGTCGGCACGCCCGGACTTAAAACAACCAACTCAACTCGATCCAGCAACCAAGACGGCGCGTCGCCCTCGATAAGTCCAACGCCATTCGCCTTCAATCCGGCTGCATCATCAGGCCATTCTTCAAGCGGCTTGCGATCATTAAGCGCGACGACTGCGCCGCTTGCTGCAAGAAACTTCGCGCACGCAATGCCGCTGCGCGCCGCGCCTATCACCAGAACTTTTTTGCCTGCCACTTCCACAATTCAAACAGTTTTCAGTTTTGAGTTTTCAGTACAATCTTTAATTTAGAGTTTGCAGCATAGAGCTACCACCTTACCTACTGAAAACTCAAAACTGAAAACTGTTCCCTCACCGCAGTTTCAGCGTTGAAAGGCTCAGGAGCGCGAACAAGATGGCGATAATCAAAAACCGGAACACGACCTTCGATTCGCGCCAGCCCGATAACTCGAAATGGTGATGCAGCGGCGTCATCTTAAAGAGCCTGCGCCCGGTTCCGCTGCTTCGCTTCGTCATCTTAAAGAACCCGACCTGCAGCATCACAGACATGGCTTCGATAACGAACACGCCGCCGACCAGCAGCAGCATGAATTCCAACTTCGTCAGCACGCCGATGGTTCCGATTGCGCCGCCGATGGCGAGGCTTCCGACATCGCCCATAAAGACTTCGGCGGGCGGCGCGTTGTACCACAAAAATCCGAGACTCGCGCCCGCCATCGCGCCGCAGAACACCGTCAACTCCGCGACCTCCGGGCGATGCACCAACCCTAGGTAACTCGCAAAGCGCGCATCGCCGATGATGTAAGTAAACGCCGTGAGCGCCGCCATCGCAATAAACGTGATGCTGATTGCAAGGCCGTCCAATCCGTCGGTCAAGTTCACCGCGTTCGATGAGCCGAGCATCACGACGACGGCAAAGACGATGTACAGCCAAGGCCCTATGTAACTAATGCTGCGCAGCGGGTCTTGCTCTGCCGTCGCTTTGAAAAACGGGATGTTGACGTTCCACGCATAGTTCGTGAAAAAGTAAAGCACAGCCCACACGCCGAGCGCGATAAGGAGTTGAAAAAGCAGTTTCTTTCTCCCGGTCAAACCTAAGCTTTGCTTCTTCGCCATCTTCGCGTAATCGTCGAAGAAACCGATTAGCGCGAACCCGGCAGTCGCAAATAGGATGATCCATATATAAAGACTATCGAGCCGCGCCCACAGCAAAGTGGAAAGGATGACGCTGGCGATAATCAATACGCCGCCCATCGTCGGCGTGCCGCGCTTCGCCATGTGCGCCTGCGGCCCTTCCTCACGAATCTGCTGCCCGACGTTCCAACCCTTCAAAGCACGTATCACGCGCCCGCCGAACAACAGCGAAATCAACAGCGCCGTAATCGAAGCGTAGGCTGTGCGAAACGTGACATACTGAAAAACGTTCAGCGCCTTGACGAGATACGACTCACCATCCTTCAAATGGTTATAGAGCAACTCGTAAAGGAAATAGTAGATCATCGAATTAATTCGCTTCGTCTTCGCCCGTCATTGGAAATCTCTCGCGCAAATGCGCAACGACTTTGTCCATACGCACGCCGCGCGATCCCTTCACCAAAACTAAATCGCCCTCGCGCACTTCCTTTTCAAGAGCAATGCCCGCATCCTCCGCGCTTTCAAAAAACTTCACATTCTCTGTTTTCATGCCAGCCTCGCGCGCCGCTTCCGTCAATTCCCGCGCCAGCCCGCGCACGCCCCACAATACGTCTATGCCGTAATCGGCGATTGAACGTCCCGCGTCCCTGTGCATCGCCGCGCCGTCCGTTCCTAGTTCCAGCATCTCGCCTGCGACAACGATGCGCCGCGCGTTCTCTGCGCCGCCTTCGGCAATCGTGCGCACCATGCTTAACAGCGAACGCGGATTGGAATTGTACGAATCATCCACGACTGTGAAGCCGTCAACAAAATCCATTACTTCGCCGCGCATGTGCGGCGCAACTGCGGTGGCAAGCGCGCGGGCAATTTCTTCGGGCGCGATGTCGAGGACAGTAGCGACGGCGGATGCGGCGAGCGCGTTCATTAAATTATGTCGTCCGGGCATAGGAAGTTTCGCCTGTGCCTCGCCGAGCGGCGTCCGCAAATTAAAACTGAACTGCCCGAAATGCGATGCGTCAATCTCTACGGCGGTCACGTCCGCTTCGTTCTCGAGGCCGAACGTCACGACGCGTCCCTTGTGTTTGTCGCGCATCCGAATCACAAGTTCGTCGTCGGCATTGAGCACTGCGACGCCGCCCGCTTTCATGTTGGCGATAAGGTCTGACTTTTCATCTGCGATTGCTTGAAGCGATCCTAGATATTCCAAGTGTACGGGCGCGACCAGCAGTTCAACGCCGATGTCAGGCGCAACGATACGGCAAAGCCGCGCAATCTCGCCGCGCGAGGACATGCCCATTTCAAGCACGGCTATGTCGTAATCGTCAGGCGCGCGCCCGTCGCCGACCATCTGCAATACGGAGAGCGGAAGCCCTAGGCCGTTGTTGTAATTGCGCTCGCTTTTCAAAACTCTTTGCCCGGCTGTTGAAAGTATGTGCGCGGTCAAATCCTTTGTCGTCGTTTTTCCGGCGCTGCCCGTGATGCCGACAACGGGGCGCGCCCACGCTTCGTAAACTTTATGCGCGAGTTGCTGCAAGGCGGCGATGACATCTTCGACGAGCAGCAGGCGATCACTGAAACGCATGAGACTCGCATCGCCTTCAACGCGGCTGCGGCGCGCGACTGCCGCGACTGCGCCATGCTCCAAAGCTTCACCGATAAATTCATGCGAGTCCGCGAATGTGCCGTTAAAACCCGCGCGCGTGTAGTCTTCCTGCAACAACGCGAAGAATAATTCGCCCGTCGCAACGGAGCGCGAATCAAGGGAGAAACCTTTAATCTCCGCTTCAAGCACATCTGTGCTCGCTGCCGCGACGGAGGCATCCATTAAGGTCGCTGCCGTCTTCGTATTCACCCTTTTCGGATTCCTCTATGCTCGTCTTGCGTGTTTGCGCGCAATCCATCGCGGCTCGAATTGTTTTGCTCACCGGCGATGACAATGCGCGATGATTCGACGTGCGTGCCGGATTTGTCTGCGATTCTTTTTGCAACGCGCTCACGTCGCAGGCGCGCTCGGCACGCGGCAATACCGAATCTAGATTCCTTCAGCGTGGCCTCACTTTCGTTTTCCGTTTTCGTCATTTAATTAATCGAGTTCACCACACCAATGCTCGCCGTAATAATGCTTACCGTCATTCGCTTCGCTTAAAGTCGATGCGGACAATTTGGCCTGCGTCGAGTTCCGTTCCCGGCGCAGGATTTTGTCGCAAGGCGCGTCCTTCGCCGCGCGCTTCCAACTGCAAGCCGAGTTCTGCGCAGACGCGCGCCGCATCGCGCACGCTGCGCCCGGAAAGGTCTGGCATCAGCACGGCGCGCTTTGTCGAAGCGGCATAAACAATTTCATTAACGCTGCTCGCGGCGTTCGACGCTTCGGAGACTTGCGGCAGCGTCGCCTGCCTCGCTTCGGCTTCGCGCTGCAATTCTTCGCGTGCCTGCGCGATTGCTTCGGCGGCGCGCGGGCTTACCGTGACGGGCTTCGGCGCGCCGTTCTCCGGCTTCACATCCATGTCCGGCGAGATGTTCAAGTCCGGCAAAATCCCTTCGGCGATTTCACGAAAGACGGGCGCGGCAACATCGCCGCCGTGATACGAGCCGACGGGTTCATCTATGACCACGATGATAACCACCGCAGGATTATCGACGGGCGCAAAGCCGACAAACGAGCCGATGAATTTTGTCTTCGAGTAAGCGTGCGTCTTCGGATCGATCTTCTGCGCCGTGCCTGTTTTCCCGGCTGCCGAATAGCCGTTGAGCTGCGCGAGCTTTGCCGTGCCGTTCAAGGTCACGCCTTCGAGCATTCCGCGCAGCGCCTTCGCCGTTCCCGCGCTCACCACGCGGTGCGCTTCCGGCGTTGTTTGAAATACGGTTGAACCGTCCTGCGCCTGAATTTCGCGCACCAGATGCGGGGCAATGCGCACGCCGTCGTTGGCGAGCGTGCCGAAGGCCGCAGCCATCTGCAAAGGCGTTACGCCGACTTCCTGACCAATCGCAATCGATCCCATCGAACTCGGCTGCCAGCGCGCGACGGAGCGCACAAGCCCCGCCGTTTCGCCCGGCAACTCTATCCCTGTGCGCGAGCCGAAACCAAAGCGCGTGATAAAGTCGTACATCGAATCGTCGCCGACGCGCAGCCCTAGTTTAATCGCCGCGACATTGCTGGACTTCGCCAGTGCGTCAATCAAAGTCAAAGTGCCGAAAGGCTTATGATCGTGTACGAGGCGTCCGGCGACGGTGATCGCGCCCATCTGACAATCTATTTTGTCTTCAGGCTTCGCAAGGCCTTTTTCAATAGCGGCGGAATACGCGACGATCTTGAAAGTCGAACCCGGCTCGTAGATATTTTGCAGCGCGCCGTTTGCGCGTGACTCCGTTTGTGACGCGCGCGTGTCGTTCGGATCGAAGCTCGGCGCGTTGGCGAGCGCGAGCACGTCGCCCGTGCGCGGATCGAGCACAATAGCGGTGGCGGATTTCGCGTGCGTTCGTTCGAGCGCCGAAGCGAGCGCCGCCTCCGCGCGATACTGAATCATTTGATCTATGGTCAGCACGACGGTCTGACCCGGCTTTGACTGCGCCTCGAAGCTCTGGTAAGAGCGGCGATGCGCGTCCGTCTGAACAAAGACTCTGCCCGCTTCGCCGCTGATGCGCGCGTTATAAAATTGTTCGACGCCGCCCAAGCCTGTTTCATCCAGACCGACAAAGCCGAGCACATGCGCCGCGAGCGATCCATTCGGATAAAAGCGCTTCGGCTCGCGCAGTGAATGAATGCCCGGCAATTCCAGCGCGCGCACTTTCTCCGATTGTTCCGCGTCCAGCTTGCGCGCAATCCACTCGAACTTTCGATTCGCGCTTTGTGCTGTCTTCAAGCGCGACGATAAAGCGCTTGCGTCGAGGCCTAGAATGTCTGCGAGGCGTTTGGCTGCTTCGTCCGCATCTTTGATGTCCGTCGGAATGGCGAAGAAGGATTCCGTTTCGATGCTGCGCGCAAGATCGCGCCCCGTCCGGTCAACCACCAACCCGCGCACGGGACTTGTTTGCGCAACGCCCTGCTGCTGCGCGCTCGCTCTCGCCTTTAACCATTCATGCTGCGCGGCCTGCAAATAAACGAGGCGCACGCCGATGACGAACATCCAGAAAACGAGCGTGCAGGCGACGACGAGTATGCGGCGACGCGAAAAATCAGGCCGTGCTTTTGCTGTGGTAATAGAGCGTGCGGGCATCTTTCGTTGAGCTTGCCTTCTGGTGTAATGAACGTGCGCGGCCTACGAATTATTCGCCGCGTCGAAACCCGATTGAACGCTTGAGGGAGAATCGTGACTCTGTGAAAGACGCGCTCCGGGAGAAAGGAGACACTGGCAAAAAGAGAGCGACGGATATTCCGCGAAAGTCTGTTAAAGATAAAAAACCGCTAACACTTCGCCGCCAAATTCGCTCTTCAACGACGCATCGCAACGGAAGCGTTGACGAACGCGGGGGATACGTGCGGCAAACTTCGCTCGACTTTCTGCGCGCCGATAATCTGCGCGGCTTGTGCCGACTGCATTCCGATTTCGCGCGCCGCCGCTTCGAGCCTCGAAGGAGTCGCAGCCTGTTCGCGCGCCAATAGCAAGACTGCCTGCTGCTCTAGCAAGCGCACTCGCTCACGGCGCAGTTGTTCGCTTTGATAACCGTAATGCACGGCTGTGAAGTGTCGTCCCGCCGCGAAAACGAATCCGCCAGCCAAAACAAGGCCGCATAAAAGCAGCGTCAAAAGTCGCGCCAGCGCGCTTGTGTCACGCTCACGGCGAACGGCATTATTTAATTGGTTGGGCGGCAATCTTTTCATCACTCATACTCTCCGGCTTTATCGAAAACTTACTTGCGTTCCTTCAGCAACTCAACTCTCAAACTCATCATGCGAAGACTCATGCACGGATTCACCATCTCCGGATTCGCTGCTTTCAATCTCCGCCTTCGCCGAGTTTGCGGCAGGCTCGCAGCTTGGCGCTGCGCGCGCGCGGATTTTCTGCAATCTCCTCATCGCCCGGCGCGAGCGGACGGCGCGTCAAAATCCCGACATCGCGGCGCGCACCGCACACGCACAGCGGAGACAAACGCGGCGGGCATTCGCAGTTCCCTGCCAGACGGCGCAAGGTGCGCTTAACGATGCGGTCTTCCAGCGAATGAAAGCTAATCGCGCAAAAGCGCCCGTCGGGAATTAAAAGATCAATGGCCGTTTCGATAAAGCCAGCCAAATTTTCAAGCTCATCGTTGACTGCGATACGCAGTGCTTGAAATGTTCGCGTCGCCGGATGCACCGCGCCGTGTTCTTTCTTTTTTCGCGTCCCGTAAGCGCGCGCGACGAGTCCGGCTAATTCCGCTGTCGTCTTGACGGGCTGCCCTGCCTCGCGCTTTTCAATGATCCAGCGTGCGATGCGCCGCGAACGCCGCTCTTCGCCGTACTCGTAAATGATGCGCGCTAATTCTTCTTCCGGCAGGCGTTCGAGCAACTCGGCAACAGTCTCTTCGTCGCCTTCCGCGTTCATACGCATGTCGAGCGGCGCATCATGCCGGAAACTGAATCCGCGATTTGCCGTATCGAGCTGCAAAGAGGAAACGCCGAGATCGATCAGCACGCCGCTGACGTCCTGTACCTTCGCTTCATTCACGACGCGCGCGAGGTCTTCAAAGTTCGCGTGCGTTGCCGTGAATCGTACACCGAAGCGCGCCAGACGATTCGTCGCATAAACGAGCGCTTCACGATCACGGTCAATCCCGATGACGCGCGCCGTCGCGGATGCTTCGAGAATCGCTTCGCTGTGTCCGCCAAGCCCGAGCGTGCCGTCAATGAAAAGGCCGCCGCGTTCGGGCGCGAGAAACCGTATCGTTTCCTTTAACAGCACAGGGCGGTGGTGTGGCGCGCTCATGCCCCCCATTAGCGCAGCTGTCATCGCCGCCGCCCTGTGATCTTGTTCAAAGAACAGAAAATCGTGACTCCTAAGCCGTCAATCGTTACGCATTGAAACATGGCAGCAAACTTCTATTTTGCTAATTTCTGTTGTGATCGATTTATCAATGACCGCCGCCACTACTATTATTGCTTCCGCTCAAATGCCGAGACTCGCCAGCGCCGCTTCGTCTGCTTCCGTGTATGGATCGTGAATGAGCCGCTGTTGAAATTTTTCCAACTCCCAGACTTCCATGTACGTCAGGTAGCCGAGCACCGCCACTTCGCCGACGACTCCGGCGCTTTTACGCAAAAGTGGATGAACGAGAATGCGTCCCTGCCCGTCCATCGTCGTTTGCTGCCCGTAATAATTCGTGCGGTCGAGAAATTTCCTGCGCGCCGTGTCCATCGAAGGCAAAAGCGCGAGCCTCGATTCAATGGCTTCCCATTCCGGCAAAGGGTAAATCCGCACGCATTCTCCCGATAAACTCGTCACATAAAACTCGCCGCCGTGCTTTTCCTCGATCAAACGGCGAAACGACGTAGGCACCTTGAGGCGTCCCTTAGAGTCGATGTGCGTCGTGTAGTTTCCCCGCAACATAGCCTTAGTGCGAACCGCTCCCGACACATACTGCTTAAACCTTAGAGTAAAACTTTAACGTTTAGCTTCAAGCTTCTCTATAACGCCCACTTCCAGCCACTTTTTACCACCCGTCGCGCATACTACGCCCGTCCATAAACGTGTGTCAAGAAGAAAAACAATGTCGAACAAAAGAATCTTAAGCACGATATGGTGTAGTAATTGAATAAAAGAAGGATTGATTAAATGTAGGGTGAGGATAAAAGCTAAGGCCAAAGATGGTGCAAAGCGGATTTCCGTTTATAATTCAGCTTTCCCTGTTGCTTTTCGTTGGTTCAGCTTTTGCCTTTTCGCCTCATACTGTATAGTTGCGCGCCGTGCGGCAACAACCTGAGCTTTTTTCGTAAACTCCCGGCAAAAGGCAGATTTCGTGTAGATGAGTTCGGCTGGATTGATTTTCTTCGGCGTGCTGGCGGCGCTGGCAAATTTGCTGGGCGGAATGCTGCTCGCCTCGAAAGCGGCGCAGCGTCTCGATCAGCGCTTTCTCAAATATCTCGTCGCACTTGGCGCGGGCTTTATGCTCGCGGCCATCTTTATAGAGATTCTGCCGGAAACAATCGCCATCTGGGTCAACGGGCGGACGAACGATGCGGCGGCGCAAAGCGTAATGGGCGCGATGACGCTGCTGCTCGCGGGCTATTTATTAATACAACTTTTCGAGCACACCATTGCGCCGCATTTTCATTTCGGCGCGGAAACGCATCCTGAACACGTCGTGCGCCCGTCGGCGGCATACACGGCAATCGGCGGCCTCGTCATCCACAGCTTTTTCGACGGCGTTTCGATTGCCGCCGCCTTTCTCGTCAATTACAAAGTCGGACTGCTCGTCTTCATCGCAATCCTGCTGCACAAAGTGCCGGAAGGTTTTACCGTCGCCTCGATTATGCTGGCTTCAGGGCGTTCGGCGCGACGCGCATTGACGGCAACATTGATCGTCGGTGCGGCAACATTTGCGGGCGTCACGAGCGTCGCGTTGCTGCAAACAAAAGTCGGAACGCTGGTCGCTTACGCCCTGCCCTTTTCGGCGGGCGTTACGCTTTACGTCGCGGCGAGCGATTTGATACCGGAAGTCAATCACAAAGAAGAAAAGAACCCTATGGTCTCGATTGTCGTATTTGTCGGTGTCGCGCTTTTTTATTTACTACATCGTTTGATTGAAGGATAAATTGCTTTGAAAGTTTATAGAGAAAACTCTTTTGGATTTCGTGTAAGAGCGCGCAGCCGAGAACTCTGCTAAGATTCTTTTTGATATGATCGTTTCCGTGAAACAAATTTATCGCTTGCCGTGTTTGCTTGCGGCGCTCCTTTTTTGTCTGGCGTGCGTGAACATCACACGCGCGCAAACAACTGCGCCGCCGCCTATCCCTAAGCCGAATCCGCCGCGCCTCGTCGTCGATTACGCAGATGTCGTTGATGCTGCGACAGAGCAGCGGCTGGAAACGATTCTTGAAAACGTACAGCAGCGCGCGGGCATTGAATTCGCAGTGGTGACCGTCAAGACAACCGGCGACCGTGACGTTTTCGATTACGGATTGGCGATAGCGCGCGGCTGGGGCATCGGCCCCGGCAGCGGAGAGAAAGAGGGCTTGCTGCTGCTGGTTGCCGTTGACGATCACAAATACAACATACAGGTGAGCAGGCATCTCGAAGGAGACTTGCCGGACGGAATGACCGGCGAAGTCAATCGCCGTATGCGTCCGGCCTTCCGCGAAGGCGACTACGGACGCGGCTTGACGGAAGCGGTCAATACATACGTCGCTACTCTCGGCAAAGCGCGCGGCTTCAGCATCGAAGGCATAGATCAAAGCGCTGCTTACGACGGCGCGCCCGCGCAGGATTACCGCTCCGCGCGTCGCGGCGGCATTTCGCCGTGCGCGATAATTTTCATCATCGCCATCGTTTTAATTTTTCTCATGTCGAGCAGAGGACGCGGCGGCGGTGGCGGCGGCTGTTTGAATTTATTGCTGCTTAACTCTTTGCTCAACAGCGGCGGATCGAGCGGCGGATGGGGCAGCGGCGGTGGTTGGGGCGGCGGCGGTGGATCAAGCGGTGGTGGGTTCGGCGGCTTCGGCGGCGGCGGCGATTTCGGCGGCGGCGGATCGAGCGGCAGTTGGTAACTGAATTAAAGCAGGAAGCAAAACGGCTGAAGCATACGCACTTTTCATACGGATAAAATACAGATGGTTTCTCCAACAACACGAAACAGCTTGAATCACTTTGTCGAGGATTTGCGCGCGACGCACGGCGACAATCTCGCGTCCGTTGTGCTTTACGGCTCGGCGACAGCCGTGAGCGACGATAGCGAATTGCCTTCAGAAGTTAATCTGCTGATTGCGCTCAATCGCATTACGCCCGAAGATTTGCGGCTTGCGCAAGCACCGATTCGCGGCTGGCAACGTCTGGGGCATGACGTTCCTGTTTACTTTACCATCGCGGAACTATCCGACGCCGCAGACGTATTTCCAATAGAGTTTCGCCAGATGGAGCGCGCGCGCGTCGTGCTTTACGGGCGCGATCCTTTCGAGTCAGTTGAACTCTCGAACACGAATTTGCGGCATCAAACCGAGTACGAACTAAGAAGCAAATTGATTCAACTGCGGCGGCACTATATTCCGGCGAGCGTGTCTGCGGAGAAACTTTCGCAGCTCATGAACGAGAGCCTTGCGACCTTCAGCAAATTCTTTCGTCCCGTGCTGACGTTGAGCGGCGCGGAGCCGCCCGTCGCCAAAGCGGAATGCGTGCGCGCCACCGTCAAAACGTTGCAGCTCGACGCCGCGCCGTTCGAGCGGATTATGGACTTGCGCGAAAAGGGCGCAAAAGCCTTGACGGACGTTGAAGCGAACAATCTTTTCGCCGCTTACTTAAAACAGATCGAGCGCGTCATTGAAATCGTTGACCAGATGCCGGGCGCAAGCGGCGGCAATAATCAAGCTAAAGCGGCCTCGTAGTAGGCTTGAAGTATCGGCGTGGATAAGGCTTAATATCCGGCTTACGCGTATCTAAACAAACAAGATTAATTTTTATTCCGACCGATGGAGAAACTAAAAATGAATAAAAGAAGAATGTTATTGCTGGCTTCCGTAATTCTGATGTCTGTGGCGGCAAGCGGTTGCGGCTACAACACGCTTCAGACCAAGCAGCAGAACGTCAAAGCTAGTTGGTCGAACATTGAGAGCCAGCTTCAGCGGCGCTCTGATTTGATCCCCAATCTTTTTGAAGCAGCTAAGGCAGCGGGTTATCAAGAACAGCAAGTTTTCGGTGATATTGCCAATGCCCGCGCGGGACTTTTGAAGGCGACAGGCGCGCCGCCGCAGGGAGAAAACGGCGACAAATCCCCCGAACAAAAACAGGCTGTGATTGATGCCAATAATACTTTTGGCGGCACTATCGGCAGATTGCTTTCGCTCACGGAGAACTATCCGCTACTACGCTCCACCGAAAGCTTCCAGAAGTTTCAAGATTCTTTAGAGGGCACGGAGAACCGCATCAACACGTCGCGCAACGACTACAATGCAGCGGCGCAGGACTATAATACTTCGCGCGGAAATTTCCCGATGGTCATCGCCGCGAAGCTCTACGGCTTCAAAGAAGAGCCGTACTTCAAGGCCGATGAAGGTTCACGCCAAGCGCCTAAGATTGACGCTAATGCGGTGCGCAGTAACCAGAGCAATACAGGCACAAGATAACTTTGTTGGAGAGACATCGCGCATTTCCAAACTCAGCGCGTTTGCTTAAAAGAAAAGGCCGCTTGCATCTGACATGCAAGCGGCCTTTTCTTAAGTCTCCAAACTTTAGCGAGCGAAACCTGATGGCTTAATGCTGTTCGTTCTTAATCGCCGAGTTTGCGATCTTCGTGAGCGTTTCTATTTTGGCAGCCTTAAGGCCGACGGTGTAACGATAGCCGTCTTGCTTCCAACTCAATGTTGAATCCGTGCAATTAGCGCCGCACGTCGCGTCAACAAAATAACCCGTGATGCCCTTCGCTAACTTCACGGCTTTGCCCTTCAAACGTTTGGCGCTCGACGCGGCGGCTTGACCGGCGACGAATCCGTAGCGGCAAGCGTTTCCGCCATTGCATTCGGGATCGAACGCAATCTGCACTCCGTAACGCGCGGGCGTCGCCGCTTCGACAATCGCATACAACTTGTTTGTTTCATCTTCCGTAGCAAGGTATGTCGGCAACCGCAAAGGCACGCGAGTCTTCTTCTTGAGCGATGGCAGAACGCTTTGAAAGATCGTTTTGTCATCGAAAGACCCTTGCGCGATTGGTTGCTGCGTGCCGTAGCTTAAAGTCGGCGCGAAGAGTGCGAATGATAGAAATAAACTTGTAAGATGTCTCATGTCTTTGCCCATAAAGGTTAAAAGCAGAAAGCGATGAATTTCAGAATCCGCGCGAACTGCACATCGCGCAGTGATCGCAGGGCTTGCCGCCCGGCTCGAGTTCGCATGTCTTCGCGTTCTCGAAAAAGTCCACGAGTTCGGAAACCGCCGATGCTTCATCAATCCCGAAACGCTCCGTGCTCGGATGCGTCGCCGGAACATACACGCCGCTTAAGAATGGCGCGCGCTGTTGCGGCGCGGGCGAAGCGGGCTTCGATATTTGCGTATTGAATTTAGAATTCGCGGGACTACTCTGCTCGTTGAAATTCCCGTTCGTTGTTTTCGCGGCAGCATCGCAATCTTCGTCGTGCGTGATGTGCGATTCGACATGCGCGAG
>JBPCOJ010000117.1:0-7810 GCA_051000345.1 Pyrinomonadaceae bacterium | reverse complement strand
TAAAAGATTAGACGTTGTGGCATGGATGCCGCAGCCTGTGTGATGAAGACGACACGCGTTTGTTCGTTGAATTGTGCGTCGTCCAATGAAGATGATTAACTGCGGGTCGAGAATCTTGCAGGATTTGCGGCAGCGTATTATTTGGAAATCAATTACACTTCGTGCGCGATGAATCATTGCACGTCTGTGCCGAACTCAACATCTAGATACACTTCATTGAGCGACAGCGTGCAATCTACGCTCGGCAAGTAAAGGTCGGCAGTAGGATCGTTGGTTTCTTCATATTCCCATTTTCCGCTCGATTGCTTAACATAGTGTGTAATGTGCGGCCTGTGCTGCGCGATGAGCAGATATTCACGGAAGCCCGGAATTGATTTGTAGTAAGTGAATTTATCGCCGCGATCAAAAGCTTCCGTCGAGGAAGACAATACTTCGATCATCAACGTCGGATTAATCAACGCATCAATGCCGCCGATTTCTTCGTAAACGGGCTTGTCACATAAAACTGTCAAGTCTGGATAACGGTAAGGCGGAGCAGCGGGAACTTTGATGCGCAGATTGGATGTAAAGACTAGGCAATTTCGTTTACGCAAAGCCAACCGTAAGGCTAAATTTAGGTTGCCCTCGATCAGCGAGTGATTAGGGCTAACGCCGCTCATGCAGAAAACATCGCCGTTGAAATACTCGTACTTTTCTTCCGACTCCAATTCGAGCGCAAAGTATTCTTTGAGGCTATAACGTTGTTTTAGTTGAAGAGACATGCTGATCACTCTCTTTCATCATCGCGCTTAAAGCGACGAGAGACCGCCTAAATAAAAACAACGGATTGCGAGTTGGGAATATCGAAGCGGCGGCGGCAGCGCATGTTTTTGCAGGCGAGCATATCGTCTATGCGCACCATGTAATCGCGCGATTTCTGGAAGCGCGCGCGGTCTTGCTCGCCTGCTCCGCGCGGCAAGGAATTTTTCTTCGTGCGCTTCAACCAACGCACATCATAATCGGCTCGTTCGCGGCAATGCGGGCAAGCAAAGCTCGCGCGTTTTGTTTCCTGCCGCTCATCGAAGAGATCTCGTTCGTCCATAGATAGAGTATAGCAGTAATCAGAAAACAGAAGACATGAAAACAGGAGTCAGGAGACAGAAGTCAGCAGGAAGAAAGGAAAACTTTTCATCGGCATGTTATTCGTTCGCGTTTACGGCGCTCATGCTCCACATGTTCAGAGGCGTTTTTATTCCGGCTCCTGACTTCTGACTCCAGAGTGCTGTCTCCCTATTCTTTCATACGTTTCCGGCAGACATACGCGTGTGATGCGGTGCTGGTTGCGTTGGCTCTCGGCGGGGTCGTTGCCGTCCGGCGGAATCACGTCTCCGGCGGCGTGCGCGAGTTCGTGCAGGACGACTTGGATTTGGCTTTCGCGCACCGTCATGCCGTCGAGCGAAGTGCCTGCGAGAAAATTAACGGGGCCGAAGCGTATGCGTGTTTCGTAGCCCTGTCCCATTTGCGAGCCGCCGCGCCCGCTCGCGTCGATGTCCATTTGCGCAGATTTTTCACCGATGCTGTCGCGCAAGGTTTCGAGCAGTTCGATTGGATCGTAGCCGCCGCCCGCCAGCAATTCACGGCACGAATCGCATGTGCGCAAAACTTCCATGGCTTCATCAGCGCGTTTGCGCAGCACTTCGCGCGCGAGTTCCTTTATTTCGGGCTTGGAAAGATTGTCGATGGCTTCGTGTATCGACGCCGGATCATCGAGCACGAGGAGGCGTTCAAGCAGCGCAGGCATATCCTTTATAGGCGTGTCTTTTTTCGCGGCAGCCATTTCGTTGGACGGAAAAATGTTTTTCAGCGCGCGGCGGGCGAGTATGTTCCAGAGACTCATCAGCGTTTTCGTCGGGCGAGTTTTCGTCAGGCGCTCTCGGCTTTTAGATTGCCGCTTTTCTCTTTCGCGCTTTTGCCTTCACGGTGTTCGCGGCGGCGGTGATAGAGCACGAGGGAAAGTCCGGCCATTGCGTTGACGAGCATCAGCGCGTTGGTTGCGACGAAGACCCAGTTATGAACGAGCCAGCTATAAATCGTAAAGCCGAGCGACGCCGCGAGTTGACCGACGAAAAGCCATTTCGAGACGCCTTCGCTCGAACCTTCCTGCCACTGTTTGTAAACTTGCTTGCCGATGGTCAGCAGCAAAATCAAAGAGCTAATCCACCCGATGGCTTCCGTCATGTTCTAAAACCTTGTCCGAATAATTGCCGAGCGGCGAGACGCGCCCGGTTCACACCAGCGCGCTTTTATTTTGCCGCTCTTTTATTCTTCGTCGCTCATCTTCCATTGTCGCTTAATAAACGCTTGATTGTCGCAAGAAAGCTCGCCGGATCAATCGGCTTCGGCTCGTATGCGGTTGCGCCCTGCGAAAGCGTCAGTGAAGCGTTGCCCGTGCCGTAGCCGGTTGTAACGATGACAGGGATTTCCGCGATGTCCGGCGTGTTGCGCACGCGCCGCACCAGATGCACGCCGTCTGCGGCAGGCATGTTGACATCCGTGATAATCAGATCGGGACGCACGCTCACTGCCGCGTCGTATCCGCGCAGGCCGTCTTCCGCCGTCACCACAACGTAGCCTTTGCGTTCGAGCGTCATGCGCATTAATTCGCGCGTCACATCGTCGTCCTCGACCACCAGAATTTTCTTCGCGTCATTCATCTTTAATTTCGCACAGTTCACGCAACAGGCGAAAACTGTAAATGCCTGTTTCGTGATTGTCGCTCCACTTGAAAGTCAGCGCATAGCGTCCGACGATGCTGATGTCCTTGATCGTCAACTCATCGGAAACGTTTTTCGGTTCGAGCGTGCGCTGCCCTGTCCATTCGTTGACGCACTGCGCGCACGGGCATGAGCGGCGAAGCGCGGGCGCGGTGTAAAAACAAACGTGATCGTCCGCCCAGCGTATGCGCAGATTGGCGTCGCCTTTTTGTTCTATCTCTCGCGGCTCAATGGCAGCGGTGGCGGCGGCTCCACGATTCTGCATAACGTCGCTCATAAGTTTCACGCGCAAAGTTTTTGCGGCACGGCGTTCTTATCCTTGCGCGGCACTTCGTCCGGCGGCGTGGGCTTCGACGGCGCGCGTTACTGCGTCGGCGGTAATGTCATAATGCGTGGCAGACCAGACGGCTTCGCCATTTCGGACGACGATGGCCTGCGGAGACGCGTGCGCAATTCCGGTGCGCGACGCAATTTCATTCGACACGGGGCGCGCCGTCTGCACGACGACGAGCGCGACGGGCGCGGCGTTGAACTTCGACATTTCTCTGTAGGCCGCGCTGCTGATAGGGCATGTCGTGCTGTGCTTGAACAACACGACGGGCGCAACGTGCGAGCGTTCCAGTGAATCTTCCAGCGCCTTCATATCACTGATTGTTTCAAATTTTACGTCCATTAAAATAGCCTCTCCAATTTTAGAAAAACGAAACTAACATTCAGCATGTATCGGGATATTAGCTTACGCACGCGCTTGCGGCAACGCGACGCACCCGACGCGGTTTAGCTTACGAATAAATCTCGCGCGCGTATTCGGCAACCATGCGGTCGCTGTTAAATGCGGGCGTGAGCGTTTCCATTGAGCGCATCATCATCTCGATCCAGCGTTGCGGAATATTCGTTGCGGCGTCGCGGTCATAATAAAGCGGCACGACTTGTTCTTCGAGCAAGCGGTAAAGCAATTCCGCGTCGCGCGCGTCGGCTTCTTCCGCCGCGTCCAACTCCGCGCTTTCGTCGCCAATCGCCCAACCGTTCGTGCCGTCGTAGCCTTCGATCCACCAACCGTCGAGCACGGAAAGATTCAAGCCGCCGTTCATCGCCACCTTTTGCCCGCTCGTGCCGGAAGCTTCGAGGGGCTTGCGCGGCACGTTGAGCCACACGTCAACGGACTGTACCAACTGGCGCGCGATTTCCTGATCGTAGTCCTGCAAAAATACCGCGCGCTGCACAATTAGTGGATCGAATTTCCACTGCGCGAGTTGCTGCAAAATAAGCTTTGCGCCCTGATCCTGCGGATGCGCCTTGCCCGCGAACACAAACTGCACCGGACGCTCCGCATGGTTGATCAAACGCAACAAACGCACCGGGTCTGTCAACAACAGGCTCCAACGCTTGTATGCGGCGACGCGACGCGCGAAACCGATGGTGAGCGCCGACGGGTCAAACATAGTGCGCGCGAGTTCCGTGCGTTCGAGCGTGTCGCCATGCGCGAGGCGCGTGTGATATGTGCGATGGCGTATAAAAGCGACGAGGCGTTCCTTGAGCAAACAACGCGCGCGCCAAACTTCTTCGCCGTCGATGTTTTTCATCGCCTGCGTCCACCGGGCGGCATCGCGCGCGCTTGTCATCCAATCGTGGCCGATGTGTCTTTCGTATATATCGCGTATGAGCGGAGCAATCCATGTCGGCGCGTGAACGCCGTTGGTAACTGAAGTAATCGGCACATCTTTTACGTCGGAGAGTTCCGGCCACATGTTATGCCAGAGAGAGCGCGAAACTTCGCCGTGCTTGCGGCTGACGCCGTTAATCGAGCGGCACATCTTGATGGCAAGCGGCGTCATGCCGAACCATTCTTCATCGTTCGATGGATCGACGCGCCCTAAGTCCAGAAACTCTTTGTGCGAAAGGTGAAGCGCGTTCTCGTAAGATGAGCCGAAACATTTTTCGATGAGCGCCGGGGCGAATTCGTCGTTGCCCGCTGCCACTGGCGTGTGCGTCGTAAAAACGCACTGCTTGCGCGCGAGGCTCGCCGCTTCCGCAAATTCGATTGCCTGCGTCTCGATAATTTCGCGCGCGAGTTCCAACGTCAGAAACGCCGAGTGACCTTCGTTTAGATGGTACACATGCGGTTCGATGCCGAGACGCCGCAGCAGGCGCACGCCGCCGATGCCGAGCAGCATTTCCTGCACGATGCGCGTTTCACGGTCGCCGCCGTAGAGATGCCCCGTGATTAAACGGTCAACTTCTTCGTTCTCTTCGATGTTCGTGTCGAGCAGATACAGCGGCACGCGCCCGACATCGACGCGCCAGACTTTTGCGCGCACCGTTCTTTCGCGCATCAGCACGTCGACCATGATCGGCGCGCCTCGTTCATCGAGGGCTTCGTGTGTCGCAAGCTGCGCCGGATCGCTTTCGCCGTAATGTTCCTGTTGCCAGCCGTCAAACGCCAAGCGCTGCCGGAAATAACCGAACCGGTAAAGCAAGCCGATGGCAACGAGCGGCAAACCCAAATCGCTCGCAGACTTCAGATGATCGCCCGCCAGCATTCCAAGCCCGCCCGAATAAAGCGGCAACGAATTATGCACGCCGTACTCCGCGCAAAAATAGGCAACGGGATGCTCCTTCGTAATGCCATGTTCTTCGAGCGCAGGAGCGCTGTGTTTATATAGATCGAACTTTTCGGCAAGCTTCTGTACTCTGCGGTTGTAGCCCGGATCGCTCGCCATCTGCGTCAAACGCACTTCCGAAGTCTCGCGCAGCAAGCGACGCGGGCTGTGCTCGCACTGCTCCCACATTTCCGGGTCTAGGTCACGAAACACAGCGACGCCGTCCGCCGCCCAACTCCACCAGTAATTCCAAGACAAATCGTCCAACGCGCGCAAAGGCAAAGGCAATCTGCGCTTTACTTCTGCTGGCTGCGGAGTAATTTCTTTGACTGCTCCAACCATTAGCTATGCACCCTTATGATTCCTTCGCTTAATCGAAACTGTGATTCTTCAAAAAACTTTTCGCATCGCCGACACCGAAAAAGACGAGCCGCACTTCTTCGAGCGCATCGCCCGCCGCCGCCGAGCAAAGTGGAGTTCGCCGCGTTCACGACAGCGTCAACGTTCTGCCGCGTAATGTCGCCAACGACGATGCGCACGCGCTCATTGAGAAACGTCTGTGAGATTTCTTCCGCAGCGCTCATCAAACTTTTGCCTTCCCGTTTCGCCGGAGCCGCCACAAACCGCTCAGGCTGATTAAAACCCATGCGCCTTCCATCAGTATAAAGCCCGACTGTCTTGTGTTGACGGCAACCCAGCACAAAAAAATTCCGCCGACGAAATTAAGCGTTAAATACGCCGCGCCCTTTGCTGACAAACGTCCGAAATGCTGCGCCGCATACGCGACGAGGACAAGCGCCGCGCCCGCCACGGACATTGTTTGCTCGATAGCGTAGGTCAATTCTTTCCTGCAAATTCGTTAATCAACATTGCCGCGCGCCGTTTCGTCAATTCGATGAACGCGTGCCGCGCAATTTCGTCAAACAGCATCGATGTCGAAATGTTCGTCGCGCGCTTCGACTCTGATTTCTTCAAACATATCGTAACGCTCGAGCGCCTTCGCCACCGCGCGCGCCTTGTGCTCGGTCAATGGATGCTCCGGGTCTGCGCTGGCGATCTCGAACACTTCTTCTTCGAGCATCACAACGCCCAGCGAGCCGAGCGCAACGCCCTGCGTTACCTCTATCTCACTGAGGTTGTGTATGCGAAAGCGGCCTGTCTTTTCCACCCAATCTTCTATAAAAGGATCGCGCAAAGCATGTTCGGCTTCCGACTCGGAAAAATATGCGCCTTCGACGATTACACAATATTCGCGGCCTTTACTTTTCTTCATAACATCCGCGCGAAAGGCCTTTTCATGTCCGTAGCGCCGGATTTGTCCGCGCACAAAACGCCTAACTTTACCACTGCCGCACAGCACACGAAAACCTTCCGCAGCATATCTCAATCAGACATACGAATATCTACTGCCATCACTAGCGAAGCGCGAACATCATACTTGTCTATCGAGCGGGCTGGTGACGCCGCAAAAGTTTTTAGAGGCGACATGCGTATAAATCATTGTGGTTCTGACATCGGCGTGGCCTAACAAAAGTTGAATCGTGCGTATGTCATAGCCGTCTTCGAGCAAATGAGTGGCAAAGCTGTGGCGAAACGTGTGGCAACTTCCCGCCTTGTCTATCCCCGCGTCTCTGATCGCCTTTTTCACGGCGCGCTGCAAGACCGTCTCCGACAAATGATGACGGCGCACTTTGCCGGAGCGCGGATCGACGGAGCGCTTAATTGACGGGAACACATATTGCCATCCCCACGCCCGCGCCGCGCCCGTGTATTTACGCTCCAGCGCGTAAGGCAGATAGACTTCACCGAAACCGTCGCGCACATCATCTTCGTGCGCAAGTTTTATTTTGGCAAGGTGGCGCTGCAAGTCTGCCTTCAAAGATTGCGGCAGCATCGTCACGCGATCCTTCGCGCCCTTTCCTTCACGAATCGTCAACTGGTTTGAAGCGAAGTCAACGTCTTTAACACGCAGCCGCAGGCAATCCATCAAACGCAGCCCTGCGCCATACAATAGGCTCGCCATCAAACGATTCATGCCGGTCAAATGCGCCATCACGCGTTGAACTTCCGCGCGCGAGAAAACGACAGGCAAGCGCGCCGGAAGTCTGGCACGCTCGACGCCCTCGATACGCGGCAATTCCATATCGAGCACGTCCCGATACAGAAAGAGCAGCGCGCTCAACGCGACATTCTGCGTCGAAGCCGCAACGTGCTTCTCAACCGCAAGATATGAAAGAAACTGCCTTATGTCTTCCGCACCCATATCCATAGGGTGACGCTTGCCATGATATAAGATGAAATGCCTGATGCAATTGATATACGTCGTCTCAGTGCGCAAACTAAGATGCTTGAATCGTGCAACCTCGCGCGCACGATCCAGTAGCTTTGGTGATTGCATAGACGTATAATACACAAATTCTGATATATTATGTGGTTAGTAGTCGTGCAATAATAGTT
>JBPCOJ010000099.1:0-14276 GCA_051000345.1 Pyrinomonadaceae bacterium | reverse complement strand
TTGTCGCGTGAAAGAATCGTGGTGGAGAACGTGATACGGCATGTGAAAATCTTTCGGATTGTTTCGGAGCGGTATCGCAACCGTCGGCGTCGTTACGGATTGCGATTCAATCTGATAGCCGGATTGTACAACTATGAACTGGGTCATTGATTACTTATGAAAGAGGTCTACTGTTTACTGTCAGGCAAATTGTTCGAGGAAGCGCATGTCGTTTTCAAACAACAAACGAATGTCGTCAAGCTCGTAAAGCAGCGCGGCCATGCGGTCTATGCCGAGGCCGAAGGCAAAGCCGGAAAATTCATCAGGGTTGACTCCGACGGCGCGCAAAACGTTCGGATGCACCATGCCACTGCCGCCGAGTTCGATCCAGCCGGAGCCTTTGCAAATGCGGCAACCCGTGCCGCCGCATTTGAAGCAACTGAAATCGAATTCCGCGCTCGGCTCCGTGAACGGAAAGTAGGACGGGCGAAAGCGCGTGCGCGTTTCGGAGCCGAACATACGGCGCAGGAATTCCGCCATCGTGCCTTTCAAATGCGCCATCGTGATGCCGCGATCCACGCAGAGTCCTTCGACTTGATGAAACATAGGAACGTGCGTCGGGTCTGGCGTGTCGCGTCGGAAAACGCGTCCGGGCGCAATGATTCGCAAAGGCGCGCCGCGTCGCTCCATCGCATGAATCTGCACTGTGGAAGTCTGCGAACGAAGCGCGAAGCCTTGCGTGGTGTAGAAGGTGTCCTGCGAGGCGCGCGCCGGATGATTTTCAGGAATATTGAGCGCGTCGAAATTATAAAAATCGGTTTCGATTTCGCGGTCATCCTCAATCGTGTAGCCGAGCGACACGAAAATGTCCTCGATGCGTTCGCGCACCAAAGTTATCGGATGCAAATGCCCGCGACGCGCGCGGCGTCCCGGCAAAGTCACATCAATGCGTTCGCGTTCGATGCGCGCGACGGCGACGAACTCCTTTAGCGCTGCGTCAAATTCATCAATTGCCGCGACAATCTTTATTTCGAGTTGCTGAACTAATTGACCGAACGTCGCACGCTCATCAGGCGCGATGCGGCCAATCAATTTCTTCACCGCCGCAAGTTCGCTTTTCTTACCTGTGTGGCGCGTGCGGAGTTCTACTAATTCGCGCAAATGTGTTTCCGCATCGTCGAGCGGCAATTCATTTGCAGACAGCGCAACGCGAAAGCGCGCAAAGCGCTCGAACTCATGCTCGAACGCTTTGTATGCAGCTTCCGCCCGCGATGTTGGATCGTCGATTCGTGCGCCTTCCGGCATCACTCAAAGTCCTTTACGTTTTCAGTTTCAGGCAGCCGCCTGTTGCTGCTGTTGCGGCGGCTCGTTCTGTAAAGCCGTCATAACTTGTCCGGCGAGGTCTGCGAACGCTTCGGGTTGGCTGACGGCTAAATCCGCGAGAATTTTGCGGTCGAGTTCGATGCCGGAAACTTTCAGGCCGTGCATAAATTGCGAATAGTTCAGGCCGTTCAAGCGCGCGGCAGCGCCGATGCGCACGATCCACAAACTGCGAAAATCCCTTTTCTTCAGCTTGCGTCCCATGTAAGCGAAGTTCAAGCCGCGCTCGACGGATTCCTTCGCTGAACGATACAGCTTCGATTTAGTGCCGCGATAGCCTTTGGCTAATTTAAGAATTTTCTTGCGCCGCTCGGTGCGCTTATTTCCACGTTTTGCGCGGGGCATAAGTAAGTACCTCCAATAATAAAAAGATGAATAGAAATGAAAGCAAAGGCTGGATGTTGGATATTAGATGCTAGCAACTGATTTTGAACCAACATCTAATATCTAACATCCGGCATCTACGCTTCTTAGCCCCGTCCGTAAGGCAGCATTGTTTCGACGCGTTTTTGATCTCCGGCGGAGACGAGAGTATCGATGTCGAGCAGACGTTTACGCTTGCTGCTTTTCTTCGTCAGAATATGGCGCGCGTGCGAATGACCGCGCTTGATCTTTCCCGTGGCCGTCAAGCGAAACCGCTTGGCCGCGCCTTTATGTGTTTTAAGTTTAGGCATTATTGCTCCTCTGTTGAATTTGCGATTTGCGATTGAACTGAAGCCATAACCAGCTTTTTTCACAATCGCAAATCGACAATCGCTAATCTAAGATTATGTATTGCCGCTTGTTTCAGTTGCGCCCGCTTCAGGCGTTGCTACGCTCGGTTCAGGCTTCGCGGCGCTTGCTTCAGGCTTTGCTGCGGGTGCGGCAGGCTTTGGCGTGCTTTCAGGCTTCGGTGCGTTGCTCTTGTTACCGCCGCCGCCGCTACTGCTGCCTCCGCTGCGCTTCGGCGCAAAAATAATAAACATTTGATTGCCTTCCATGCGCGGGCGCGATTCGACTTCGCCCACGTCCAGAAGGTCTGCCTCGAGTTTTGCGAGAATGCGCGAGCCGAGTTCCCTGTGCGCCATTTCTCTGCCGCGAAACCAGATCGTCGCTTTTACTTTATCGCCGTCATTAAGCCAATCGCGCGCGTGCTTCATGCGATAGTCGTAGTCGTGATCGTCCGTGCCGGGACGAAACTTGATTTCCTTGACGGTGATGACGACCTGTTTCTTTTTCGCCTCGTTCGCCTTTTTCTTCGCTTCATACTGAAACTTGCCGAAGTCCGTGATGCGGCAAACGGGCGGCTCGGCGTTGGCGGCGACCTCGACCAAATCCATGCCGCGCTCACGCGCAATGCGTATCGCCTCGCGCGTTTCCATGACGCCGAGTTGCTCGCCGTCATCGCTGACGACGCGCACTTCCGGCACGCGGATTCGATCATTGATGCGCGCGCTCGGCGTGCGCCGTGTGTCAGGGCGCTGGCCGCGACCTCTAAAACCTGTAGCTATACTGCACCTCCGATGTGAGACTTCCTGATTTAATTTAAGCGCGTGTTTCGATGAGATTGCGCGCCGTTGCTTTGAATTCGTCAAGCGTCATCGCGCCGATGTCACCCTCTTTGCGTTCGCGCACGGCGACCTTACGTTCTTCCATTTCACGATCACCGAGCACCAGCATAAAAGGGATTTTTAATAACTGCGCGTTGCGAATTTTCGCGCCGATTTTTTCGCTACGCACGTTCGTTTCAATGCGCAAGCCTGCCGCGCGAAGCTCGCGTGCGACTTCTTCCGCATAACCGTTGATGCGATCCGTGATCGGCAAAACAATCGCTTGCACGGGCGCGAGCCACACGGGAAACGCGCCCGCATAATGTTCTATCAAGACGCCGAAGAATCTTTCGACTGAACCGAACAGCGCGCGATGAACCATCACGGGGCGATGCGCTTTGCCGTCTTCGCCGATGTATTCAAGCTCGAATCGCTCCGGCAAATTAAAGTCCAACTGCACTGTGCCGAGTTGCCACAAACGCCCTATGGCATCCTCGATCTTGAAATCAATCTTCGGGCCGTAAAAGGCCGCTTCGCCTTCGATGCGCTCGTATGGAATGCCGCGCTCGCTCAAGGCTTCGGCGAGGGCGCGCTCGGCGTTTTCCCAATCTTCCGGCGCGCCTAGATATTGCTTGCCTGTGTCGTCGCCTTTGACGGAAAGCTCGATCTTGATTTTCTCGAAACCGAAGGTGCGAAAAACTTGCTGCGCGAAGTCAACGCAATCGCTAAACTCCGCGCGGACGGTTTCCGGCGTGCAGAAAAGATGCGCATCGTCCACCGTGAAGCCGCGCACGCGCATCAATCCATGCAGCGTGCCGGACAATTCCGCGCGATAAACCGTACCCATTTCCGCGTAACGCAAAGGCAAATCGCGGTAAGAGCGTTGCTGTGATTTATAGATGGCGATATGAAACGGGCAGTTCATCGGCTTCAGGCGAAACTCCGCGTCTTCGAGTTTCGTCGGCGCAAACATCGAATCACCGTAATTTTGTTCGTGGCCGCTTATCTGCCACAACTCGCGGCGCGCGATGTGCGGTGTCGAAACGAATTTGTAGTTGCGCTTGATTAATTCGTCGTACAGGTAATCTTCCATCTGCTTGCGAACGATTGCGCCGTTCGGATGCCAGAAGATCAAGCCCTGCCCGTATTGTTCCTGAATCGAGAAAAGATCGAGTTCGCGCCCTAGCTTTCTATGATCGCGCCGCTCCGCTTCCTCGCGCTGCTTGAGCCACGCGTCCAACTCTTCCTGCGTGGCGAAGGCCGTTCCGTAAATGCGCTGCATCTGCTGCTGCGCGGCATCGCCCATCCAGTAAGCGCCCGCGAGTGAAAGCAATTTGAAGGCCTTCAACTTGTTTGTGTTCGGAACGTGCGGGCCGAGACAGAAATCTATAAACGGTGAATCGTCTATGTAATAAACGCTGACTTGCTCGCCGCCTTTTTCTTTGACTAACTGCTGCTTCAAAGGCTCGTCGCGTTCGGCGAAGACGCGCAGTGCTTCCGTCTTCGCAATAACTTCGCGGCGATAGGCAAGATTGCGCTTGGCGATGTCGCGCATCTTTTTTTCGATAACGGGCAAATCGGCTTCAGTCAAAGTGCGCGTGGCAATCACGTCGTAAAAGAAACCGTAGCGCGGATCGTCGAGCAGAGCGGGGCCAATGCCGAGTTTCGTTCCCGGAAAAAGATCGAGCACGGCGGCGGCGAGCAAGTGCGCCGTCGAGTGGCGCAGCACGTCAAGCCCATCGAGCGTTTGCGGCAACACAGGTTCAATCAAGACGGCATCGTCGCCATTCAAGTTTGCGGCGTCGAGCGTGTACGCGAGATCGACTTCGCGCCCGTTGACTTTGGCCGCGAGCGCTTGCTTGGCAACATCGCGGTCAAGCTTTTTCAAGGCTTCCGCCACCGTCACAGGAGACGAAAACTGTGCCGCCGCGCCGTCTTTTAATTGAACATTAATATCGCTCATCGCAAATAATCTTTCGCTTCAATTGTGCCGCAAACGAAGGCCGGGAAAGAAGCGCGCCACACGCCGCAACAATCATGCGCTGAAATATAAAGCTCGCATGAAGCTGCGTTCGCGTATCGAAAAAGCGTCAACCGAATTATGTGTTGACCGTCGCTGAAAGGACGGCAACTTGCTTTACAGATCGGATTCGATGGAAGCGCCTTCGTCCGCAGAAGCTTGCGCAGCGTGTGTGCGCAGGCTCGACGTTAATTCAGAATCGTGTAAGCATTCGATTCAGCGACAAAGGTCTTCTGGAGCTTTCCATCAAAAAGTTGAAATCGGCAAGCGCGCAGATTTGAGCTGCCGCTTTTCATCATATCGAGCTAACTTCAGAACGCAGCACAAGGGCGCGTAATCATTTCTGAAGCTGTAGAATTTAACGAAAGCGCCGGAAGAAGTCAATTCCGCGCGTTCTCTCGCGCTGCGCCGGGGACTGAATCGGCTGCTTCTAAAGCATCGATAAAGTCTTCGACGATGCGATTGAACGCGGCGGGATTATCAATGTTCGAGATATGCCCGGCGTCTGGAATGACCTTTAATTTCGCAGACTCGATGCCCGCCAGCAATTCTTCGGAGAGCGCGAGCGGCGTCAGCTTGTCGTGTTCGCCGACGATAATCAACGCGGGAATATCTATGCCCGCAAGGTCTGCGCGGTAATCCGGCGTCCAGACGGCTTCAGCCGCCCACTTGTAAGATTGCGGATCGATGCGCGCCATGTTTTCGATGACTTCGCGTTTCAGCGCCTCCGATGTATCGGAACGCAAAACCAGTGGCACGCGCAGTTCGGCGAACTCGCGCATCGTCATAGTCGCCAGCGCATGATGTGCGCGCTCGACAATGGATCGAGCATCCGGGTGCATGGCGAAGGTATCTGCCAGAACCATTGAGCGCAGGCGCGACGGCTGTTGTCGCCACATTTCAAGCAACATCACTCCGCCCATCGACAAGCCGACGAAGTGTGCTGCCTCGATGCCGAGCGCGTCTAATGCGTCGCATAGGTATTCGACAATCTCCGCGCGCTGTAAATCATGCGGCGCGTGTTCGGATTCGCCGTAGCCCGGATAATCAAGCGCGACGGCGCGCCGTTTTTCGGAAAAGTATTTGAGCTGCTTGTCCCACAGAGCCTTATCGGAACCGACGCCGTGAAGAAAGACAATCGGCGCGCCGCTTCCCTCTTCCCTGTAACCCAACCGCAAATTACGCACTTCGACAAATGACATAACGAACTCCTCCGAGAGCCGAGCAGAGATATGACGCTTTGCAATTCATATTAATTACAAGCAAGCGGATTTCCAACGAACGAGGTAATCCTTCAGCGAGAAGTACATCGCATCGAATGAATCCGCGCAGAAAAGCACAGGCTGATACGTTGTCGTGCCAAACGGCTGGCGGGCTGCTGCTTCCAGATCGAGTTTGCGCAACTCCGCTTTGTGCATCGCATCCAATTCTCCGGCGGATGAAACTAATCCCGTCCCGTAAGCTTTAAGCTCGCTTTCTTCGCGTAAAACTCCAAACTCGATTGTGAACCAGTATATTCGCGCCAGCCGCTCCAGCGCTTCGGTTGTCGAAATGCGTTTGACGACTTCGCCGACAAGACGATTCAGTTCCGCAAGGCGCTCGTCCGCCAATGTCACGGCATGTCCGATTGTTTCATGCACGACATCCGGCTCCGGCGTGTAGTGCGGCGTTGAGTGATGCCGTATGTATTGCGTGGAAAGAAACACCCCGTTTGCCAGCGATTCCAGAAAGACGCGCGGCTCGACGAGACCTGCGACAGGCTCCAGCCGGAACCCGCTGACCGCTTCGACGCGCGCGGAGACTTCGCGCATCTGCGGAATGCGCTGGCGCGGCAAATCCAAACGCTTCACGCACTCAAGATATTCGGCGCAGGCATATCGCGCGTGCTGCGGCTCTAATGCCTCACAAATCACGCGCCACACTTCATCTTCCTCCTTCGTGTAAGGCGCATCAGGCACGGGCGTTCCCGGCTCATAGTCCACAGCGATGGCGGCGATTTGGTCACGGCGCGCGCGGTACGCTTGATCGCGGAAACCCGGATGATCCGCATCGAGTTGCACAGCCGCGCGTTGATTCTTGACGGAAGCGCTTAATGGATCGCCCGCCGTTGATTCGGTATTGATACTGCCTTCGCGCAGTAATTCTTTTTGCGTTTGCATGATTGTCAACTTTCTCCTCTTGGTTTGTTCTGTCAAATTTGAACACAAAAAGAACCGGCCACTTCGCTTCCCGCGTCGGAAGAAAAGTGGCCGGTTCGTTGAAACTTATGTGGTGTGGTGCTACACGATTATCACACTCAAACAGTTCATCGCCGCTTCACTTCTCCGCGCGGAGAGCGAACCGTAATAATAATAGCGGCGATAAGTAGTGTCAGCGTGGTTAATCATTTTCACATTCGCGCCAGAGCGTGCGGCGCGTAATCAGCAAGGTAAAGGCGCAGGGCGGATTTGTCAAACGAAGAAATGTTTTTGCAGAAACTCAAGCTGCCGTCTTGATTTGCGCTCCGGGCGAAATTGTTTCCTTGGCTTGGCCGTCGGCGTTGATTAGCTTGATGTTCTTCGCCAGTCCCAGCAATTGAAGCGTGCGTATGCCCCACCAATTCATATCTATTTCGTACCACGCGAGGCCATGCTTGGCGGCTCTCGGATGCGCGTGATGATTATTGTGCCAGCCTTCGCCCCATGTCAGAAGCGCGACCCACCAGCTATTACGCGAATCGTCCTTTGTCTCGAAGCGGCGCGTTCCCCACAAATGCGTCGCGGAATTGACGAGCCACGTCGTATGCAAATTGAATGTCACGCGAAAGAAGACGCCCCAGAACAGCATCGGCCAGCCGCCGATTGCCAGCAGCACCGCGCCGAGCACGATGAGCGGAACATAGTAATACTTCTCGAACCAGCGATGCACGGAATCCTTCATCAAATCAGGAGCATAACGCGCGCATGTCGCATCGTCATATTGTTGTCCCGTGCCTTGCAAAATCCAGCCCATGTGCGCCCAGAAACTGCCTTCGCGCGGCGTGTGCGGATCGCCCGGCGCATCCGTGTGCGCGTGATGTATGCGATGCGTTACGACCCACACAATCGGCCCCGCTTCGAGCGCCAGCAGTCCGCATAGAGTCAGAAAATATTCGACGAGTTTCGGTGTTTTGAAGCCGCGATGCGTCAGCAAGCGGTGAAATCCCATGCCGACGCCGAGGCTTCCCGAAACCCACCAGAGCAGCAGGAACGACGCGAACGCCTGCCAGTTGAACATAAAAAGCGCTGCCACCGCGCCGATATGAAAGAGCACCATCGTGACGCACGTCGCCCAGTTGATGCCGGTTTTTTCTTGAATAGTCGTGATTGGTTCGTTGCGCATTGGAGTTCCCTGCCTAATTCGGAAGATGCGGACGCGTACTACGATGAACATAGTAGGGCAGATTTATGCTCCGGCATGTAATAGTTATGTAAGTTCTGATTATCGCTCGTAAAACGGCGGCGATAATTTTTGGATGAAATTAATCGGGCGGATAAGCCTGCCAGCCGCTTCAGGGCAACGAATAAGGCCGAAAACGAATCTATTCACTGTATGAAATTTAGATTTTGCGGAAGGAAATTATATATGTCATCTTCTCTTACACGGATTCTTGCCGTCATCCTGTTAGGCACAACGCTCGCTTGCAGCGCAGCGACGGCTGCCGATACCGCTGTTGCAACAATTCCCAACCCAATCGTCAATCCGCCGCGCGCAACTGCTAAAGGTGAGCAGATTGCCGTTTTCGCAGGCGGCTGCTTCTGGGGCGTCGAAGCCGTATTCCAGCATGTTAAGGGAGTGACGAACGTGACTGCCGGTTACTCCGGCGGTTCGGCACAGACGGCAAATTACGAGACAGTCAGCACGGGCGAAACAGGCCATGCCGAAGCCGTCAGAATCACTTATGATCCGTCGCAGGTTTCATACGGACAGCTTCTCAAAGTGTTCTTTGCCGTCGCGCATGACCCGACGGAATTGAACCGCCAAGGCCCGGACACAGGCACGCAGTATCGCTCGGCGATCTTTTACACGAACGAAGAACAAAAGCGCGTCGCCAATGCGTATATCGAGCAGCTCAACAAATCGAAAGCCTTCGCCAGTCCCGTCGTCACACAGGTTGCCCCGCTCAACGCCTACTATAAAGCAGAAGCGCACCATCAGGACTACGCCGTACATCACCCAGATGATGCTTACATCGTTTACAACGATCTGCCGAAAGTGGAAAATCTTCGCAAGCAATTGCCCGATCTATACACATCGAAATAATTCATCGGGACGCTCGGCCTTACGCCCATTCATTGAATCTAACAGAACAGCCCTTCCGAGATGTAATATCTTAGGAGGGCTTTCCTATGCACGAAACGAAAATTCCTGCACCAATTCCCAATGCCCGCTTAAGTAGCGCCACAGCAACAATCCTTCGCCATGCGCGGAGAGCATACGCCAATCATCACAGAGATGATCGTACAAACGGCGCGCTTGTTCTGGCAAAACTTTATTCTGAATGGTGACGTGAGGACGATAGCCTTGTCTGTCTTGGGCGCTCAACCATGCTTTCCACTCAACGGCGAGTTGCCGACGAAGTTGCAGCAGCGCAGGACACTGTAATTCAACGGCAACGCCCTTTCCCAGAAACCGCAGCGATGGAAAAGAGACTTCCATCGTAGTAGTAATCATGCAAAACGATTGAAGAGTTTGATGAATAGATTGTTCGTGTTCGCCGGGAAGTTTGTGAAAGAGCGTAACGTGAGCAGAAAGAAAGTTTCTTTCAGGTGGAAAATGCTGGCGACGTAATTCGTCCAAGACGCTGAACGCAGAAGCATCCCGTTTGAGCGTCAGAATAAGTGGCGGGCGCACTGAGCTGAAAGAGTGAGCGATAACTTAAAATTCAAGGCAGGCCAAAGGCTAAAATAACCGGACATAAAAATGGTAGGCGCGTGGGGATTTGAACCCCAGACCCCTACCGTGTCAAGGTAGTGCTCTACCCCTGAGCTACGCGCCTACAACTCGAAAACTATTTGCTTTTAAGATACAAAAAAGCGATTGGGTAAATTAACAAACGCTCTTAATCGTGTCAAGGGAACCGGCCTTGCGAGTTATTCCTACAAATTTATCAGCAACACAGTTCGCTTGATAATCAGTCGCTTTACCTATGGCGCGCGCAACGGCATTCGTTTGATTCGTCGCCTGTGCGATTCCGGTGCAACACATCTTCAGGCATTCGTTGTTTCAGTCGCGGCGGTGCGCTCCCATTCGCTATAAAGCTTGCGCAAGCGTTCGTCCGTCTGGCGGTAATCTGTATTGAGGCGGGCGAGTGTCGCTGGCACGCGCGCCGCTTCAGTCGAAGAGAGTTCATGTGAAAGCGCGGCGAGGCGTTTTTCTGCGTCGGCAATCTCGGCTTCGATTATTCGTGCATCGCGCGCAGTGCTCTTTTTCGATTTTTTGCCGGATGCCTCTGCTTTGTTTGTTTGGGCGGAAGGCTGTTGCTTCGGCGGCGACGTCGGCGCAGACGCTGATTGGGCAGTGCTCTTTTTTGTTTCCCGCTCAAGCTGCGCTGATTGTTGCTGGCTGACGCTGCGCTCGGCGGCCTTCCAATCGTGATACTGCGTGTAGTCGCCGTCGTAATGTTCGCCCGCCGCGCCGTCGCCGTGAAGCGCGAGGATTTGCGTGGCGATGCGATCAAGGAAATAACGGTCATGGCTGATTGTGATAATTGTGCCTTCGTAGGCATCGAGCGCTTCTTCCAAACTCTCGCGCGACGGAATATCCAGATGGTTCGTCGGCTCGTCGAGCACGAGTACATTGACGCGCGAATAAATCAGCTTGGCGAGCACGAGGCGGCCTTTCTCGCCGCCGGACAAATCGCGCACATGTTTATAAACATCGTCGCCCGTGAAAAGAAACTTGGCGAGAAAGCCGCGCAATTCTCCGGCAGTCGCAGTCGAGGGCGCGACGCGACGCAGTTCCATGATGATTTCATTGCGTTCATCGAGGTCGTCGAGCTGCTGCGCGTAGTAGCCGATTTGCACTTTCGTTCCCCAGCGCAGTTCGCCCGCGAGGGTCGGAAGCTTGCCGAGCACTGTTTTGATGAAGGTTGTTTTACCGGAACCGTTGGGGCCGATGACGCCGAGCGCTTCGCCGCGCCGCAAAGTGAAAGTAATATCTCGCGCAAGCGTTACGCCGGGATAACCGACGCTTGCTTTCTCAACAGTCAAGACTTGCGTGCCAGCGCGTTCGATTGACCGCAAGCGAAAATCCCCGCTCGATTGATCGGCGCGGACGGCTTCGATGCGATCCATTTTCTGAAGCAGCGTGCGGCGCGATTTGGCTTGCTTTGTTTTTTGCCCGGCGAGATTGCGGCGAATGAAATCTTCCGTCTTGGCGATTAATTGCTGCTGATTATCGTAGGCGCGCTGCTGCGCTTCACGGCGGACTTCCCGCTCGACGAGAAAAGCGGAATAGTTGCCCGTATAGCTCGCGGCGCGCCCGCTTTCTAATTCGATGATGCGCTTTGAAACGCGGTCGAGAAAATAGCGGTCGTGGCTGACGATGACATAAGACGCGGCGTAGGTTTGCAGAAACTCTTCGAGCCATTCAACCGCCGTCACGTCGAGATGATTCGTCGGCTCATCAAGCAGCAGCACGTCCGGTTCCGCAAGCAGCAGGCGCACGAGTCCAAGACGATTTTGCTGGCCGCCGGAAAGCTTTTCGGTTTCCAGACCCCATGCCTCGCGGTCGAAGCCGAGTCCCTGCAAAACGCTTTCGGCCTTCGCCGCATACTCGAACCCGCCTTCGCGCTCGAACTGATGTTGCAGCTCGCTGTAGCGTTCGAGAATTTGTTCAAGATCATCGCTCGCCTCGGCCATGCGGTGCTCGAGTTCGTGCATTTCGTGTTCGATTTGCTGAAGATGCCCGAAGGCAGCGAGCGCAGATTCGTGAACAGTCGAGCCAGCCTCGAAATGAACATGTTGCGCGAGCAAACCGAGCCGCAAATTCTTGGCGCGCACGACATCGCCGCTGTCCGGCGTTTCTTCGCCGTTGACGAGGCGAAAGATAGTTGTCTTGCCCGCGCCGTTGCGCCCGACGAGGCCGACATGCTCGCCCGGATTAATTTGCAGCGAGAGGCCGCGCAAAATATCCTGCGAGCCGTAAGACTTATAAACATCTGAGAGACGAAACAACATAACTTTAAGATCGGATTTCCGTGCCGGATAAACGCGCGAAGCGGGCGCGATGGAAAACACTCACGCCCGCGCACGCTGTCCTTATAAATGTTAAAAACGCATTACGGCTTGGCTGCGCCGCGCGGCGAATTGCTGGCTGCCGGTGCAGAATTCGGCGCGGGGTTATTCGGTTTCTGCGTGTTGGCAGAAGAAGCGGGCGCTCCGTTGCCGGGTTGCGCCGGGCGCAGACCGCTCATGCTGTTCGGGTTATTGAGCATTCCCGTAGCGAGATTGTTCGTAATCTTCGCGTCGTACAACGCCACATCGAGCAACGCTTGATTGAGAACTTGCTTGCGTTGATTAAGAAGCGCCTGCGTAATTTGCTGGCGCACGCCGGGGCTGTCGAGCGTCAAGTTTTCGTTTTGCAACTGTTTCTGCTGCAACTTAAAAATGTAATGAAGCCCGCTCGGAAATTTTACGGGCGCGGTAATGTCGCCGACCTTCATCGCGCCGAAGAATTGATTGATTAATTCAGGCGGCATTCCGCTTTGCTTCAAAGCGTCTTCGGTGGCGAAGCCTAGATCGCCGCCGCGTTGCCCTGTGTTCGGGTCTTCACTTTGCTCACGCGCAACGGTGGCAAAATCCGCGCCGCTTTTTAAGCGCTGATAAATGTTATTGATTTTGGCAGTCGCGTCTGCTTCGCTCTTGGCGTCATTCGTTCCGCCGTTATCCGCCGGATCGACGACAATGCTGGCAAGGCCGACCCCGCGCGCGTTGACGAACTGCTGCTTGTTTTCGTTGTAGAAGGCTGTGACTTCGTCATCTTTGACGGCGAGTTTAGTGCCGAATTTATCACGCAATTTTTGGATGGAGAGATTGCGGCGAACTTCATCGCGCAGACCTTCTGCGGTTTGGTTCTGCTCCTTGAGTTGCTTCTGGAAATCCTCGTCGGTCATGCCGCTCTGCTGTTTTTGATCGTTGATAAACTGCGTAACTTCGTCTTCAGTCGGCAGCAATTTTTCCTTCTCCGCGCGTTGGAATAGCACTTCTTCCTGCACGAGGCCGTCGAGCACTTGCAGCCGCGCCTGCGCGCGTTGAAGTTCTGACATCTGGTTTTGCTGGCCTTGAAGCTGCATGTTGATTAAACGGTCAACATTCTTCAGCGGAATGTTTTTGCTATTGACGGTGGCGGCGACGGCTCCCGCATCATTCGCTTCACCGCCGCCCGCGCGGTTGCAAGCGGTGAAAGATGTGGCGGCGATAACGGCGACGAAAAGGAATTGAATGGATTGTTTCACGGCTCTCTGCACTTTGGCTTTATGCTCCTTCAGGCTGAACGATTCGGCTTTTAGCGGCTCTTGCACTTGACGCTGTTAAAAAATGTCTGCTATAAGTTCTCGTTTTGGATTAGCGCAATATTCTATACACTGTATTAATCGAAAAGTCGCGCGTGCGATTTTCTCAAACGGAGGTAAAGGTCATGGCTAAACGATGTGATGTCTGCGGCAAAGGGCCGCAATTCGGTAATAACGTATCCCATGCGAACAATCGCACCCGCCGCCGCTTCGAGCCGAATCTTCAATCGATTCGCGTGCAACGCCCGCAAGGGGGAGCCGAACGAATGAAGGTTTGCACCAGTTGCATCAAGGCTGGAAAAGTAGCAAAGGCTGCTTAACACAGTTTCGCATTTTCAAATCTGACAAAAGCCGTCAGCATCGATTCAACTCGCCGGAGTTTATTGATGCTGGCGGTTATTCTTTTCCGGCAACGAGCGCGACGGCCTCGATTTCGACACGCGCGCCGCGCGGCAAGCCTGCGGCAGCAACTGTCGCACGCGCTGGCGGTTCGCTCTTAAAGTGCCGTGCGTAAACTTCGTTCATCGCAGCGAAGTCAGTCATGTCGGCGAGAAAAACCGTCGTCTTAACAACTTTATCGAGGCTCGAACCGGCGGCTTCGAGCACGGCGGTCAAGTTGCGCAAGACTTGCTCTGTTTGCTCTGCGACGCCGCCAGCGACGAATTCGCCCGTTTGCGGATCAATCGGAATTTGCCCGGAAGCAAACACGAATCCGTTGGCGCTTACCGCCTGCGAATATGGCCCGATAGCCTGCGGCGCGCTCTTCGTTTCGATGATCTGCTTCACAGTCACAATGCCCTCAATCTCGTTTCTCCAAACAAACTGCGCATCTTAA
>JBPCOJ010000050.1:0-9265 GCA_051000345.1 Pyrinomonadaceae bacterium | reverse complement strand
ACAGATCCCGGTTGATAGTAAAAATCATTTTGTTCGGAGGCACGTTGGCGCGTATCCGTTCCATGCCGCCGCGAAAAGGATCCGGCCCGTTTTTGCCCTTGATGTCGCGCGCCGTCAAACCGACTGCCGCAAACATGAACACGCCGAGACCGAGCGCAATGACGGCAACGACGGTTCTCGCCCCGCCGCGATATTTGAAATAAAGCGCGAGCGCGATTGACAGCACCAGAAAAGCACTAATGGCGCGCACTGTTTTATGCGCGTCCCACGGCATCAGAATCAGATAGAGCGCGACGCTTAAAATGATGCCGACGACGGTGGTTTCGCCTTCCGCCCATGCTTCGCGCGGATCCTTTTCGATTGCGTCGGGCTGTTCGTGGCGATCAAGAAACGGTTGTAAATCGTCTAGCACATTCGTCGGCAATTTATTACTGATGGCATTTCGCGCGCCGGTTAAAATCGGCTGCAGAGAAAATGCCGCGAAGAGAATGGCGAACGGCGGCCAGTATTCGACGGAGCGACGCCAACGCGCGGCCATAATCATCAGCACTGTCGAAAAGACGAGAAAGAAAAGCGGGCGCTTGCCGTTTTCCTTGTCGGACGCGTCGAAGGTGATGTAGCCGACGATCATCGCCACCACCGCGAGCAAACAGTATTGCAGAAATTCCCAACTGTTATATGGATACCACTCGCCGCCGACATCCGTCGAAAAATTGCCGGGCTTAACTTTGATAACGATGTGCTCTATGAAAAGTTTTATGTTGCTCGGAAAGTATGGATTGATGATGAGACCTGCGAGGCAGCCGATTGTGACCCACAGCACAGGCCGCCATTCGATTCGCCGCTCGCTCCACAAAATCACCGCCGCCCAGATAAGCGCCGCAACGCCAAGCAGCGGCCACAAGCTGTACGTCCATACATAAAGAAATGCGAGCGGTGCAAGCCAGACGTATTTGCGTGTGAACAAAAGATAAACGCCCGCCGACACGAACACGATAGAAAGGCTCATCGCCTTGCCCATGTTCATGCGATACAGAAATGGCGCGGAGCAGCCGAGAAGCGCGACGAGCCAGAGCAGCGTGTAGCGTATGCGAAAGCGAACGATGAGAAAATAACATGAGACGACGGCGAGCGTGGCGAAGATGGTCGCCGCTATTTTCGCGCCGAGTTGAATATTGCCGAACCACGTAAAAGGAATTTGCAGAATGTGAAAGAGCAGATGATGATCGTCGTAATCCTTCGGATTGAGCGTCGTCAGTGGCAGCCATTTGAAGACGGGCGGAAAGTGTCCGCTGCGCATTCCTTCCCACAGCAGACGGCTCCAGCGTATGTGATAGTAGGGATCGTAATCGCCGCAGCAAATCGCCTGCGTCGTGAATTGAAGCCGCCAGAAAACAAGCGCGACGGCGATTGCCCCGACGACGAAATAAACGACGCGCGTTGAGCTATCCGAAGCGGAAAAAGCGCGCGATGATGAATTGCTTCCGGCTGTTTCGACAGCGGGCGAATCTCCGACAATATCCTGCATAACGAATTCGATTGCTTTCCGCGCGCGCTCGAACGATAGGCGCGCGAATCCTTAAATGTCTGACTTGAACCCAACAACATAACATGAAGCCGCGTTGCGCGCGAAGCAAAGGGCGAACGAGCGTTTGCGTCGAAGCTGAACATGAAACAGGCACAGAGATTTTGAATTTCTCTGTGCCTGAAACGGCGGACGAAGCGAGTAAGCGAAGGTTTCTGTTTTCTACAAACCTTCGACGAGTTCGATGAGCGTCATCGGGTTGATCGGCTTGGCGAGAAAGTGATTAAAGCCTGCGTTGAGCGCTTGATTGCGGTCATCGTGCAGCGAAAAGCCTGTCACGGCAATGAGCGGCACGGATTCGTAATCGGGCATAGCACGCAGGCTCTCCGCCAATTCGTAACCATTCATTTCCGGCATTCCGATGTCGGAAACCACTACGTCGAAGTGTTCTAGGCGGGCGGCGTCGAGCGCTTCCATCGCGGAGAAAACCGGAACGACATCGTAGCCCGCATGACGCAGCAGCATGGCGAGCATCTCCGTGATGTCCGGCGCATCATCGACGACAAGCGCGCGCCGCTTGCGCTTTTGCATGTCCGGCGTGTGAATTGCGGACGCTGCGTTAGATATCGGTTCGCCCTTATCGTTGAAAAAGTAAATGCTGTTCGTCGGTGGGAGATAAGAGGAGCTTGCGCGTTTCGTCGTGCTTTCTCGCTGCATAATCTTAAAAACCCTTCCCGCCGCACTTTTGATTCCGCGCGGGCTTGTTATGAAATTCCTTGTTCGTGACGCTCAAGTGTTCTTAAGCGCGACAAGTACCGTGCAATTAAGAGACCACACTGTTACCGGCGGTCTGTGGACTGGAGTTGGTGCTCTATCTGCGCCAGAAGCAAAGACGGATCGACGGGCTTGGCGACGTGCGCGTTGAAGCCTGCGGACAAAGCGCGCGCGAGGTCTTGCTGTGAAGCATAACCAGTGAGCGCCAGCGCCGGTGTGTCTCGCAGATGCGGCACGCTGCGCAGCTGTTTAATCAGTTCGTAGCCGTCAATTTCCGGTAATCCGATGTCGGAGATTATAACATCGAATTCCGCTGTCCGGGCAATTTGCAAAGCCTCTTGCGCAGAGCGGCAGAGCGTTGCTTGAAAACCGCGCGATTCAAACGTGGCGCGCAACATGTCGAGTATATCGGGCGCATCGTCTACGACGAGAATGCGCGCTGGCATATTCGGCTTTTCTTGCACAGGCACAGATGCAGAAGTCGAAGAAGCGTCCGGCTCCGCTGTTTTGAAAAGCGGCAACTCGACCGTGAACTTCGATCCGCGCGCGTGGCCTTCGCTTGTGCCGCACACTGTGCCGCCGTGTGCTTCGACAAAGCTTTTGACGAGCGCGAGGCCGATGCCCATGCCACCGTAAACTCTCGTGTTGGAACTGTCGGCCTGACGAAAACGCTCGAAGATATGCGGCAGAAAATCCGGCGCGATGCCCTGACCTTCGTCTTCGATTTCAACGCGCGCGGTGTCGCTATGGCGGCAAGTGACTTTGATGCGGCTTTGCTCCGGCGAAAACTTGACGGCGTTGTTCAGCAGATTCCAAAAGACTTGCACAAGCCGCGTGCGGTCGCCCGCCACCATCACAGGCTCATCCTGTCGCGTTGCCGCATCGCCGCTGTTGTTGTCGCAGAGATCGGCTTCGATGCTGATGCCGCGCTGCTCTGCCTGCGTGCGGACTGTCTCGACGGCTTCGATTAAAACTTCCGTGAGATCAATCGGCAATTGCTCGATACGCATCTTGCCGCTCAGGATGGCAGACATATCCAGCAGATCATTGATGAGGCGCAGCAGCGAGTTCGCGTTTTTGTCTATCACCATGAGGCCATGCGCCGCCGCGTCGCCTTCGAGCATTCCGTTGCGCAGCATACGCACCCAACCCATGATCGGCGTCAAAGGCGTGCGCATTTCGTGCGAGAGCGTGGCGAGAAATTCGTCCTTCGCGCGGTTGGCTTCTTCAGCTTCGGTGCGCGCGCGCTGTTCTATGTCGAGCAATTCGGCGCGTGCTTCTTCAGCGCGTTTGAGATCGTCAATGTCCGTCGCCGTGCCGAGCCAGAGCAGCACGCTGTTTTCGTTGCCGCTGCTTTCATTGCGCAGCGGCAAAGTCCGCACCAGATGCCAGCGATAGGTTTCGTCACGGCGGTGAAAGCGCGCTTCCATTTCGTAGCCTTCGCCCGCTTTGATATGCTTCGTTCGGGTCTCGACAAGCCGCTCGTAATCGTCCGGGTGAACGGCTTCGAGCCAGCCCATCTTTAAGTTTTCTTCGGGCGCGCGTCCCGTAAACTCGAACCAGCGCTGATTGAGATAACTAACTTTGCCGTCCGGCGCGAGCGTCCACATCATCTGCGGAATAGCATCGATCAACGTGTGATAACGCGTTTCGCTGGCCTGCAATGCGCGCAGCGATTCATCGCGCGCGAACACGGCGGCTTCGGCTTCGGCGCGCGCCTTTTGTTCGCGTGCTAAAATTCCGGCGCGCTCTTCTTCAGCCTGTTTTTTCTCACGGCGCACAACGGCTTCGTTCAATTCTCTTTGAACGGCTGGCACGAGCCGCGCGAGATTATCCTTCATTAGATAATCGTGCGCGCCCGCCTTCATCACGGCGACGGCGGTGGCTTCGCCGATGCTGCCGGAGATAATGATAAAAGGTAGATCGAGCGTGCTTTGCTGAAGAACTTCGAGCGCCGCGAGGCCATTGAATTGCGGCATCGAAAAATCCGAAATCACGATGTCCCAATTCTTTTCCGCGAGCGCGGCGCGCATCGCGGCGGCAGTGTCAACGCGCTCGAACGCGACATCGTAACCGCCGCGCTGCAATTCGCGCAGAAGCAATTCCGCATCGTTTTCCGAGTCTTCAACGAATAGAGTGCGAAGCGGTATATTCATCGGCGCAGCTTCCTCCCCCCGGCGCGTTTCGGTTCAGGAGCAGCCAATACAGCCCCAACTGCCGCACGACTTCCGTGAACTCCGAAAAATCTACGGGCTTGCGTATGTAGCTGTTGACGCCGAGCTTGTAGCTTTCCACCAGATCATGCTCTTCAATCGAGGTCGTGAGCATCACAACCGGCAATAACTCTGTGCGCGGATGAGCGCGCAGCCGCGCGAGCACCTGAAGGCCGTTGATTTTCGGCAGCTTCAAATCGAGCAGCACGAGATGCGGCAGCTCAGTTGTCCCGCCGTCTTCCGCGAAAAGATAATCGAGCGCTTCGGCTCCGTCACGCGCGACGATTATTTCATTGGTAATGTTATTTTTTTTGAGCGCGCGCAGACACAGCATTTCGTCGTCCGCGTTATCTTCGACGAGCAGGATTTTACACTTTGTCATGGCGAGGAAACTCCATTGAAATTATTTTTTTGAGTTACAGCGTAAAGTAAAAAATTGCGCCGCGTCCCGGCTCGCTTTCCGCGCGTATGCGTCCGCCGTGGCGACGTATGATGCGCTGCACGGTGGCGAGGCCGACGCCCGTGCCTTCAAATTCTTCGGTTGAGTGAAGCCTTTGAAAAGCGCCGAACAGCTTGTCCGCATAGGCCATGTCGAAGCCCGCGCCGTTGTCTCTCACAAAGAAAACGTCTTCGCCCGCATCGCCCGCCTGCGCGCCGAACTCTATTTTGGACGAAGCTTGTTTGCTTGTAAACTTCCACGCATTGCCGAGCAGATTTTCGAGCGCGATTCGCAGCAAACCATTATCGCCGCGCGCCTTGATTCCATTTGCTATTTTAACTTCGACAACGCGCTCCGGCTGTCCTCTCTGAAGCTGCTCCGTGATGTCGCGCGCCATTTGGCTTAAATCGATTTCTTCGCGGCGCATTTCTCCGCGTGAGACGCGCGATAAGTTCAGCATGTCGTCGATCAATTGCGCCATGCGCTGCGAGGCGGCGCGCACGCGTTGCAGATAGTTTTGTGCCTGCGCGTCCAATTTATCATTGTAGTCTTCGAGCAAAGCCTGACTAAAGCCGTCTATGCTGCGCAGCGGCGAACGCAAATCATGCGACACAGAATAGCTGAACGATTCTAATTCCTTGTTCGCCGCCGCCAACTCCATTGTCCGCTCAATGACTCTTTGCTCAAGCTCTGCGTTGAGTTGTCTTATCTGCTCTTGATTTTCCTGCAATGCCTCTTCAGTGCGCTTGTGTTCTTCGATGTCCGTACATGTTCCATACCATTTGACGATTTGTCCCTGCCCGTCGCGCGCGGGCTTGGCGCGTCCGAGATGCCAGCGATACGCTCCGTCCGAGTTACGCTTAAAGCGATATTCGACTTCGTAGTTTTCGCCTGTCGCAACAGCCTGCGACCAATGTTGGAAACAATTTTCCACATCGTCTGGATGCAGCACGGGCTGCCAGCCCCACCCTTGCGATTGCTCTAAATCCATCCCCGTATAATCGAACCACTGCCGGTTATAATAATCGAGCCAGCCATCAGGGTTGGCCGTCCACACAATCTGCGGCATCGAATCGGCGAGCGTGCGATAGCGTTCCTCGCTTGCCTGCAAATTCAAGGCGGCCTGACGGTGCTCGATGAATTGTTCGAGCTGGCTGCCGACTGCCGCCATCGTATCGAGCAGTTCTTGATCGGGCGGCTGAATCTCGCGGCTGAAGAATTCAACGACGCCGAAAACTTCGCCGCGCCGCAGGATTGGAAAAGCAAAGCCTCCGTGCAGATTTTCGACGACGGCGGCCTTCGTTCTTGTAAAATTGTCATCCTTTACAACGTCTGCGATCCATGACGGTTCAGCGCTTTCCCATACTTGACCGGGCAATCCCTTGCCGAGCGAAAAGCTGGTCTCTTCGGTAATCAACTTAAACTCTGTGGCCGCAATTGACGGCACGCGCCAGAACTCTGCGCAGCGCAAGCAAGCTGCCTGTTTGTCAACAAGCCAGAGAGCGCCGATTTCCCAGCCGAGACTTTCACAAACGGTTTGAAGAATTTTTGGGGCGGCGTCGGGCAGCGTCGCGGATTCCGCGAGAACGCGCGTGGCCGCGTGCTGCGCCGCCAGATAACGCTCTGCACGCTTACGCTCTGTCACGTCGCGTAGAACGCCTGTGAAAAAGTGTTGGCCGTCTTTCGTGAATTCGCCGAAGGAAATTTCAAGCGGAAATTCTTTGCCGCTTTTGCGAAGTCCCGGAACTTCAACCCCCTTCCAGTCAAGATGTTTGTCGCCCGACTCAAGGTAACGCTTGGTGCCTACGTCATGTGCATGACGCAAATACTCCGGCATCAGCATCGTTATTCGCTCGCCCGTTAATTCCGCGACCGTGTAACCGAAAATCCTTTCGGCGGCGCGATTGGCAAAATGGATAACGCTTTTTTCGTCGATGCTGATAATGGCGTCGGAAGCGGCATCCGTCACAACGCGGTAACGCGCTTCGCTAACGTGCAGCGCCGACAGCATTCGCTCTCCCTCGCTCCGGCGCAAAGCATCCAACTCTTCGTTTGCACGCTCCAATTTTATCCGGCGCTCTTCGGAAAGCTTCGCCGACTGAACAAGCGCGAGCGTCTTCGGCACAAGCGGCGGCAGTACGGCGGCAGTCGCAACGGAGGCAATCGCCGTCACCAATTTAATGTAACCCGACAACCAGAACGTAGGCTTCCAGAGTGTCACGACTTCCATGAAATGCGTCATCCCGCAAGCAATGATGAACATTCCGAAGGCGAGAAATATCCAGTGAAACGGAATGTCGCGCCGCGCCCTGTAAACCAGATACGCGAGCGTCCCGGAAATAAAAACGTATGAGCATCCGATCAGCACATCGGAAATTAAATGCAGGCGAATGAGCGAGCTTATCTGCAAGTAACAGGCCGTGTGCGGCATGAACATATCCGAGCCGAACGTGGTCGCAAACAAATTAGCGCGCAACTGCGGCCATAAAAAAAGCGACGCGACGGCGAGCGCCAGCAGCATCACGTCGTAGCGCAGCACAAATGAGCGCGTGAATTTCAGCAGCATATACTTACCCTTCTTTGACAAAACAACGGAGCGCGTGCGCGCAGTAAGTTACGCGCAGATTTCCGATTGCGAAAAAGCTACATTCTTGCTTGCTCGCCCGTCAAGGCATACGCGCACGCACTCAAAGTAGCCAAGCCGCAAGCGTTTCTGTTAGTCTCGGCTTTCATTTCAAACGAAATTTTAATTTACGAGTCAGGACGTAATCCGCTTTTGTATCCGGCTGGCAATCTTTTTATTCCTGCGCCGCATGGTCGCCTCGAAGCGATTATTAAAGACCCGCGCGCAAACGGCACACGCGACGAACCATCAGCGCGCGACGAAACAGCATCGCGCGGCGTCGCTCTCGTGCTGCATCCGCATCCTCTGCACGGCGGCACGATGCACAACAAGGTCGTCTTTCGCGCCGCCGCCGCCTTGAACGATGCCGGGCTAACGACACTTCGCATTAACTTTCGCGGCGTCGGATTAAGCACAGGCACGCACGACAACGCGCGCGGCGAACAGGACGATGCGCGCGCTGGACTCGATTATTTACAGCAGCATTACCCGAACAAAGCGATGACGCTCGCGGGCTTTTCCTTCGGCGCGCGCGTCGGACTCGAAACAGGCATTCGGGATGCGCGCGTCGAAAGATTGATCAGCATCGGCACGCCCGTCAACATGTACGACTTCGCTTTTCTCGAAGACTGCCGCAAGCCGATTCTCTTCGTGCATGGCGACAGAGATGAATTCGGCTCAATCGAAAACTTGCGCGCTCTCGCCCGCAAGCTTCCCGCCGAAGCGCGCGCGCGGCTTGTCGTTATCGAAAACGCCGGACACTTTTTTGAAGGCCATCTGGACGAACTGAAGCACGCGATTACAAATTGGACGAACGAACAACTCGCAGGACAAGTTTAGTTAGACTCATCAAATGAATTCTTATACAGACCCGGCCATTCGCATTACGCTTTTGCCGCGCGACACTAATCCGCAGGGAACGATTTTCGGCGGCATTATTTTAAGCTACATAGACATGGCGGGCGCAGTCGAAGCGCATCGCCGCACGGGAATCGAGCGCGTCGTGACCGTTGCGATGCGCGAAGTTATTTTTCACCAACCCGTTTTCGTCGGCGATCTAGTCAGCTTCTACGCCGAAGTCACGCGCATCGGCACGACTTCGATTACCGTCCGCGTCGTCGTCGAAACAGAGCGTCACGGCGGCACAGAGTCGCGCATTAAAGTCACCGAAGCGGAAGTCGTTTACGTCGCCGTCGATGAAAACCGCCGCAAGATAAAGATCAAGCAAGACGAAAATCAGCCCGCGCCCGTTAAAGACTAAACATACATGGCTCTCGATGAAACGATTTTCCTGACGGGCTTTCCGGGCTTTATCGCCGGGCGGCTCGTCAAGCGTCTGGCGAGCACGCGGACGCGTTTTCTGTTGCTTGTGCAACCCGCATTTGCCGCGCGCGCGCGCGAAGAAACGGCGCGCATCTCATCGGAGACAGACACGCCGCCGGAGAATTTTCGCATCGTCGAAGGTGATATTACGCAGCCTGATTTAGGACTCGCAAGCGCGGAAGTTGAGCGTGCGCGGGCGGAGACGACTGTGCTGTTTCACCTTGCCGCCGTTTACGATCTAGGTGTCAAACGCGACACGGCGATGCGCGTTAATCTGGAAGGCACGCGCCGTGTCAACAGCTTCGCAGAGACGCTGCCTAACTTGCGCCGCTATCATTACGTTTCAACTTGCTATGTGGCAGGCCAGC
>JBPCOJ010000018.1:0-10057 GCA_051000345.1 Pyrinomonadaceae bacterium | reverse complement strand
AGGAAACTCACCGTCGTGATGGTCACGCACCGCTTGGCGGAAGCGCGCCGCGTCAGCGACACGATTATCGTGATGGAGCGCGGGCGCATCGTCGAAGCGGGCGCGACAAAAGACATCTTCGAGCGCGAGTATTAGGTTCTGTTGACATTTCATAAATTGCCGCTAGCTTCAGCTAGTGGACAAGCTTGAGAAGAAGAAAGGCTTTAGCCGAAACAGTGGGCTAAAGCCAAAAGGAATATTGGAAGGAAGATGTTCGGCTAAAGCCGACTGCTTTGCTCGACATAACCACTAGCTGAAGCTAGTGGCAATTGAAAAACAAAATGCTAGCACAGCCTAATATGCGAAACAGTTTGTTTCTCGACACAGGAAATTAAAAGTGTGTTCGGTAAAGGTAAAAGAGCGTGCTCCTCTTTCTTCAAAATTCAGAAGCCGTTCATCGCGCGGTGCTCGAAGTTTCGTGGCCTGATCTGGCGCTCGCCTTCGGGCTGATATTGATTGCCGTCGGCATTTCGCGCTGGCAGAATCTGGGATTAGCAAAGGATTTCGTCGTCGGCGCGTTGCGCACAGTGCTGCAACTCGTGCTTGTCGGCTACGCCCTCGTTTACGTTTTCGCGCTTGATCGCTGGTATCTGGTAGTCGCGGCTTTGATATTGATGCTGCTGGCGGCGACGAGAGCGGCGGTTAATCGCCAGTCTAGAAACAGTCGAAAGCTTTTGATGATAACGGGCGCTGGCCTCCTTCTCGCATCAGGATTTACGCTTCTTTACATTACTGCGCTCGTCGTGCGCGTGCATCCTTGGTATGACCCGCGATATTTGATACCGCTGTTCGGTATGATCGTCGGCAGCGCGATGAACGCCGCCGCGATTGCCGCCGAACGCTTGCAGGGAGAAATGCGCGCCCGCCGCGCGGAAATCGAAGCTTATCTCGCGCTCGGCGCGGATTACCGGCAGGCTTCCGCAGAGGCTGTGCGGCAGGCTTTGCGCGCATCATTTATCCCGACGGTGAATGGTCTTATGGTCGTCGGCATCGTTACTTTGCCGGGCATGATGACGGGGCAGATTCTCGCCGGTTCGTCGCCGCTCATCGCCGTGCGTTATCAAATCGTCGTCGTGTTTATGCAGGCGGCGGCAGTCGCCATGACGAGCGCCGTCATCACTCTATGGTATCGCCGAACATTTTTTACGGACGCGCTGCAACTCAAACAAGAAATAGAAGCAACATAAAAGTTGAGCGTAAAGTTTTCGAGGAAGAGGTGTTTTATGCGGGCTGTTTACTCGTTCAAGTTTATCCGCACGGCAAGAGGCTTGTGCCTTTCCGTGATTGTTCTTTCGAGCATCGCGCTGTTTTTCGGTTGCGCGGCGAATCGAGTGCGTTCGGAAAATTCTGTGAAAAACGACGGCGCGAATGCGTCGAATAGCGCGGGCTTGCCGGAGAGGGGGGACACGGCAGCAGCAGCCGTAGCAACGGCAGCAGCAGGCGGCGTGCTGACCGGCAAAGCTGCGCTCGGCGATTGGCGGACGGACGCGCCGGGCGTGCGACGCCGCATCACGATTGCTGATCTGGCGAAACCCTTCGACACGCCTTCGGTCGATAACGGGCCTGATCGTGTCGCGCGCCCGGCGAACGCGTGGCCGAAGGTTCCCGCCGGTTTCAAAGTCGAAGAGTTCGTTACGGGATTAAACGCGCCGCGATTGATTCGCGCCGCGCCGAACGGCGATGTGTTCATTGCCGAAAGCTACGCAGGGCGCATACGCGTGCTGCGCGCGAAGGACGGCGCAAGCAAGCCGGACACCAATGAAGTTTTCGCAGACGGCTTGAACAAACCCTTCGGCATCGCGTTTTATCCGCTCGGTCAAAATCCGCAATTCGTCTACATCGCCGACACGGATGCGGTCGTGCGTTTCCCGTATCGCAACGGCGACAGACACGCGCGCGGGCAAGCGGAAACCATCGTGCCTGATCTTCCGGGCGGCGGGCTTCTTCGCGGCGGCGGGCATTGGACGCGCGACATCGCGTTTTCCAACGACGGCAAAAAAATGTTCGTCTCCGTCGGCTCGCATTCCAATGTTTACGAGAACCAGAACGAGAACGAAGAACGCCGCGCAGATATTTTGCAGTACAACCCGGACGGCACGAATTTTCGCATTTTCGCGGCAGGCATACGCAACGCCGTCGGCATCGCCGTTCACCCGCAGACAGGCGATTTGTGGGCGTCCGTCAACGAGCGCGACGGATTAGGCGATGATCTTGTGCCGGACTACATCACGCGCGTTCGTGATGGCGGCTTTTACGGCTGGCCTTGGTTTTATATCGGAGCGAATCAAGACCCGCGACATAAAGGCGCACACGCTGAACTACGCGATAAAGTGATTGTGCCGGACGTGCTTTTGCAATCACATTCGGCTTCGCTTGAAATGGCATTCTACACAGGCAAGCAGTTTCCGAACGAGTATCGCAACGATGCCTTCGCTTCCGAGCATGGCTCTTGGAATCGCTCCAGACGCACGGGCTACAAATTGATTCGCGTGCCTTTGCGAAACGGGCAGCCTGTGGGCGAGTACGAAGATTTTATGACCGGCTTCGTCACGCCCGAAGGCAATGTGTGGGGCAGACCCGTCGGCGTGACTGTAGCAAAGGACGGCGCGTTATTAGTGTCGGACGACGGCTCGAATACGATCTGGCGCATCTCGTATCAGGGTGAGCAACGCAGATAAATTATTGCAGCGTTAGGAAGAAAAGTAAGCAGCGATAATTTATCATCAAAAATTTGGTGTTCGTTCTCTCCACGAGACTTGTCGTGAATTGCTGCAGCGGTTCGGGCAGTTGAAACCGTTTCTCGCGGCCTCTCTTGATCGGTGTGTATAATACAGCAATCTACACGGCAGACTTCTTTTCCCCGAAAGGACTTTCCATGCGATTTATTATCACGCGTCTTTTAATTGTCGGGCTATTGCTCGCTTCCGCTGCTTCGCTCGCTTCAGCGCAGAAGCGCAGCATTACCGAAAAAGATTTGTTCAATTTTACATGGGTCGCAGACCCGCAGGTGTCGCCCGACGGCTCGCGCGTGGCGTTTGTCAAGGTAAGCGTCAACGAAAAGAAGGATGGCTATAACACTTCCATCTGGACTGTCGCGATGAGCGCAGGCGACGCGGAGCCGCATCAATTGACGAGCGGCACGCGCGATTCTTCGCCGCGCTGGTCGCCCGACGGAAAATACATCGCCTTTGTGCGCGTCGCGGAAAAGGACGGAAAGCCCGATCAGCCGCAATTATTTATGCTCGCCATGAGCGGCGGCGATTCGTTTCAATTTACGAATTTGCCGAAGGGCGCGAGCCAGCCCGCGTGGTCGCCCGACGGCAAATCAATCGCTTTTGTTAGCACGACGAACGCCGAAGACCTTGCGAAACAAAGTAACCGGCAACGCAGCGAAGAACAATTAAAGCGCGCCGTCCAAGCCGAAACACCCGCGCGCCCGAACACCGAAGAGAACGCGCAAAATCAAACGTCGAAACCAACGCCGCAACAAACTCCGGTGCTTCCCGCAGCACAGGCGAAGAATCCCGTCACGGAAACCGAACGCGAATCGGATGTACGCGTCATCACCCGCGCCGTTTATCGCTTCAATGGCGCAGGCTATCTCGATGCCAAGCACCCGCAGCATCTATGGATTATCGGAGCGCCGCAGAACGCCGACGATAAAGTTGCCGCCAAGCAATTAACCGACGGGCGCTTTGAAGAAGAAAATGTTTTGTGGTCGAAAGACAATTCGCAAATCTACTTTGTCTCGACACACGTTGACGAGCCGTATTACGAACTGCCGAAGACGGATGTTTACGCAATCTCGCGCGCGGGCGGAGAGCAGACAAAGCTTACTACCATTGACATGGATGCAGGCACGTTCGCTTTGAGTCCGAACGGCAAACAGCTTGCGTTCGTCGCTGAAGTCGCGCGCCCGGTTAATTCATATACGCAGCCCGATTTGTGGATCATGGATGTCGCACCGAATGCTGTGCCGAGAAACTTGACCGCCGGATTCGATTACGATGTCGGCTCCGGCGTCGGCGGAGACAACGCGCCGCCGCGCGCATCTTCAGGCAACGCGCCCATCTGGACGGCGGACGGACGCGGCATTATCGAAGTCTTCGCCCGCGAAGGCACCGCGAATCTAGGTTTGTTCGATTCAGCAAGCAGCAAAGAAACAGACATCACGCGCGGCAATCAGGCCGTGACGAGCTTTCGCGCTTCATCCGACGCATCGAAAATCGTTTACGCTCTTTCGACGCCGACGCGCGTCGGTGATCTTTTCCGGCTTGACCGCGCAGGCAGTCAGGCGAAGCAATTGACGCACACGAACGACGCGATGTTCGGGCAGCTCAATCTCACGGAACCCGAAGAAATCTGGTACACGAGTTTCGACGGCAAGCGCATACAGGCTTGGCTGCAAAAGCCGCCCGGCTTTGATCCGAACAAAAAATATCCGCTCATTCTGAACATTCACGGCGGCCCGCATTCCGCATACGGCTACGTCTTCGATCACGAATTTCAGTGGATGGCGGCGAAGGGCTACGTCGTGCTGTATCCGAACCCGCGCGGCAGCACGAGCTACGGGCAGGAGTTCGGCAACGTCATTCAATATCGCTATCCCGGCGACGATTACAAAGACTTGATGGCGGGCGTCGATGAAGTAATCAAGCGCGGCTACATAGACACGAACAAACTCGGCGTAACGGGCGGTTCGGGCGGCGGCCTTTTAACGAATTGGACGATCACGCAAACGACGCGCTTTGCGGCGGCAGTCGCCCAACGCGACATCGCAAACTGGGCGGATTGGTGGTACACAGCCGACTTCACGCAGTTTCAACCGTCATGGTTCAAAGCGCCGCCGTTTGAAGACCCAGACGACTACAAAGCGCGCTCGCCGATTACATATATCAAGAACGTCAAGACGCCGCTGATGTTGATTTTAGGCGAAGCGGATTACCGGACGCCGACGGGCGCGGGCGGCGAACAAATGTTTCGCGCGCTCAAGTTCCGCAAAATACCGACGGTGATGATTCGCTTTCCCGGCGAGTCGCACGAACTATCGCGCTCCGGCCAACCTTGGCATCGCATCGAACGTCTCGAACACATCGTCGGCTGGTTCGATCACTGGCTAATGGGCGTACCCAAAGCCGAATACGAAGTCGCGCCCGAACGCGAAGTTCCCGTCCGATCCGAAAACGCGCCCGGTCAGCAACAGCAACAAACGCCGCAAGCACCGCGCCCTTAATGCAAAAAGCGTGTGTGAAGTAAGCCGCACTTCATACACGCTTTTTACTTAGGACTGCATTTCTAATACTAAAAGCCGTTTGCCATGAACGACTGCTGCAATTGTCACTGTTTCTTCCTGAATGCGATAAATTATCCGATAGCTATAAGCAAATTTCTCCCGGATATTATCATCGGCAAACTCAGGCACAACGCGGCCAGCAAAAGGAAAGCGTGAGAGGCTGCGTGCCATATCGAGAATTTTCTTTACGACTGCCGCAGCATAAGCCGTCGAATCCGCAGAAATATAAAGAGCAATGGCTTCGACATCCTCGACGGCTCGCGGAGACCATTCTACTTGGTAAGCCATTTGCTCAACTGCTTTTCTGCTTCATCTTGTGTGAACGTTCCTTGAGCGTCGGCTATTTCCAACCCGTGCCGCACCTTTTCGATTACATAAAGATGGTACTGAATGTCCTCCAACGAGCAATCATCCGGCAGTTTGTCGAGTAAGGTTTCAACTTCTTCTTTCGCGGTGCTCATAATCTTGCTTCCTTTTTCCTGAACTTACCACTCGATAGACAGTAAATTTAGCACATAAGCTATTCCGTTCGCGCCAGAATTATTCTTTCACTCAACTGTAACGTACCCGTCTGTCCAATGGTCTTCGTCCAACTCATACTCGTCTATCTCGAACCCTTCTGGGATGTTTCGGAATCCGTCTTTAGTCCGAAGCCGACTCACCGCCTCTTCTGCCTTCTGCCGTGTCGAGTAGACGCCGATGAATTTATAATCCTCACGGGAATCCTCAAACTCATGGACATGCTGGACGATATATACTTCCATAGCTCACTATTGAATGAATGAATGAAACGCGAAGGACAATTACCACACCTGACAGCGTTCAGTTTCAGGCCGCACCATCGCATCGGTTTGCGCGCAACTGAAGGCGGCGGCGAACTCCGGCATGTTGGAGAGCGGGCCGTTGACGCGAAAGCGCGAGAGCGGATGCGGGTCTGTCAGCGCTTGCAGGCGCATCGCTTCCGGCCTTTGATTGCGTCCCCACACTTGCGCCCAACCGAGAAAGAATCTTTGTTCGGGCGTGTAGCCGTCAATCGTCGCGCGCGGCTTGCCTTCCATCGCCTTCTGAAACGCTTTGTACGCGATTTTTAATCCGCCCAAGTCGGCGATGGATTCTCCCAAAACGAGCTTGCCGTTTTGGTTGAGGCCGTCTTCGACTTTGAAGGACGAAAACTGCTTCTCGACGCAATCGGCGCGCTGTTGATAGTTCGCCGTGTCCGTCGCCGTCCACCAATCCGTGAGGTTTCCGTTGAGATCGAACTTGCGTCCCTGATCGTCGAAGCCGTGCGTCATTTCGTGGCCGATGACCGCGCCGATACCGCCGTAGTTAATCGCATCATCGGCATTCGGGTCAAAGTAAGGCGGCTGCAAAATGCCCGCCGGGAAAACAATTTCATTCATCAAAGAATTGTTGTAGGCGTTGACGGTCGGCGGCGTCATGCCCCATTCGTAGCGGTCAACCGGCCTGCCGATTTTGTTGAGTTGCCGACGCGTCGCAAACTGCGCCGAGTGCTCTAGGTTATTGACGTAGGATGCGTTCGTGATGTTGAGCGTAGAGTAATCGCGCCACTTATCCGGGTAGCCGATCTTGGTGGCGAAGGCGTTTAGTTTGGCAATCGCCTGCACGCGCGTCGCGTCGCTCATCCACGACAGCGTGCCGAGGTCTTCGCGCAAAGCGGCGATCAGATTCTTAACGAGGACTTGCATACGCGCTTTGGCTTCGGGCGTAAAGGCGCGCTTAACGTAAACTTCGCCGAGCGCTTCGCCCAAGTTGCTGTCAACTGCCATCGTGCAGCGACGCCAGCGCGGAAGCTGTTCCTTTGTGCCGCTAAGTGTCCGCCCGTGAAAATCGAACGACGCTTGCTCAAAAGGAGACGACAACGCGCTTGCCATGTCGTCCAGCAAATGCCAGCGCAGATATGTTTTGATGTCTGCAACGGGAAGAGTCGTTAAGAGCTTATCGAAACTCTGGAAAAACTCCGGCTGCGTAACGTTGACGGCGGTGAACTGCGGCGTGTTCCTCGCCTTGTAGTAAGCCTTCCAATCGAAATGCGGCGCGAGCGTTTGCAATTCGGCGGGCGTGCGTTTGTTGTAGCGCTTGAGCGGGTCACGATTAGCAACGCGGTCACGCGAAATCTGCGCTAACTGCGTTTCGACGCTCATCGCGGTCTGCGCTTCACTCGCCGCCTTTGCCGCATCGTCGCCCGCGAGTTCAAACAAATGCGCGGCATACTTAACATACGCGGCGCGGATTGCCTTCGATTTATCGTCGTCCTTCAAATAATAATCGCGGTCAGGCAAGCCGAGTCCGCCCTGTCCGACGCTGGCGATGACTTCCGTGCTCTTTTTGTAATCCTGCGTTGCGCCGAAACCGAAAAACGCGCCGACGCCGTGCGTGTGCAGATTGGCGAGCAGCGCGGGCAATTCGCGCGTGCTGTCGAGTTTATTAATCAGCGCAAAGCCGGGCGCGAGCGGTTTCGCTCCGGCGGCTTCGATGGCGGCGGTGTTCATACAGCTTGCATAGAACGCGCCGATCTTTTGTTCGTTGCTGCCAGCCGGAGCGCCCGTGTTTTTGGCTGCGTCTTCGAGGATGCCGTGCAGCACTTCCACATTCTTATCGCGCAGGGGGCTGGTTGTTCCCCAGCTCGAAAAGGCGGGCGGAACCGGATTCTTGGCAAGCCAGCCGCCATTGGCGTACTGATAAAAATCCCGACAGGGCTTGCAAGTGGTGTCTAAATTAGCAAGGTTAAAGCCGCGACCACTGCCGCCGCCGCTTTGCGCGATGGCTGCGAAGCCGAGCGTGAGTCCTAAAACGAGAATCAAGGAAAAGCGTAGACCGAGGAAACGCATTGTCATACTCCTGTGGAAAATGGTTTGAATTAGTGGCGCAAATTAAATTCGCCCCACGCGATTGACGGATTGATTGACTGGGATAATACGCAACAGCCGCCGGGATGTTTCAATTACGGTTTGGAAGCGCGCCCATTATATCATTCATGCGCGACGATAATTCGATCAGGTCATACGCCCGGTCTTTTGCGAAGATGAAATTGCGCAGCGATGCAACAGAAAGGCGCGCGTCGTGCATCTAAAGAAACAGCATAATTTTACAAACAAGTTGGAGGAGATCAATTATGAACAGGCGCTTCTTTTTAACATCCGGCCTGACGCTCGGAGCCGTCGCGGTGCTTTCCACGCAATCGCTTGCCGCCGCTGCCGCCGCGTCCACTCTTACGGGCGCGACGAATGGCAGAGGAGCTAAAACTTCGCTTAGAAAAGTAATTAAAACGAACGCCCAGTGGAAACGGATTCTGACGCCGGAGCAGTACAACGTGACGCGCGAAAAGGGAACGGAAGCGCCGTATTCAAGTTCGCTCAATGAGGTTCATGATAGCGGCACGTTCCAGTGCGTGTCGTGCGCGCTGCCGCTTTTTAGTTCCAAAGCGAAGTTCGATTCCAACACGGGCTGGCCTAGTTTTTATCAGCCGCTTGCCAAACAATATGTTCACGAAGTCGTGGACAAAAGCCTTCCGGGAGAGCCGCGCACCGAAATCTCCTGCGCACGCTGCGACGCGCATCTGGGACACGTCTTCAAAGACGGCCCGCCGCCGACAGGCCTGCGCTACTGCATGAACGGCGTCGCCATGAAATTCGTCAAAGCATAAACGCGACGATTTTTTACACAGCTAAAAACAATTTGATAAGAGCCTGCTTGAATGTTCCAAGCAGGCTCTTTCTGTTCAAGCAGTGAATACTATAACCGGACTGCTCAATCGTCTTCCCGATTGATTCTGCTGCGATGTGACGCGGCGAGGTTTTCTTTGCTGTCTTCATAGTCTTCGGAAAATGGTTTCGGCATCGCATCGAAGGCGGGCAGACGCGCGGCCTGCGGCATCACTTGTTTCGTGCCGCGCACGGAATACCAGATGATTTCATTCAACGCGCGTGCGTCAGCCATGTCCGGGTGCGAGAAATCTTGCTCTGCCGTGCGCCGCATCCAGCGCGCGGTTTCACGGTCACGCGCTGGATTAGCAAGCAGATTATCAAGCGCGACGTTCGGCAGTTGCGCCGTGAACGGACGCAAATCCGCGCGGTCTTGGAAAACATCAATCGGCGCGGCGGTTGCATCGAGTTGATTCATCGGTTGAATGCCTAAGAGCAGTTCCATCGTGCGAATCAAACTGACGGTCGAGTGATATTCATGCACGAGCGCGCCGGGACGATTGTATGCGCTAATGACGAGCGCGACGGAGCGATGCGCGTCAACATGATCGGGGCCGTCCTGCGCATCGTCTTCAACGAAGAAGATGGCCGTGTCTTTCCAGTAAGAACTGTTTGAAACGGCTTCGATGAGACGGCCTACAGCATAGTCGTTGTCGGCGACGAAAAATTGCGGCGTCGGTTTTCCGGCGGCGAGTCCCTCAGTATGATCGTTCGAGAGGCGGAGCACCGAAAGATTCGGAAGGCGATCAGCGCGCCCTGCGTCTTTGTCCGCAACGATGCCGCGAAATTCTTCGAGCCACGCGCCAAGACGCGATGCGCCGTGAAAGCGTTCATCCGCATTCGCATTGCTGATTAAAGGATCGCTGCCTGAATGCCCGTTGTTCTCTTTCGCGTTTTCTTTGGCGGCGCGATAAGAGTTGACGGTCATCGCATCCGGCGTGTTCAAATCGAAGTTGCGAAACGTCGTGCTGTGATGATCTTCGAGCGATTTTTTCGTCGGTAC
>JBPCOJ010000038.1:0-101033 GCA_051000345.1 Pyrinomonadaceae bacterium | reverse complement strand
ACACAGTAATGATAAAAGTGTCTCTGTCCATTGAACTGCTCCTTTGCGGATAAGCTAGGTTTTGTCACCAGCCATTCTACAGAGGTTTCAGTTCAATGGATTCTTAAAAAGAGTCACACATTAGGTTTATGTCATATTTATTTACTTACGCATGAAGAAAATCAAAGCGCAGGTGCAATAATTATCGAAAAGCGCAGCCCAACAATTCCTTCGAGCGCGATGCCTCGATAGCGTGCTTTTCATGGTTGTCTCTGCAATTCAGATTGTATGCCTGCGTTCAGCGCGGATGAGTCTGTTGTTCTTTCTCGCGCACTCCTGTGCATTCGAGCTACTATCTACGCATGACGAACGAAGTTGAGAAAAAAGAAGCGGCGCGGAAAGTCGCGGGTGTCATTGTCACGCATGGCTATCTGGCGAATGAACTGCTGGCGGCGGCGGAGATGATAATCGGCCCCGTTTCGCATATCACGTCCGTCTCCATCGGGTGGCATGATGATGTGGATGCGGCGCGCAACGAAATTGAGCGTGCCATTGCACGGGTTTCTGAGGAGCGCGGCGTGCTTATCATGACGGATATGTTCGGCGGCACGCCCACCAACATCGCTTCGATGTTTCTCCACGATGGACAAATCGAAGTCGTCACCGGAGTCAATTTACCGATGGTCATCAAACTCGCCAGCCAGACGCAAAATGAATCGCTCGCGGAAATCGCTATACGCGTGCGCACGGAAGGCCGCGAAGGTATTTATCTGGCGGGCGAACTGCTTGCGCCGCGCAAAAAAAGCTGATGATCGAACGCAACATCGAAGTCGTCAACCGGCTCGGCCTACACGCGCGCGCCGCCGCCCAACTCGTGCGCACGGCGAGTTGCTTCGATTGTTCTTTGCAACTCGAACGCTCCGACAAAAGCGCCGCCGCCGACGCCAAATCCATTTTGAGCGTGCTGATGCTGGCGGCCGCGCGCGGCACGATTCTGCGCGCGACAGCCGACGGCGCAGACGAATCCGAAGCGCTGAATGCCTTGTGCCAGCTTTTCGCCAACAAGTTCGGAGAAATGGAGTAAAAGCCGAAAGTGCCTAAACGCGCGCGAGGTGAACGCAGCGAAAAGACTTGGCGCGGCCTAGGCGTCTCGGACGGCATCGCCGTCGGGCGCGTGTTGCGCATTCACACTGGCACTACGCAAATCTTTCGCGCAACGCTCGACGACGCAAACATCGAGCGCGAAGTTCGCCGCCTGCGCGCCGCCATGCGCCTTGCCCGCCGCCAATTAAAGGCCGTCACAGCGCGCGCTGAAAAAAAACTCGGCGCGGATCACGCACACATCTTTGACGCGCATTTGTTGATACTCGAAGACCAAAAGCTACAGAACGAAATCGAAAACCATATTCGCCGCGAACGCAGCAATGCGGAATGGGCTGTCAAAGTTGCGACTGACGACTTGCTCGCGCTGTATGCCGAAATCAAAGACGAATACTTGCGCGCGCGCGGCTCCGATATCGAAGACGTGGCGCAAAGACTTCTCGACGCCTTGAGCGGCGAGCCTTCCGGTCATCGCATTCTCACGGAAGACGCCGTGATTGTCGCGGAAGATTTATTGCCGTCGGCGATGGCGGAACTCGATTTCGATTACACGCGCGCCATTGCGACGGATGCGGGCGGCTGGACTTCGCACACGGCGATTCTCGCGCGCGGCTTGAATGTGCCAGCCATCGTCGGCCTGCGCGATCTTTATCGCCACGCGCGCACAGGCGACAAGATAATCATAGACGCGATACGCGGCGTAGCCACGCTTCATCCGACGAACGCAACAATCGAAGAATGCAGGCAGCTTGCCGCACGCGCGAAGCAAACCGCATCTTCAAGTGTGAGCGAGGAATCGCGCCAGCCACTGCGCACGACGGACGGCGTTGAGATGTTTCTGCGCGCCAACCTCGAACTGCCCGCCGAATACGAAGGCGTCGAAAGATTCGCGGCGCGCGGCGTCGGCCTCTACCGCTCGGAATTTCTTTTATCGCATCGCGGCGAAATGCCTTCGGAAGACGAACAGTGCGATGCGTATGCGGAAGTATTGAAGCTGGCGGGCGAAGACGGCGCGACGATTCGTTTCTTCGATCTCGGCGGCGACAAAATAGGCGGCAGCCTTGAAGTCGAGCGCAATCCCGTGCTCGGCTTGCGCGCGATTCGTTACAGCCTGCGGCACGAAAAAATCCTGCGCACACAGGCGCGCGCCGCCCTGCGCGCTGCCGCACACGGGCGTCTGCGCGTCGTGCTGCCGATGATTACGGACATCTCGGATGTGCGACGCGCCCGCCGCATTATCGACGAAGAACGCGCGCAGCTCACAGTCGAAAATATTAATACCGGAACAATCGAAATCGGCGCGATGATCGAAGTGCCTGCCGCTGTGCTCGTCGCTGATAAACTCGCGCGCGAAGTCGATTTTTTCAGCCTCGGCACGAATGACCTTGTGCAATATACGCTGGCGGTGGATCGCGGCAACGACGCTGCCGCAGAGTGGTTTCGCTCGCTTCATCCGGCGGTGCTGCAAAGCATACGGATCACACTCGATGCCGCCAAAAGCGCTTCGATTCCCGTCAACGTGTGCGGCGAAATGGCGGGCACTCCCGTTTACAGCGTGATGCTTGCAGGGCTTGGCGCAGTTGACTTCAGCATGACGGCTTCTTCTATTCCGCGCGTGCGCCGAACGCTGGCCGCCGTCTCCGTTGCAGATGCGCAGCGGATTGCTGCAGAATGCTTGCTGTGTGATACGGCGGACGATGTCGAAGATTATGTGCGAAGGCAATTTGCCGCGCACTGGCCTGAACTTTTTCCGCCGGAAACCTTGCCAGCCAGCCGCGATTAAAGCTACACTCTAAATGCGGCCTATTCACGGCTGCGCTCTCTATCCCTTCTACAATTTCGACGTTCTCCGCGCAAGTGGCTAAACAAATAAGTCAACTGTGCGAATCATCTCTCCAACAACACCGGCGGATAATAATTTATGCAAAAAGGACAACGCGCCTTAGCACATTTCAAGCGAGACTCGCGCGGGCAAAGCGTTCATCGCAACCTTGCCTGTACGCTCGCCTTGTTCACGCTTTGTTTGTGCGGCGCGCTGCTGTCGCTAGGTGGCGCGACGCGTGCGACAACGACCAACGCCGATGCTGTACAGCTTGTGCGTTTGAGCGTCAGCACAGAGGGCGACGGCGTTCGTATCGAGATAACTGCCGATGGTTCGATAAGCGATGTCGTGACGGAAACACGGGGGCTTGAAACGATCATACGCGTGTTGTCTGCGCGTTCGCTGCTGCGTTCGGGTTATGCGATTAACGATCCGCTGGCGCGCTCGGTTCGCACGACGACAGGCGAGCGCGGCGGCGTGCCGTTTGTCGAAATCGCTGTGACAAGAAACGACGACGGAATCGTTCTTGCGCCGCGAAAGTTTTTCAATCGTTTAGTAATCGGCGTTGCGCAAGATTCCGCACGTCTATCGCAGCCGCGCACGCATAACAAACTGCGCGAAGGCACAGAGGCCGCCGCCGGGCAGGACATTAAGACTGCGTCATTCATATCCCGCGCCGAAGTCGGGTTGAAGGAAACGGAAGCGATTTTAACGACGGATACGCTGCCGCCAATCAATGCGCCTGCGACGAATAATGCGCCGCTTGCTATCACCGCTTCAGCCTCGCACGGCGCGCCCGTTGCGCTGGCTTCCTCGCGCGCTTCCAACGCCTCGCCGCCGCTTATCTTTCGCGGGCGGGAAATTTGGGCGACGCTGCCTGATTCATCTTCGTTCTTTCATCTAAAGCCAATTGCTTCATCGCGTGTTCCGCTTCTGTTTTTGCAAGTGCCGACTGCCGTCGCTGCTTCGACGCAAAACAAAGGGAGCGCAGCAGCACCGCTCAATTTCATAACGATGACGCTCGTTGCGCCGGGCGCAACTGTAAACGCGTGGATGCCCGGAACCACCGCTGCCGAAACGGATCGAGTCGGCGGACGCGCGTTGGGAGCGGGATTTTTGCGCCCGTCTTTTGCATTAGGCGCAGAGTACAACAGCAACTTTTTTTATCGTTCGATTGTCGGCAGCAATTTAGGCATCTTCACTTTCGCGCCGCGAATAGAGTATGAAGTGCCGGGCGAAACAAGCGCTTTGCGCGTCGCGTATGAAGCGCGCTTGCGTCGGCTGACGAACGGCAATTGGGCGAACGGGCAGACGCTGGATTTCGATTCGCGTTTTGAACTCGCGCCGACTGTGCGTTTGGCTCTACGCGATCATTTTGTGCGCTCCGCGCTCGACGCGCGCGAGTATGATCCGGCGGGCGAAACTTACATCGAAGGCGACACCTTTACGCGTAACGACAGCGCCGCGCGCGCGGAACTCACGCTCAATGCGCGCAATCGTCTGGCGCTCGATCTCGGCTACAACTTCGTGCGCTGGAGTGACCGCTACATTGCGAACGCGCCTCTCTTCGTCAATTACGCGGAGCTTCGCCCTGCTATCTCTGCCGAACATGATGTGTCCGAGCGAACGACTGCGCTGGCTGAAATCTCCTACACAGACACGAACGCGAGCGTGCCTTTGCGTGCGGAGTTCGGCGGCTTGAATGACCGTAGGCAAATAGATTTTATAATCGGCGCGCGCGCACAGATGTCCGGGACAAGCAGCTTTGCGTTTCGCGCGGGCTTTGAACGCAGTGTTTCGCCGAACGCGTCGGCAGACAACGATTTCAGCGGCCTCGTGTTCGATGCCGCGTACCGGCGCGAATGGTCGGAAAAAACAAATTTTCAGCTCGCCGTTCTGCGAAAAACGCAGGTTTCGTCATTTAATCCAGAAGGAGGCAACGCGCGGCTCGTTTCGACGGGCGCGGCGGCGCGTTTTGAGAAAAACCAGACAAAAGCGTTGCAGCTAGGATTTGAAGCGAACTATCAACGATTGAGTTTTCCCGTTGCGATTGTCGAAAATTCGACGGCGAGCGGCGGATTGTTCGTCGGCGATTTCGCAGGCACGCGGCGGCGCGACAGTCTCTACGGCTTCGGCCTCAATGCGGGTTATCAGTTCAGCGATTTGCTGCGCGCGCGTCTTGCTTACAATTTTGCGCGGCGCAACTCGAACATTCCGTTGCTGACGTTTAATCGCAATTTGCTGTCCTTGATATTCGAGTTCGGACGCCGCAACGACGTTCGTGGTCGTTCTTTTTGAGTTAGTGATCGTTACGCGCATGAAAGCCTTTGCCCGGCTGTTGAGCGTGCGACATGTTTGATTTTCAAGAAAGTAGAAAGAGTGCAACATGAAAAAAGCTTTATCCATCGCGGTCTCTGCCGCCTTCGCTTTCATCTTCGCTTTTGTCACATTGTCTTCGATTGCCATTGCGCAGATAAAAGAGCCGCGCGCGGCTTCCACGCCGCAAACAATCGGTAACAATGCACCGCGAAACAGCGAAAAAAAGAGCGCGGCAGTTGAAAGCAAATCGGAAAAACTCGTCGCTTCCGACGACAAGCCCGCAAAGAAAAGCGCCAGCGATGCCCCTGAAAAAAGTGCCGCCATAACCAAGCCTGCTGCTGTCGTTCCCACGCCCGCGCCGTCCGGTTCAGCCAAACTCAATGCTTCGGCAGCGGATGCGCCGGTTAAAACGAACGCAAGCGCCAATAATACAAACGCCGCTGCTGCTCCTGCTCCTGCTGTCTTGACGAGTGCTGTGGCGAACAACATCGCGCCGCCGCTTTTCAGCATTTACCGCGTCGCAGCGGGCGACACTTTGGACATACGCCTGCTCAATACCTTATCGCGTGAATCGACGCTTTACACTGTTCTTTCCGACGGCACGATTGATTATCCGCTGGCGGGCGAACCTGTGAAGGCGAGCGGCCTGACGGCGGAAGAAATCGCCGCGCGTCTCGCTTCGCGCATCAAGCTTTACGACAAGCCGCAAGTGACAATCGGCATACGCGATTACGCCAGCCACAACGTAATCGTCACGGGTCTTGTTGAAAATCCGGGAACAAAGATTTTGCGCAGGGAAGCCGTTCCGCTTTATGTGGTGCTGGCTGAAGCGCAGCCGCGTCTTGAAGCGGCGCGCGTCTCTATCGTGCGCGCCGGAACGCAAATCGCCGCCGTTGAGTTGCAAGATCAAACGCAAGCCGCGACGCTCGTGATGCCCGGCGATTTTATTAAAGTAATGGGAGCGCCGCCGCTCGCGCCGCAGTTCTATTTTATCGGCGGACAAATCGGCGCGCCGGGACAAAAGGATTTTCACGCGGGGCTGACGCTCACGCAGGCGATTCTCGCTTCGGGCGGAACGACGCGCTTCGCCGGAAGCAAAGCCAAAGTCTCCAGACAGGGCGCGGACGGGCGCTTGACGGCCACCGAATACAACCTCAAGCAGATCGAAGAAGGCAAAACGCCCGACCCGCATCTGCAACCCGGCGACCGTTTGGAAGTCGGGCGCGGGCACTGGTAAACGAAGGCAGCAAGCTGAAAGGCGAAAGTGAGGCGGAAGTCATTATGTTTTGCAATTGAGGCTCATCGCAACTCACGGAGCGCACTGCTGATCGTTTCTGGTGCGGATCGAACTGAATCTATCCTGATACTCCGCCGACGTGATGAATGCGCACACCATGCTTCTGAAGTTACCCGGCACTTTATTATTCAAGACATCCAGCCAGAACAAGTAGCCGCCCTCGTCCGGGTCTCTCTTCAAATAACCAAAATACTGCATCAGCACAAAGGCGCGATTGTATTCTGCATTCTGGAACGCCTTGTTCTCTACGACGCTTCTGATGACCTGCCCGCGCGTGCCGCCCGCTGCCTGCAACTGATCGATATAGGTCTGCCGCTGGCCTGTCAGGTCAACGCCGCTCGTCTGCTTCAACGTCTGAAGCAAGGCATCCACGAACTCATTCGGCGCGAGTGTCGCCGGATACTTCTGTAGAAATTCTGTTCGCTGTGTCCAATCTTCGGCAAATGCCTGTTTGCTCGTTTCGAGGCTTGCGCCGCCAATGACACGGCTTCTGTCCGAAACAAACTCCGCGTACTTTGGCTGACGACCTACGCTGCCTTTGTAGAAGCGATAAACGAAGCTGCCCGTGTCCTGAAACTCCTGCTCGATAAAGAATGCGGCAGAGACAGCGACGCGTTGAGCGTTAATGCACTTCTGGTCGGTTGCCGTGCATCCATAAAGAATCTGGGCTGCCCAGTAGTTATAGCCGCCCTGATCCGGCTCGCGGTTGAGGAAGTCTAGGTACTGCATTCGCACGAAGAACTTGGCATCGTCAATCGGGTTGCTTGATGGCGGCGCAGTATCATTGTCAGTGATCGTCAATGCCACCGCGCCCGCGCCGCCGAGCGCTGCGTTCTTCGGGTTAGTCAAGGTAAGCAGCACGGTCTTGTCGCCTTCGACATAGGCATTATCTATGACGGGAACGGTGATGGTTTTACTGGCTTCTCCGGCGGCAAACGAGAGCGTGCCGGAAACCGTAGTGTAATTGGAGCGCTGTGACGCCGTGCCGTCGGCTGTCGCGTAATCCACGCTTACTTCTTTGGTGAGATCGCCGAGACGAGTAACGGTGATCGTGTCTCCGCCGACATTATTTTCCGGGATACGATAGCTCGGAGCGCTGAACTGAATTGTTGCGCTTGCAGGCGGCAGCGTTCCGGTAGTTCCGAGATGTTGCCAGTTAGGATCAAAGCTATCGGCGGTGTTGTTGGTAATGCGCGCTTGATTGCTGCCGTCAGCGTTCATCGCGTAAATCTGTAGAGCGCCGTCACGGTTGCTCGTAAAAGCGATTGTGTTGCCATCGGGCGACCATGTCGGGAAGCCGTCTTCAGCCGTATTGTTTGTCAGCCTCCTTTTATTGCTGCCGTCACCGCCCATCACGTAAATCTCTGGATTACCGTCCTTGTTATTAACGAAGGCGAGCTTAGTGCCGTCGGGCGACCATGCCGGGCTACCGTTTATCAGAGGACTGTATCTACCATTCGAGCCGCTGGCATCGGCGACTTTTGTTGTGCCGCTGCCATCGGCGTTTATGATGTAGATGAATGATTCGACGGTGAAGGGAATATCTCTGGTATTAATGCCGCTTGACGCAAAGGCGATGCGTGTCCCGTCGGGCGACCACGCCGGAGCATGAGTTATAGGGCGTCCGCGAAAGATGTAAATAAGCTTCTCCTGACCGCTGCCGTCGGCGTTCATCAGAATAACTTGAGAGAGTATGTTGCCAGCGGAGTTGATATAAGAGATGTTGATAAAAACGAGCTTAGTACCGTCGGGCGACCACGCCGGGCCGAGAATGCTGGTATCGGTGGCATCGCCAAAATGCGTCAGTTGCGTGAGGTTGCTGCCGTCAGCGTTCATCACATAAATTTCGCCGGAGCGATAGAATTGTCCGCGCGTGCTGATAAAGGCTATTTTAGTGCCGTCGGGCGACCACGCCGGGCCGGAATTGCCCGATGCATTATTCGTCAGATTCACTTGATTGCCGCCATCGGCATTCATCGTGTAAACGTCGGCGTTGTCTTGATCTCGTCGCCTCGTGAATGCGATTCTGCCATTGGAGGCAACTGCGCTTGGTAGAAAAGAGCGTTCGTTATCGTGGTTGATTTTCAAGCGGTTGGCTCTGCTCCGGGTGGTCGATGCGCTCGTTTGTGCTTGAAAGGTTATCAGAAATCCGCACAAACCGAGCAGGAGTGTCAAAGTCAAATAAACACGAAAGCCGAACTGCTCGACTCTTCCACTACCGATCATACAAATCCTCATCACCTGACTCCTTAATCAACTACATTAAACATGGCACCTGTCCTCGGCTAACAAGGTGTATTCCCAAAGACCGATGCCAAAAGAGGTAAAAGTGCGCAACTGATCTGCCTTGATGAACCGTGCCGCCACACCTATGTATTCGGTTCGATATGCAATCCTGAAGGGTAAAAGCCTTCTCGCGGCTCAAACACACTTCGCACCGAAAGAGCATTATTGGTGCTCTGCGGCAGAGGTGGTGTTATGACAGCGAGGGACTGCACCACATTGATCCCTTTGAAATCCGTATGGTTGAAGGAAAAGCCGGAGCGCTTGGCTTCAGCGATTCAAATTTGAGTTGGCAGAATAATTGACCAAGCCTTTGGCTGGTTGAAGAATCCGGGTCAAGCGAGAATTTAGCACAAGTTTTTTTTGCAAGGCAACTGAAAAAGCGTGGCTGATTCCACTTTCTATTTTTGTTCGTCGTTGCGCTTAACATCTTGTCCGCCGGTAAGCGAAGAGGTATGATACCGCGCGTCCTGAAGGGGACGCTTTCGTTTGTCGGCGGATGACATTTTGCATTCGCCGGGAGCCACAAATAATTCACTCGTAAATGATTCACTTTATGACAACAAAAGTACCTTCTTGCGGGAGCTTGATTGAATTGAATAATCTTAATTTCATCGGTGCGATTATCCTCGCGGCAGCGTTATTGCTCGCGCCGTGCGTGCCGTTCGTGAGCGCTAACGCCGCTACCGTCAACAACGCCAATCGGCAGCAGCAGGATGGAGACGCGCCGCCCGAAGCCGAGCAAACTTTATTCAATAAAGCGCAGAGCCTTTACACGCAAGGGCGTTATGAGCAGGCCGCCGGTGTGCTGCAGGATTTTCTGAAGGCTTATCCGCAAAGCAGCATCGCCGATTTGACGCTGCTCTGGCTCGGGCGCTCCTTTATGGAACTAGGGCGATTGCCGGAAGCAGAGCAAATCGGCCAGCGCCTGCGCACCATCAGAGACACTCCGTTTGCGGACATTTACGAAACCGAACTTCAAAAGGCACGTCGTGATCTGGCGCGCTCCGGCAAAACGCCCGCCGCCACTCCGAACTCGCAATTGAACGGCGGCATTGCTTCCTCCTCTTCAACTACGGGTATTGCTAAAAACTCTGAAATAAGGAACACGACTTCGCCAGCGCCCGTTGCCGCCCGCCCGCCCGCCGCGCAGCCTACGAACAACGCGACGACTGCGCAACGAAACCCGATCCCTGTGCCCGTGCTGAACAATAACGCGCCGAGTAATAATGTTGCCGCGAAAAATACAAATACCGCGACGACAAAACCAGCGCCGCCGCAGCAGCAACAGGCACAATTGATTGCTACTGTGCCGGACGCTTCAGCTTCTTCGACTACCGCGCGCACCGCCGCAGCAACGCCGAATGTCGTATCACGCCGCGATAGAATGGCGCGCCAGTCGCCGCGCACGGCTCGCAATCAAAGACCGACGCAAGCCGCCGCGAATAATTCCGGTAATCGCACGGCGTCATCCAACGCGCCCGTTGCCGGAAATCAAATAGCCGTTAATAATTCGCCGCGCGCCGCTTCTCCGACGGCAAACACGCTCACCACAGCCGCAAGCAATACTGCCGCTTCCGCCGCGATTCCCGTCGAGCCGGGCGCTCCGCCACAAAGCGGCGGCCTGAGCTTGATTGTCAAGCAAGTACCGGCGCTTGCGCTGGCGCTGCGCCGCGCAACAGAGGCCGCGTCTCCGGGGCAAGTCGTGCATTTGCCTTTGACGATCACGAACACGGGCAACAAGGAAGACCAATTCAGATTGGAAACGGATTTGCCCGCCGAATATCAACCCACGTTCAGCCTCTTGCAGGGCGGCAACCCGAGCGCGGCGACGGACACGGGGCTTCCGATACTCGTCACGCCGCAACTCGCGCGCGGTGCTTCGACGGAAGTAACGCTCAATCTGCGCGTGCCGCTCACCGCCGCCGACGGCCAGCAAAGACGCTTTATCGTGCGCGCCGCATCGCAGTCCAACAGCCAGATAGCGCGCATCTCGGACGGCTCGATCAATGTCATTGCCGCCGCGCTCGCCGCCGCTTCAAATGTTTCGCAGGCGTCCGTGCAGCCCGGCGAAACTTTTATGCAAACGATCACGGTGCGCAACTCCGGCAGTTCTCCCGCCAAACTGACGCGCACGAATTTCGTCTTCGATCCGGACTTTGAACTCGTCAACGCCAGCCCTGCGCCGACTGCCTACGATTCGCCTTCGCGGACAGCTATCTGGCTGCTCGGCGATCTCAAATCGCATGAGTCGCGCGATATAAACATAACCTTGCGCGCGATGCCGGAAGCGCTTGCGGCATCTAATTCACTCGGGCGCGGCACTGTCAGCACGCAGTCTTTGCCCGTCGGCTCGAACTTCGATAGCCCTAGCATCGCCATCGGCAAAGTGCCGCGCGCGCGCGTCGATTCTGTATCCGTCGGATTGACGGCGACGCCGGGCGATACCATGTACATCCCTTTTGTCGTGCGCAATCCCGGCAATAGCATTGATTCGTATGACTTGAAATTATCTGCGCCCGGCGCGCCGCCCGCGACGATCTACGCAGACTCGAACGGCGACGGCAAGCATCAGGACAATGAACCTGCCATCACACAGGCGACAGGCGTTGCGCCGCAGGACGGAGAATATCCTTTGTTGCTGCGCGTGCAGATTCCCGCCAGCGCGCCGGATCGACAGCAATATTCCTATAACATCGTCGTGCGTTCGCTGACGAGCAATCGGGTCGCAAGCGAAGCCAATACCGTGCTGGCAGTTGCGACGCCGCGCGTGCGCGTCCGCACAGAACAAGTCTCGGAAGCTTCCGCGCCGGGCGATGCGATTTATTATCGCTTGGTGCTGGTCAATGAAGGCAGCGGTCTGGCGAAAAATCTCGTCGTCACTGAAACACTGCCGGATGCTTTGCAGTTCGCCGGTTCCGAGCCGGGTTTGAATCCGCAGGATGCGCCCGGTTCCGCGCACGGCTTTCAATGGCGCGTCGCGGAACTCGCGCCCGGCGACACAAGCGTGCTGCGTATCGCGGTTCGACTGCGCCCGAACTTGTCTGCGAATACTAATCTCACCACGTCGCATTCGCTCATCTATAAAGACAGCAACGGCAACGGGTACGTGGCGCAGTAACGATTTCTGCGAGCGTCAGTAATACGGAAAGGGCGGCACTCTTTAGCGCCGCCTTTTCCGTATTACAAATCGGGTTTTTGATTGCCTTACGGTTAATAAGCGAATGCGCCTTGTAAATTTTTTGATCGGCAAAGTGATTCTCGAAGCGTTGTTTGTCGCGGCGCTCGTCTTAGGATTTTACGTGACGGCCTTTCATACGAAACTGCGCGGCTGGAGCGAGAGAAGCGAAGGCCGCATAGTTGGTCAGGTCATCAACACATACGCGCTGTCCGCTTTCGTTGAAGTACAGCTTTATGTGGATGATCGTTTCATTAAAGACGGCCTCGCAAATGTTCAGCGCCTTGTTGCGTCTGAACAAAATCATGCGCCTGATGCTTCGCATTATTTTCAATTCGACATCCCGCCGCTCAATGTTGGCGAGCATGTTGCAGAGGTTTACGCTGTGCGCGAAAGCAGCGGCGGGGCGCGAAGAGTTTTGCAGTTAATCGGCAAGCCCGTGCGCTTTACTGTCGGCGAAAGCAGCAAAACTGCTAATGCTGTTCGATGACGCGAAGAAAAGGAAGGCGGCAAGTGAAGAGCGTCGAAGTTACGTCCATTGAAGATAACTGTGCAGCGAACAGCGCGCGGGCTTCCGGCTGGATGAATGATCGTGCGCTTGCCGCTTGGGAAATTGTTTCCGTCGCTTCATCTTTTTTGATTGTGGCATGGATCGTGATGCCGTTTGCGCCGGATGTTCGTGTGGGTCTTTTGCCGCTCGGCCTTGCCCTCGCTCTCATATTTTTGTCGCATCGAGCGCGGCATGAGACGCTTAGGGAAATCGGCTGGCGGTTCGATAATTTCGGGCGCGCGTGCCGCTTGCTGACCGTGCCGATGCTGCTTTCTACTTGCTTGATTCTCGCCGTCGGCTGGCTCAAGGGAAGTCTGCACTTCGATAAAGCTTTGCTGTGGCGCTGGTCTTTGTGGCTACCTGTTTGGGGACTCTTGCAGCAATACGTTTTGCAGGGCTTCATCAATCGCCGCGCGCAAGTAGTGTGCGGCAAAAGCGGCATCGGGAGCGTGTTGATTGTCGCAGCGGTTTTCGCTGTGCTTCATTTGCCGAATCCATGGCTTACGTTGGCGACGTTTGCGGGCGGATTAATATGGGGTTATGTTTACCAGCAAGCACCGAACCTTTTTGCGCTCGGCCTTTCACACGGCTTGATGGCGCTCGTGCTGGCTTCTTCGCTTTCCGCCGCGACGCTTAATAATCTGCGCGTCGGTTTTCGTTATTTCGGCTAAACCCGATCCAAAATCACTAACTCTAGCTTTGTTTTTGTACTGTACGTGTTGAACAATTTTTGCTATAACTTCACAGTGCTTTGCAAAGCGGGTAGGTCGGGCGGTCGCTGCTGCGTTTGAATAAAGCGCGGGAGAGGAAAGTCCGAACACTATAGGGCAGCGAGCCAGCTAACAGCTGGGCGCGCAACGGGAAAGCGCTTTGAAGATATTGACGTTAAAAGCGTTAGTGGTTTTCGGGCGTTCAATTGTTGAGTGACGACAAGTGCAACAGAAAACAGACCAGCCTGCGGATTATCGCATTTGTAAAAATGAAAAATCGTTCGTAGGTGATGGGTGAAATGGTGCGGCTTCGGATTAACGAAGCTTAATGTAAGAGCGCACCGGCGCGAGTGGCGACACGTCGCGGCTAGGTAAACTCCTCGCAGTGCAAGACCAAATAGGGAGGCGTCAAACAGGGCTGCCCGCCCGACGCGCGGTTTGAAAAAATCGCGCGACGACCTCCGGGTAGGTCGCTCGATCCATTTGGCGACAAATGGGCTAGATGAATGATCGTCGCCCGTGCCGCAAGACGCGGGAACAAAATTCGGCTTACAGACTTGCCCGCATTGCAAAGCGCGCAACTTTATTTGCAGCGAAGTTTTTGGAATTTTTGAAATTACATCGAACTTTGATTCTGAAAGGGTTTGAAATCGAAATATGGCAAACCGTAAAGGGGTTTTCATAGGCGCGTATGTGCCGAACGATTTGAAGGAATCGCTACGCCGCCGCGCCGTCGCAGAGCATCGCACGCTCTCGCAGGAAATCACGCGCATTCTGGAAGAGGCAGTGCATGGGCGCGGTCTTCCGGCAGGAAGCATTGACCGCCGCACGCGCGAAACCACGCCGCGCCGCCGCGCCACAGACCCTGCGCCGCGCCGCCGCACACACGATATACATTATGCGCCGACGGATAAGCCTTCCGGCGACGATTAACGCCCGAACGCCGAGCGGTTTTGCTGATACGCTGATCGCCGTAAGCTTGAATTACAGACCACGCGCGTTGCCTTCATTCCGGCAGCGCGCGTCGCCTTTTACAACTCACTTTGCTACACTCGCACGACATCAAATACTTTCGGGGGATGCTTTTCGAGCAGTGAGTAAAAGCAAATTACTGTACGCCGCCGCAGGCATTTTGGCGGGCTTTGTCATCGGGTTCGCCTTCGCCAATGCGGTCAATAGCCGCCAGCAAGGTAGCCTGCGCGCAGAACTCCAACACGCTCGCTCCTCCACACAAAAAACAGGCGACGCCTTTGCACCATCTTCTCGCTTGCCTATCGATGAAACGAATGGCCGTGCGCTGTCCGAAGATGAAATACAGGACGCTATCAAGACTGCGGATGCGCGCCCCCTTGATCTTTATTTGCAAAAAAATCTGGGACTCGCGCTCTACGCTTACCAGACACGCACGCAGGATACAGCCTCTGCCGCTTTCTTGCCGGATGTCGCGCGGCTTCTCAAGCGTGCCGTCGTCGCCAACCCGAAAGACCGCGAAGCGATTATTGCGCTCGGCAATGTGCTGTTCGACATCGCGCAGAAAAACCCGGAAGCGTCGGGCTTCAATGACGCGCGCGTTTACTACGAAAAAGCTCTTGCGCTTCAATCGAATGACGCCAACACGCGCACTGATTTGGGGCTAACCTACTTTTTAGGGCGGCCTTCCGATCCGCCGCGCGCCATAATCGAATACCAACGCGCGCTCGCCATTGATCCGCGCCATCAGCAAGCATTACAAAATCTTGCCGCCGCGCTGATAAAAACAGGCCAGCGCGAGGAAGCGTTGAAGCGTCTGGACGAACTGCAAAGCATGAATGCAAACAATCCCGCGTTGCCGGATTTGCGCGCGCAATTACAGCAGAGCCGCAACGGGCGCGAGGAGCAACATTGAAATTATTCATCCTCTTAATCATCGTCGCCTTTGTCTGCGCTTTTCTTTTCATGCGACTGCGCCCGTACATTCAGCTTGCCAGACGCATACTGAATATCGCGCGCGACAACGGGCGCAACAATATCAACGTCAATGCTGCCGCGCCGTCCGCCACTCGCGCGCAAGCCGCCGCCGGTAAGCTGTCACGCTGCAGCACCTGCGGCATCTGGATTCCCACGTCGCGCGCCCTCACGCTGCGTTCCGCCGCCGCCGTCTTTTGCTCGCACGAATGTCTCGAACAGGCCGCCTCTAACACAGAACCACACAGCGACGAACGCCGCAAGACGGGCAGCCGTTTTTAGAGATAAGGAATTTTTAGGATTTAGCTGAACGGAATAACAGTAGGGGACAGCGGCTTGTCACTGCCCGTGTTTTATTTAACGAACACTCGGGCAGGGACAAGCCGCTGTCTCTACAAAGTTTTGTCAGGCGTTCTTCGTGCTCCCCAGAAAAAGAAAAAAGTGGAAACGAGCAGCGCCGCCGGTGCGATGAGCAATGCGGCGGCGAGCGGTTGCCGCGTGGCTTCGATGCCGAATGTTCGGGCAATCATTGCGAGCCAGCTTAAATTTCCCGCCTTGAGTGAATCAGATAAAACGCCGACTGCGACGCGCGAAATAGTGTCGCCGAAAGTATGTATGATGACGATGTTAAGCGCCACAGCAGTTGCGCGCACAAGCGTCGGCACGCTGCTGACGAGAATCGCATGAAACGGCGCGTTGCTGACGAAAAGCATCATGACAGAGAAAAACACAGACGGCAGATAAACGCGCGCATCCTTCGAGATAATCGCCAAGAGCGTCGGCGCAACGCCCAATAATGTGCTGACGGCGCAGACGAGAAAATAAGCGTTCGGTTTTTTGCGCGCGATGCGATCCGACAGCCACCCGCCGCCGAATGTTCCAGTCGCTCCGCCGAGCAGCACGACGATGCCGAGCGTAATCGCGGCGCTCGTTTCCGTCATGCCTTTATCTTCAACGAGCAAGACCGTAGCCCATGTCGCAAACGCGCCGAGCGTAAACGTCAGGGCAGTATATCCGGCAGTCGAAAGAATAAAATCACGCGTGCATAGAATCTGCCACACCGTCTCAAGCAAAGGTCTTTGCGTTGTCGCATCGAGCGTTTTATCGACACTTTCATTTGCTTCTTCTTGTTTGGCTTGAGGCAAGGCGGCAACAACATTTGGCGCTTCTTCGTCTGTCGCGCCGCGCTTCGGTTCACGCAGTCGCCAGACGAGCACTGCGGCAACGAGGCCGGGAATGCCGACGATGGTAAACGCCTGCCGCCAGCCGAAAAAATGCGCGAGCACGCCGCCGATTACAAAGCCCAAAGCGAAGCCCATCGGAATCGCCGCCTGAAAAACTCCGAGCGCCGTCGCGCGTCGCTGCGGCGGAAAATAATCCGCAATCAAACTCGGCGTGATGGTCGAGTAGGATGACTCGCCGACGCCGACAATCGCGCGCACGAAGCAGAGCGCCAGCACCGCGCCGCTCATCGTTAAAGTAAATTGCAATAGCGGAAAGTGAAGCTGCACGGATGCGGGCAGAAACGGCAGTTGATCGACAAAGCCTGTGAAGGCCGTGGCGATGCTCCAGATTACGGCGGCGCTCGCCATCAAACGAGTGCGCGCATACTTGTCGCCGAGACGCCCGAAAAGCGGCGCTAAAACGGTGAACGAAAGCAACAACGCGGCTTCGATGTAACCGAGTTCGGCGTGCGTCAAATGCAGCTTTTTGTCTTGCAGCATGAGCGGCGCGACTGCTGGCAGCACTTGACGGTCTATGTAGTTGAGAAAATTAACGAGCGACAACACCGCAAGCGCGTAATATGAATAACGCGGAACATCCGATGCGGGATTCATGGGCGAGCCTGAAACGATTGCGCTGGCAGAATTATTTGCATTAGTAGAATCCTTTGCGCTACCAGACACCGCTTGCTTAATTTCCTTCTGCTCGATGGAGTTGGAGTCATTCATTAAACAGCCGCTTCCTTTTGCGTCAGAGTGTCCACGATGGCGGGCGTTAAATCCGCGAGACTATGTATGCGCGCGGCTATGGAATGACGATGCGCTCCCCAAATAATCGTCGGAACGAGGTTGAGCGTATGATTGCGCGTCGATAAATCTTCGAGGTTGCCGTGATCGCTGGTGAGCAGCACGGTTGTCTGCGCAAGGTCTGTATGCGCGAGCAGCGAGCGTGTGAAGGCGGCTAATTCGGAAATCACTTTGCGCGCCGCGATCATGTCTTGCGCGTGTCCGATTTTGTCCGTGATGAAATATTCGTAAAGCGTAAAACGATGCTGCGCGGCAATGCCCGCGAGAATCGCGCCCGCTTCTTCAGGCGTGCGCAACTCCGTTTCATGTTCGCCCGCTTCGCGCAAAAGTTTGTTGGTGAAATCGTGATAAAGCGCGCGCCCTTTTCGCATATCTTCAATTGTGCGAAAGTTCATTCCGGCAGCTTCGACGGCGGTTGTCGTCGCGGAAGTCCAGCGCGGGCGATGCTCGAAAAAACGATTCGTGTACGCGTTGGCAAAAACGTTCGGCGTAATTCCGGCGCGCTTTAGTTGCAGAAAAACGGAATGCTCGCGGAGAATGCCGCGCATCGCTTCGTTGGGAAATCCTTGCTTGTGCAGCCTAGCGTCGCAGGCACATTGACGCCCGTTAAAATTGTTGTCTGGCCTGATGCGCTCTGTGGCCTTCCGGCGACGCCGAGGCACGCGTTTGTCCTCGCAAGTTTTCCATCAAAGGGCAACTGCGGTTCTTCGTCTTGAAAAACGGCGAGCGGCGATGCTTCGTTCAGATTATAAAATGGATTAAATGGCACGCGCGTGCCGATGCCGAGTCCGTCGATAAAGAAAAGTAGCAGGGAAGACATGCGCCGGGAAGATTAACCTGTTCGCAAGATGAATCGCAACGCCCGCTCTATGAATTACAAAACATTGTGCCGAAATCGCGGAGCAATTGACGTGCTTTATCAATGGTCAATTTCAGTTTGCTTCCTTATTCCTTTGTCAGCGGATCGGGAAGCGAATCGCGTTCACGATAAAGCTTGAGCTTGTTGTGCAGGGTCTTCAAGCTGATACGCAGCAGGGCGGCGGCGCGCGTTTTGTTGTTGCCTGCTTTTTGCAGCGTGCGCAGAATCATTTGCCGCTCGACTTCTTCGATGGGCGTGCCGACAGGGAACGTCAAGGTGTCTTCGCTCCAGCGCACGCGCGTGCGTTGATCGACGGGGTAAGGCGCAAAGTGATGGCGCTCTATTTCCTCGCCCGAACAAATAATCACCGCGCGCTCGATCACGTTACGCAGTTCGCGCACGTTGCCCGGCCAATGATGAGAGCGCAAAACTTCCAGCCCTGCGGGACTAATCGAGCGCGCCGGACGATCATGCTTTTCCGACATCTGCGCGACGAGGTGCTGCGCCAAGAGCGGCATATCCTCAAGGCGTTCGCGCAGAGGCGGCAGATCGAGCGTGATGACGTTCAAACGATAAAGTAAATCTTCACGGAATGCGCCTTGTCGGATTGCATCCTGCGGATTCTTGTTTGTCGCCGCGAGCACGCGCACGTCCACCTTGATTTCCTGCGCGCCGCCCACCCTGCGCACGCGTCTTTCTTCGAGCACGCGCAATAATTTCGTTTGCAAAATGGCGGGCATCTCTGCAATTTCGTCGAGCAGCAGCGTGCCTTTGTTCGCAAGTTCAAAGCATCCCTGACGCCGCGCCGACGCGCCCGTAAATGCGCCTTTCTCATGCCCGAACAGTTCCGACTCCATCAATGTCTCGGGAATCGCCGCGCAGTTAATTGCAACAAACGGAGCGTCGCGGCGCTGGCTCAAAAGATGAATCGTGCGCGCCACGAGTTCCTTGCCCGTGCCGCTCTCGCCTGTGATAAGCACCGAAGCAGATGACGTGGCGATCTGTTCGATCAACGCATAGATACGCAACATCGCATCGCTACGCCCGATGAGTTCTCCGAATCCGTTGTGCTTGCGCAGTTGATATTGCATATTCACGCCGCCGCGTAGTACAGGCCGATGGCCTGCGCAAGCGCCTCTGTCGTCGTTTCGCGCGGCTGAATGTTTGTGTGCAGATTGAACTCGCGGGCAGCGGCGGCAGTAATTTCGCCGATGCAGGCAACGTCTACGCCGTCAAGCAGTTTGCGCAAGTCTGTGGTGTGAAATAGCTGCGCAAAGTTTTTGACTGTCGAAGCGCTCGTAAAAGAGATGCAATCAATCGCGCCGCCCGCGAGCAATGCTTCGATGCGTCCGCGCACGGAAGTTTCCGGCATCACCGTGCGATAGGCCGTTGCTATGTCAACGCGCGCGCCTGCGGCTTCGAGCGAGCGCGGCAAATAATCGCGTGCGACGGCGGCGCGCGGAATCAAAAAGCGAAGTCCCGCCAATTTATCTCGCCCGCCGATATAAAGTTCGAGCGATGCAAAAACGCCTTCGGCCTTCGATTCCTGCGGCACGACATCGACATGCACATGTGCTTCGCGCAGACGCCCGAACGTCGCTTCGCCAATCGCGCACACGCGCAATTCATCGAGCGAGCTTGTATCTTGACCGAGAGTTTTCAGGCGACGCAAAAAATAGTCTGCGCCGTTGATGCTCGTGAAAATGAGCCAATCATAGCCGTGCAAATTCCCGATGGCTTCATCGAGTTGCGCGTAGCTTTCCGGCTCGATAACTTCAATGGTCGGACAAAGGATAACGCGCGCGCCGTCCTTTTCGAGAGCTTCGATAAATTCCGTTGCCTGCGCGCGCGCCCGTGTCACGACAATCGTGCGATTCTCAAGCGGCTTGGCAAACTTGATTGTCGGAGTGAGAGTTTCTTGTGTTTCGGCGTGGTCGATCATGCGTGAAATTTACAACGATACTTGATTGACGCTTTGCATGGTTAATCCGTCGAGCAGGGATGCCGCGCCGCGATTCAGCAAGCGATTCGCCAACTCTGCGCCCGCGCGTTCTGCCTGCGCGTCGTTTGTCACTGCGTCTGCGAGAGATTCGCGCAGCAAGGGATTGCCGCTCAAGGCCGCGACAAGCCCTTCGATTTGTAAATGATTTTCAACCACGACGGCGTGCGCGGCGATGGGAACTTGGCAGCCGCCGCCTAGTTCGCGCAGCAAGGCGCGTTCGGCAATGCAGGCGCGGCGTGTCTGCGCGTGATCGAGAGTCGCAAGCAGTTCGATTGTCAACGCATCGTCGGCGCGCGTTTCAATGCCGAGCGCGCCCTGACCGACGGCGGGCAGCATCTCTTTTGGTTCAATCGCGGCGCTGATGCGTTCAGTAAAATCCAAGCGCCGCAACCCTGCCGCCGCTAAGATAATCGCGTCATAATCGCCCGCGTCTAATTTCCTAAGACGTGTATCGACGTTGCCGCGCAATTCGTTGATGCGTAGATCGGGGCGCGCATAATTCAACTGCGCGAGACGGCGCAAGCTGGATGTCCCGACGATTGAGCCTTCGGGCAACGTTCGGAGCGTGAAATTTTGTGAGCGCAAATCCGCGCGCAAGACAAGCGCATCGCGCGGGTCTTCGCGTTCGGTGACGGCGGCGATGCTGAGTTCGTCGGGCAATCGCGTCGGTAAATCCTTCAGCGAATGAACGGCGAGATCGATGCGTTTGTCGCGGAGCGCTTCTTCGAGTTCTTTGGTGAAGACGCCGCGCCCGCCGATGACGGAGAGCGGCGCGTTCTTCAACACATCGCCGGTGGTCTTGATAATGTCGATGCGGATTTCGAGATGCGCGTGTCGTGCGGCGAGTCGTGCTTTGACCCATTCCGCTTGCCAGAGCGCGAGCTTCGAGCCGCGCGAGCCGATAACGAGTGTGCGTTTGTTCATCGGGAAAGAAAAGTTATTCGTCAAGACCGAAAATATCGCGCCACGCCTGCATGTCCGCCGCTTCGCCCGCGTCGTAAGAGCGCCGCATAAGTTGCATTAACGGATGCGAAATTTTGTTGACGGTTGATAGCAGCAACGCTTCGATGGCTTGTTCTTGTGCGGGAGAAAGCTCGCCTAACCGCGCGCGCTGGCGTGCGATTTCGTCGCGTGCGATTGATTGCATTTTACGACGCAGCGCGCCGACTTCGGGGCCGAAATCCAGCGCGCGCAAAGTCTGCTGAAACTGCGTGACTTCGGACTCGACAATCAATTCGGCGCGTTCGGCTTCGCGTTCGCGCTCGCGCACATTCGAGGCGACGACGGATTCCAGATCGTCTACATCGAAAACGAAGAGATTGCCGATTTCGCTGATCGCCGGATCGACGTTGCGCGGCACGGAAATATCTATGAAAAATGAAGGCCGGTTGCGGCGCGTCTCCGAAGCCCGGCGCGCCATGTCTTTTGTCACGACGTATTCGTTATTAGCGGCAGCCGTCGAGCAAATCACGATGTCTGCTTCGGCCAGATGCTCCGCGAGGTTGTCATAGTCGATTGCCTGACCGCCGAAATCCGCCGCGAGTTTCTGCGCTGACGCGAGCGTTCGATTGGCAATCAGCACGCGCGTCGCTCCAGCGTTCAATAAATGACGCGCCGAGAGTTCGGCCATTTCGCCTGCCCCGATTAGGAGCACCGTGCTGTTCTTGAGCGAGCCGAAAATCTTGCGCCCGAGTTCGACGGCCATGTAGCTGATGGAAACGGCGCTGGCGGCGATTCCCGTTTCGTTGCGCACGCGCTTGGCGACGCGAAACGCTTGATGAACGAGGCGGCTCAGAATGCGCCCGGCGGTTCCGGCTTCGATGGCCTGCGAGTAAGCGCGGCGCACTTGACCGAGCACTTGCGGCTCGCCGACGACCATCGAATCGAGCGATGACGCGACGCGAAATAAATGGCGCACGGCTTGTTCATCCGTGTAGTTGTAAAGATGAGTATGAAAATCGCTGTGCGGTATTTGTCTTGATCGGCTCAAAAAACGGGCGATGTGGTCGATGCCTGCGGGTTCCACTCGCGCATCGTTTGTCGCGGTCAGCACTTCGACGCGGTTACAAGTGGAAACAATCAATCCTTCGCGCACGACTTCTCCGTCAACGAGCGCGCGCAAATTAGCGCCGCACGCCTCATCGGAAAAAGCCAGACGCTCGCGCACTTCGATTGGCGCGGTTTTATGATTGAGTCCGACAAGTAAAATGGACATCGAAAATCAGTTTTCAGTTTTCAGTGGTCAGTTTCCAGCTAAAAGCCTTTACTGACAACTGAACACTAATCTCAGTTAAAAACGTGGTAGCCGCCGAGGAGACGCGCGCCGAAGAATGTGCAGAGCACAAGCGCGAACCCGGCGACGCCGAGCCATGCGGCTTTGCGCCCGCGCCAGCTCGCGGACAAACGATAATGAATCAGCGCAAGATATAGCAGCCATGTGAGCAGCGCGAAAATTTCCTTCGGATCGTTGTGCCATAAATGCCCGTCGCGCGACGAAGACCAGAGCATTCCCGTTAGGATTCCGAGCGTTAAGAGCGTCCAGCCGATGGCCGCAGTGCTCGTCGCAATATCATTGACGGCTGACAGCGAAGGCAGGCGATGAAAGATGCTGCTAAATGTTTTAAGCTTCAGTTCGCGTTCCTGCCACAGATACATAATGCTTGCCGCGAAGACGACGAAGAACGACGCATAAGCGAATAAAAGCAGCGTCGTGTGGACTGGAAAAAGCCAGCTTGCGTTATCTACGACAATTGCTCCAGAAGAATTCAGATTCGCTTCATGCCCGGCAGTCGCGGCGAAAGTCAAAACGGCGATGATCGGTAAAGTGAAAGTGCCGAGCGCGACCAGCGTGCGATAGCGGTAAAGCATCAAGCCGTAAGTCGCGGCGAGCGTCCATGCGAGAAACGAAAGCGTCTCGCGCAAAGAATAAAGCGGGTAATGCCCGTCCTGAACCCAATCGAGTATGAGCGCCGCCGTGTGCATCGCAAAGCCAGCCGCCAGCGCATAAAGCGACACGCGCTCGGCATTGCGTTTATTGACGAACGCGAGAATCGAATGAACCGCCGCGATTGTATAAGCGGCAAGAATTAAAACTAAAAGAGGTTTCATCGAGTGACGTAAAAACTACTGCGAACGTAACTCGCTTATTGTAGTTGAAGCAAAATGCGTCGGCAAGCTTACGCACTGAAAATAAAGAACGCACAAATCCTTCTTCCTCGAATGCCGGAAGCCCTCGCTTGTTTGCGCGTCCGTCCCGTGCTAGTTTTCTTCGTTCATCCAAAGACATAAGGAGTGCCAAAGTGGATTTTGAGTTATCGGAAGATCAGCGAATGGTGCAGGCGTCCGTGCGCGAATTCGTGTCGGGTGAGATTGCGCCGCGCGCGCATGAATATGACGAGCAATCAAAATTCCCGCGCGAGCAATTAAACGGATTAGCCGAACTCGGATTGCTCGGCATGATTATTCCGGAAGAGTGGGGCGGCGCAGGCCTCGACACCGTCGCTTACGCCCTCGCCCTCGAAGAGATTGCGCGCGCGGATGCTTCCGTGTGCGTGATCGTTGCCGTTACGAACTCCGTGTGCTGCTATCCGATTTTGAGTTTCGGCACGGAGGAACAAAAGCGAAAATATCTTGTGCCTCTCGCAAAGGGCGAAACGCTCGGCGCATTTTGTTTGTCGGAACCGCAGGCGGGGTCGGACGCGACGAGTTTGCGCACGCGCGCCACACGCGACGGTGATGCGTATGTTATCAACGGCACAAAATCGTGGGTCACGAACGGCGGCGAAGCAGGAGTTTATATTGTAATGGCGGTGACGAATCGTGAAGCAGGGAAAAAAGGCGTGACGGCTTTTATCGTCGAAGCGGATACGCCGGGCTTAACTGTTTCGGGCATCGAGCACAAGATGGGACAGCGCGCTTCGCAGACCGCCGAGATGAGTTTTGCGGACGTGCGCGTGCCTGCCGAAAATGTTTTAGGCGGCGAAGGCAACGGCATGAAAGTGGCTTTCAACAGTCTGGACGACGGGCGCATCGGCATCGCCGCGCTTGCGACGGGCATCGCGCAGGGCGCGCTCGAAGAGTCTTTGAAATATGCGAAGGAGCGACAGGCGTTCGGTCAATCGATCAGCGAGTTTCAGGCGATTCAATTCAAGCTTGCGGACATGGCGACGCAGACCGAGACGGCGCGACTGCTGACCTTGCGCGCCGCATCCTTGAAGGACGCAGGCAGCAAACAAACAGGCTACTTTGCTTCGATGGCGAAACTTTACGCTTCCGAAGCGGCGAATAAAATATGCGCCGATGCCGTGCAGATTCACGGCGGCAACGGCTATTCGCGCGACTACGCGGTGGAGCGCATGTACCGCGATGCGCGCGTCACGACTATCTACGAAGGCACTTCGGAAATTCAACGCATCGTTCTATCGCGCCACATACTAAACCCGAAATGAGTGAGCTTTCGTCAAAGCGAAGGAACGTAACAGCCATTTGCAGCGAGTTGCTTGCGCGCGATTGAACGAATCACTTATGCTCTTTGTTGTTTTTAACTAATGGCGCGCGATGGCGGTGGCGGTGTCGGGTAAGACGGCGCAGGCTTTCGCCTCGAAAAAAAGGTCGAGCCGAAAATGAAAAAGGTGAGAGTGAACACGAGCGCGATGACGGCTGTGAGGATGGCTTGTAATTTTCTGCGGCGTGCCGTGTGGCGGTAAACAAAAACGCTGGCGAGCACAGTCGTGATAAGCGGAATCAACAGCGCGCTCAATGCGACGAAATCGAACGCGACAGCGAGACGCGCGCCGAGCGGGTTTGCATAGCCGATAAACGCCCAGATGAGCGCAAGCGTTAATCCTGTCCCGGCAATGCCTGAAACAAGCGCAGCGATGAACATCAGCTTCCAGCGCATGTGTTATTTAATCCTTAAGCTTTGACTTCAGGTCAAAGGTTCGCTTGCAAGATACTCGAAGCGCTACGATCATCATCATAAAGCATAGCACAACGCCGCCGTGACTTAACTTTTCGATGGAAAATCGACACTCGCCGAATTAAAAACTTATGGTCACCAGAAACGCACTTCTTTACTTGTCACGTCAGGAACAGCTTAAGGATTTCGCCACGCGCTTTCCTTTATTCAAAAAGATGACGACGCGTTTTGTCGCCGGTGAGAATATCGAAGAAGCAACCGCCGCGATTCGCCAATTGAACGCCCTCGGCTGCACAGCATCCTTCGATCATCTCAATGAATCAGTCGCCAACGCCGCCGAAACGAGCGAGGAAGTGCGCGAATATCTGCGCGTGCTGGCGCGCATAGACGAAACAAGCATCAAGTCGAACGTGTCTATTAAGCTGACGCAGTTCGGCTTAGACCTCGACACGGAACTCGCCTACCGCAACGCCCGCGCGATTGTCGAAGACGCCGCGCGGCGCGGCAATTTCGTGCGAGTGGATATGGAAGGATCAGTCGTCACGCAAAAGACGATTGATGTTTTCAAACAGTTGCGCGAAGAGTTCGGCGTCAATGATGTGGGCATCGTGCTGCAATCTTATTTGCGCCGTACCTTCGCGGACGCCGAAAATCTTTTGAAAATCCCCGCGCGCATACGCATTTGCAAAGGCGCTTACAACGAGCCTGCGAGCGTCGCATTCCCCGACAAAAAGGACGTTGACGAAAATTATATAAAGGTGATGAAACTGCTGTTGTCGTCCGGCACATATCACGGCATTGCGACGCACGATCCGCGCATGATAGATGCAACCGTCGAGCACATGCAGCGCGAGGGAATCAAAAAGGAAGCGTTCGAGTTTCAAATGCTTTACGGCGTGCGCCGCGATCTTCAGGAACAACTCGCGCGCGACGGCTATAACATGCGCGTCTATGTGCCATACGGAAAGCACTGGTATCCGTACTTTATGCGACGATTAGCGGAGCGTCCGGCCAACGTCTGGTTCATCATGAAGAATATACTGCGCGGCTGAAGCGTTGCGATTGAAATGAGTCTACGCAGTGTTTTTGTTTTAAGTGTTTGAAGTAAGGAACTACACGGATGTGGATTTGGTGGAGCATCTTAGGAATTATTCTGATTGTCGCGGAGGTCTTCACGACGGGCTTCGTGCTGTTGTGGTTCGGCATCGGCGCGCTGGCGGCGGCGCTTTGCGGCCTCGCCGGGATAGACAGCCTGCCCTTACAATTTCTCATCTTCGCCGTTGTTTCCATCGCGCTCACCGCCGCCTCGCGCACCATTTTCGCCAAGTATCTTTCGCCGCGCGAAACAAATAATAAGGCGCTCAAGATGGGAGTCGATTCGCTGCCCGGACGCGTCGGCATCGTCGTTTCATCGAGTCGCGGCGCGCTCCATGAAGGCGCGGTGAAGGTTTACGGCTCAACGTGGACGGCCTACCCGTCCGAAGGCGAAGAACCGCTCGAAGCGGGTGATCGTGTGGTGGTGGAAAAAATGCAGGGAGCTTCTATCTACGTGCGTCGCGTCGGCCTCGAACCCGGCTGGCGCACTTCAGAACTGACCGACGGCAATAAACAGATTTAGAAGTTTGTAGCACCTTACGCACTCCCTTATCAACTTTGTCGCCGGAATGCTTCGTATGCCTTTTGCACATCATCGAGCGTATAGGCTTCGCCGCTTGTTACTTCTGCAATACACTCGTTCGCTGAAGATGAGACTTCAAATGGCGGCAGCAAACCGACAGGCATTTTAGTCGCAGACCTCTCTTCAAACTCTGCGTACAATTCATCTATTTTCCACCAGACCCGACCGCGTCGGCGCTCGATTTGACGTTGAGTTTTGACGGCTTGCTGGTGTGTCGTGGAACTGTGCTCGCGCTCAGAGTGTGCCTCGCGGCTGGAGCCTGAACGCACATACAATATCAGCGCAATGCCAGCTGCAAGTGTTGGCACGACAAATAAGAATCCTGAGAGCAACTCCATAATAGCCGCACCGTAAGACTTACGAGAGAAGCAAAGAGGTAATGGAAATATTTAATGCCGGTCGAACCGATGTCGAGACGAGAGACTTTATTGAAATGCTTTGCTGGCGAAGTTCAACGCAGCGTTTCAGATGTATCGTCTTCAGTTTGATCTAGTGCTGATGCGGAAGATTCGATGGTGATTTCGTTTGAATCCGGCGCTTCCAAGTCCTCGCCCGTAAAGCGCGCAAGGACGACGGTAATATTGTCTTCGCCGCCGCGACGATTGGCTTCGTCGATCATCTCCGCGCACGCGGCGGCGAGGTCGTTTGCGTTCGCCTTTACAATGCGCTGCATGTCTTCGGCGCTCAATTTGTTCGAGAGTCCGTCGCTGCACAAAAGCAAGTAATCGCTGTTGCGCAAATGCGCGCGCCCTGTGACGGGAGCAAGTTCGCCCTGCGCGCCGAGAGCTTGCAAAATCACGTTGCGAAACATGTGCGTCTCGGCTTCTTCTTCCGTAATCTGCCCGACATCGACAAGCTGCTGAACGAGGGATTGATCCTTTGTGACCTGCTTGATTTCATCGCTGCGCAGCATATACGCGCGGCTATCGCCGACCTGCACTAAATCGAGCACACCCTTTTTGATTGCCGCGCCCGTAAACGTCGCGCCCATGCCGCTGCAGCGCGAATCCGATTGGCTGCGATGGTGTATGGCTAGATTGGCGTAAACCGTCGCGTTGCGCAGGCAATCGACGAGCGTCGCATCTTCCGTCGAGCAGAGTTCCTGCCCATCTGCATCATCCTCGCTGCCGACGAGCATTTCGCGCACGCCTTCGACGGCCATCTTGCTCGCCACATCGCCAGCCAGCGCGCCGCCCATCCCGTCGGAAACAACGAGCACGAGTCCTTTATCGCCGAGATCGAAGCGGCTTAATTCAGGTGGAGTCTCCACGCCGTCGGAGTGTGTCAGAGCCTTGCCGGTGCTTAAATCGAGCAACAAAAAGTTATCTTCGTTGCCGCGTCGTACCCGCCCGACATCCGATTTTGCGTGCAGTTCGATTATCATAAAAAAGTGACAAGCAAGGCGGCAAACAGAAATCAATCACGCGCCGCGCGTCGCTTTGCCGAATACTTTGCCCGCTATATTTTACTCAAAGCCTGATCCAAGTCTTCGATAATATCGTCCGTGTCTTCGATGCCGACGGAGATGCGCACAAGCCCTTCTGTGATGCCGAGCCGCGCCCGCGTTTCCGGCAAAACGGAAGCGTGCGTCATCGTCAAGGGATGCGAAATCAATGTCTCCACGCCGCCTAAGCTTTCGGCGAGCGTGCATAGCTTAACAGATTCGAGCACCGTGCGGGCAGCTTCGAGCGAGCCGACATCGAAGGCCACCATGCCGCCGAAACCGCGCTGCTGTCGTTTAGCAAGATCGTGCTGGCGATGCGAGAGCGAGCCGGGATAATAAAGCTTCTGCACCTTCGGATGCTCTTCTAAAAATGCCGCGACGAGGCGTCCCGAACGATCATGCTGCTCCATGCGCAGCGCTAGCGTTTTCGTGCCGCGCAAAACGAGCCACGAATCGAACGGCGAGAGAATCGCGCCGACTCCGTTTTGCACGAAGCCCAGCCACTCGGCATCCTTTTCGTCGTTCAAAACGGCGACGCCGCCGACGCCGTCCGAATGCCCGTTGAGATATTTCGTCGTCGAATGAACAACGATGTCAACGCCGAATTCAAGCGGGCGTTGCAAATAAGGCGACATAAAAGTGTTGTCGCAAACGACGCGCGCGCCCGCTTTGTGCGCGATGTCGGAAACGGCCTGCAAGTCCGTGACGATCATCACTGGATTCGTCGGCGTTTCCAGAAACACCATTTTAGTGTTCGGCTTCAAAGCGGCTTCGACGTTCGATGCGTCCGATGTCTCGACGAAATCGAATTCGATATTGTAGTTGGCGAGAATGCGGCTGAAGAGACGAAATGTGCCACCATAAGTATTATCGGAAACGATGACGTGGTCGCCCGCTTTGACGAGCCGCAGCACGGCGTCAATCGCCGCCATGCCGGAAGCGAACGCAAAGCCGAACCGCGCGCCTTCAAGCGCCGCGATGTTTTTTTCGAGCGCCGCGCGCGTAGGGTTCTGTGTCCGCGCGTATTCGTAACCCTTATGCCTGCCCAAGCCGTCTTGCGCATAAGTCGAAGTTTGATAAATAGGCACGGTCACCGCGCCCGTCGTCGGGTCAGGCTCTTGCCCCGCATGAATCGCTGTTGTTGCAAATCCCATAATTTTAATGAAAACGAATGGATGATAAAAAGAAAAATTATATAAAAGCGACTGGCAAACTTTAGTAAACCTTAGTTTGTGATTTGCTGTTCGTGCTTTCGCTCGTCGAAAATTCCCTGACTCATGTAGCGTTCCGCGCCGTCCGGGAAAACCGTGACGACGCGCTTGCCTGCGCCGAGCCGTTCGGCAAGACGCCGCGCCGCCGCCGCCGCCGCGCCCGATGATCCGCCGCTCAATACGCCTTCTGTTTCGGCGAGGCGGCGCACCGTGCGGAAGGCTTCTTCTTCTGTGACCTGCATGATTTCGTCGGCTACGTCTTGGTCAAAGGTGGACGGCACAAATTGCGATTGCCCGATGCCTTCGATTTTGTGCTTGCCCGGAGTCGGCACGCCCGTCCCGAAGATCGATCCTTCCGGTTCGACAAGCACGCACCACGCTTTCGGATTGATTTTTTTCACAGCCCGCGCGATACCCGTGAACGTTCCGGCTGTGCCTGCGCCGAGAACGACGCCGTCAATGCGCCCGTCCAATGCTTCGATGATTTCGCGCGCCGTCGTTTCTTCGTGATAACAGGGATTGGCGGGATTCTCGAATTGCTGCGGCACGAAGCTGTCGGGAATTTCTTCTTCCATTTTCTTCGCCAGCGCGATTGCACCCTTCATGCCTTCTTCTTTTGTGACGTAGCGAATCTCGCCGCCGAGCGCTTCCATCACCTTCATCTTTTCCCGCGAGTAGCCTTCAGGCACGCACAGTATGACGCGATAGCCGCGCGCGATGCCGACGAGTGCAAGGCCGATGCCGGTGTTGCCCGCCGTCGGTTCGATGATGGTCGCGCCGGGACGAAGCGTGCCGCGCTGTTCCGCATCGACGATCATGCCAAGCGCCGCGCGGTCTTTGATCGAGCCGCCGGGATTGAGATATTCGAGTTTAGCGTAAATGTCTGCGAGCGGTGGCTGGCAGAAACGCGCCAGATGAAGAAGCGGGGTGTGACCGATAATCTCTACGATATTCTCTGCAACGTCGCTTGACATGAACATTCCTCGCCAGCAAGATTCTTCTCACAACAATCTAAACAGTGCCGACAAACAGGATTGTTAATGAGTCGAACATGGTAGCCCGCGAGACTACGGCTGTCAAACTGTGTGGCTGTACGACGACGACACACGCATTGCAAAGCCCGAGTCGCGCCGCTCTGCTTCGCCTATTTGCTTCTGGATAATTGCTTGCCGTTGATTGTTTGACACTTAAGAGAGTGAAAGTTATCTTGTTATCCCGTGACTCAAGCGGATTCTCCGACCTACAAAAAAGCTAAAGTCGTTGCCATTATTCCCGCGCGCTATGCTTCGACGCGGCTGCACGGCAAACCGCTTCTTTTAATCGACAATCGTCCGATGATTCTGCACGTCGTCGAACGCACGCTCGTCGCGCGGAACGTTGCGCGTGCTATCGTCGCCACCGATGACGCGCGCGTTTTGTCTGCCGTGCTGAATGCCGGATATGAAGCCGTGATGACGCGCGCAGACCATAAAAGCGGCAGCGACCGTCTCGCCGAGGTTGCCGCTGCGCTGGAAGACGCAGAGATAATCGTCAATGTGCAGGGCGACGAGCCGCTGATTTCACCGAATACAATCGAGCGCGCCGTCGATGAACTTATTCAGGACGAAAGCGCGATGATCGTCACGACTTGCGAAGCAATCACGAATGCCGTCGATGTATTGAGCGCAGACGTGGTGAAGGTTGTGACGGACGAAGCGGGACGCGCGCTCTATTTTTCCCGCGCGCCGATTCCGTACCCGCGCGATGCCGTGCGCGAACACGGCAGCCTCGCCGCCGCGCTGCAACATGACGTTTCATTGCTTAAACTTTTTCGCAAACACACGGGGCTGTATGTCTACCGCCGCAAAGTTTTGTTAGAATACGCGAACTGGCCTTTGTCCGTGCTCGAACAAACAGAGGCGCTCGAACAATTGCGCGCTCTCTCGCACGGCGTCATTATTAAAATCGTCGAAGCAAACGCGCCGTCCATCGGCGTCGATACACCGGAAGACTTAGAGCGCGTGCGCGCCATTGTTGAAAAAGAAATTAGAGAAAGGGATGCTAGATGTTAGATACTGGTAAAAAGTGCGAACTAACATCCAGCATCTTATAATATCTAGTATCTGTTAAGCAGAGCAGAGGATTGTGGATGCCTAAATATATTTTCGTGACGGGCGGTGTGGTTTCGAGTCTCGGCAAGGGTCTCGCCGCTTCTTCTATCGGCTGTTTGATGGAAGCGCGGGGGGTGCGCGTCGCGCTCATCAAGCTCGATCCTTACATCAACGTCGATCCGGGAACGATGTCGCCGTTTCAGCACGGCGAAGTTTTCGTGACGGACGACGGCGCGGAAACAGACTTAGACTTAGGCCATTACGAACGCTTCACGCACGCGAATCTTTCGCAGGCAAATAACTGGACGACAGGTAGAATTTATCTTTCCGTTATCGAAAAAGAGCGGCGCGGCGATTACCTCGGCAAAACGATTCAAGTCATTCCGCACATCACTAATGAAATTAAATCGGCTGTGCGCGCCGTCGCCGACAAAGACAAGCCGGACATAGTGATTGTCGAAATCGGCGGCACTGTCGGCGACATCGAATCGTTGCCGTTTCTCGAAGCGATTCGTCAAATGGGCAACGAAGAAGGAACAGGCAACGCGCTTTTTGTTCACGTCACGCTTGTGCCTTACATCGCCGCCGCCGGTGAACTCAAAACCAAACCGACACAGCATTCCGTCCGCGAGTTGCGCGAAATAGGCATTGCGCCGGACATTCTCTTATGCCGCTCCGACCGCGCGCTGCCGAGAGATTTGCGCGGCAAGATTGCGCTCTTTTGCAACGTCAAGGAATCCGCCGTTATCACCGCGCTCGATGTCGATACGATCTACGAAGTGCCGCTCGCTTTTCACGAACAAGGTTTGGATGAATTAATCATCAACTCGCTTAATCTCGCAGACCGCGCCGCGCGCACAGACCTCTCTGAATGGCGCGAACTCGTTTCGACAATCACCGAACCGCTCGCGGGCGAAACTTCCATCGGCATCGTCGGCAAATACGTCGAGCTGGAAGATTCCTACAAATCTCTGCGCGAAGCCTTGACGCACGGCGGCGTGGCGAACAACGTGCGGGTAAACGTGCGTTGGGTCGAATCAGAAGAATTGATGAACGATGATTACGAAGACCGCCTGCGCGACTTCGATGCGATACTCGTGCCGGGCGGCTTCGGCAAGCGCGGCGTCGCAGGCATGATTAAAGCCATCGCCTACGCAAGAAAATCCAAGACGCCGTACTTCGGAATTTGTCTCGGAATGCAAACGGCTTGTATCGAATACGCGCGATCTTTGTGCGGCCTGCGCGACGCCGATTCGACGGAGTTCGATGCTGAAACTCCGTATCCCGTAATTTTCAAACTGCGCGATCTCGTCGGCGTCGAAGAACTCGGCGGCACGATGCGTCTCGGCGCATGGCCGTGCGAATTAACCGCCGGTTCGCTGGCGCAGGAAGTCTATGCCGATGCTGCGGAAATAAAAGAGCGGCATCGCCACCGTTACGAATTCAACCCGGAGTTTCGTGAGGCTCTGGAACAGGCCGGACTCGTCTTCAGCGGCGTTTCGCCCGATAAAAAATTTGTCGAAATAATCGAACTCGCGCGCGATGTTCACCCTTGGTTTCTCGGCTGCCAATTTCATCCAGAATACAAATCGAAGCCTTTGAGCGCGCATCCGCTTTTCGCTTCGTTTGTCCGCGCCGCACATGAAAATCGCTTGCGCCACGAAACCGCGACATCCGAAGGCCGCGAAGTCGAAACAACCGCGCACGATGCGCGTGCATCAGTTGCAGGCGACGATTAACAATTGATGATTAGCGATTGATGCAAAAGTAAAATGCCAAACTTGTATCCCGCTGAAAAAGCGGCGCGGCGATTTGCTTGAACGATTAGTTTGCCTGCGAGTTTTATTATGCTTCATTGCCCGAAATGCGGAAGAAGTTATGCGGACGACGTGCTGACGTGTCTCGAAGACAATACGCCGCTGAAGGCAGATTCGACTATCGTTTCAAACATGCCCGCAGATGCTTTAATCGGGCGCGCGTTTGACGACAAGTACAGGTTGGATGAACGCATCGGCGAAGGCGGGATGGGAACGGTTTACCGCGCGACGCATTTGCTGATTGATCGTCCTGTCGCAATCAAAGTGCTGAACCCGCGCCTTGTGACGGACGAAGCAGCGCGCGAGCGTTTTCGCCGTGAAGCGCGCGCCGCCGGACGCCTTCAGCATACAAACGCCGTCGCCGTCACGGATTTCGGCGAAACGCCGGACGGCTATGTTTACATCGTCATGGAGTTGCTCGAAGGCCACTCTCTGCGCGATGTGCTTGTGACAAGCGCGCCGCTCGATCCGGCGCGCGCCGTCTCCATTATGCTGCAAATTTCGGCGGCAGTTGCGGCGGCACACGAAGCCGGAATCATTCACCGTGATTTGAAGCCGGGCAACATTTTTATCGTCGAACGACAACACGCTCCGGCTATCGTTAAAGTTCTCGATTTCGGCATCGCTAAAGTCGCGCTCGAACAAGCAGACGGCAGCAGTTCCATGACGCTCACGGAAGCGGGCGTGATGATCGGCACGCCGCGCTATATGTCTCCCGAACAATGCGACGGCGCGGCGCTTACGCCCGCTTCCGACGTGTATAGTCTCGGCACGCTTCTTTACGAAATGCTCGCGGGAACGACTCCCTTCACGGGTTCGACGCCGCTTGCCGTCGCCCTCAAGCAATCTTCCGAAATGCCGCGCCCGCCGCGTGAAATCGTCGCCGCCATTCCGCCCGCGCTCGAACAAGTCGTGCTGCACGCGCTGGAAAAGAATCCCGCGCAAAGGCCGCGCGACGCAAGAGAATTTCGGCGCGAGCTTTACAACGTCGCTGAACAACTCGGGCTTGAACACGCTGCGGGATTCAGCGCGCCGACCATCGAGACATTGCGCGGCGCGGGAACCGAAACGCCATCGGGACGGCTCATCATAGATATTGAGCGGCTGCGTGAAAACCGCGCGGCGGCGACAACTGAAGTTATGCCCGGCGCAGACACGGCGCAGGACAAGGCACTGCAAACAGGCGGCTCGCCGGGCGCGAAAGCCGTCGATAAATTTTCAGCGTCGTCGTCATCCGCAGCTTCTACCGCTGGAAATTCCGCCTCGCGCGTGCGCGTGCCGCTCAAGCAAGACGGCGCGTCTTTAGCATGGTTCAAGCAGCCGCTCGCGCTTCTTGCGGCGGGTCTCATCGGTCTCGTGTTAATCGTCGGCCTTGTCGCTTATGTGGCAGGAAAGCGCTCTCCAACGTCCTCGCAAACTTCCGCCAACGATAACGACGGCGAAGCGCTCGGACGCACTTTGTCGCCCGTTGTGAACGTGCCTCAACAAGGCGCGTCCACCTCACCGCCGACAGGCGAGCCGACAACCGCCGCCGAATTCTACGAGCGCGGCGCTTACTATTTTTCCATCAGAAATCAAGACGCGGCGGCAAACGATTTTCGTCAAGCGATTGAACTGCAAAAGGATTTTCCATCGGCGCACAATCGTCTCGGACAGACCTTAATGCTAAAGGGACAGTTTGCCGCCGCCGCTTCGGAGTTTCGCGCCGCCATCGAGCAGAAGGGCGGCAATTATCCGGCGGCGCAATACAATCTGGGATTCGCGTTGCAGCAGCAGAACGATGCGCGCAATGCTCTCGAAGCATATCGGGCGGCAATTGACGCGCGCGGCGGCGCGTATTCCGATGCCTACTATCAAACGGGAATTATCCTGCTCAAACAAAAACACTACGCGGAAGCGGCGGATGCGTTGCGCAAAGCGATTGAGCAAAACGACGAGCCGGACGCCGATGCGCAATACGCTCTCGGCACTGCGCTCGCGGTTCAGCAGGATTACACGAACGCCGAATCCGCCTTGCGTGCGGCGATTGACGCGCGCAACGGCGATTTCCCGGAAGCGCATTACAATCTGGGATTGCTCTACGACAAGGCGTCGCGTCCGGCAGATGCCATCAAGGAATACGAAAGATATTTGCAGCAAAGGCCGGATGCTTCCAATCGTCGGCTGGTCGAAAATAGTTTGAAGGATTTGCGTCGCCGCGCGGCGAAATAGCAGACCGTAATTCGGAAGCGATAAGAGGGAAAAAGTAATTTGAACATGAATCGTTCAAGCGAAGAATTAGGGATGCACTCATTTCAAGTCGGTGACGAAACAAAGGCGACGTTCGGCGACGGGCGTTTGACAATTATCGCAGGCCCGTGTGTCATCGAATCAGCCGAACACGCCTTGATGATGGCGCGCGAATGTTTCGAGCGAACACGCGCCGTCGGCCTCGATTACGTTTTCAAATCATCCTTCGATAAAGCCAACCGCACTTCGCCAGACAGCTTTCGCGGGCTTGGCATGAGCGCAGGCTTGAAGGTTTTGCAGCGAGTGAAAAAGGAAATCGGCGTGCCTGTCGTCACCGACATACACGACGTATCGCAGGTTGCTCCCGTCGCAGAAGTTGCGGACATTTTACAAATCCCTGCGTTTCTTTCGCGCCAGACGGATTTAATCGAAGCCGCTGCTCGGTCAGGGCGCGCCGTCAACGTCAAGAAGGGACAGTTTCTCGCGCCGCACGACGCGCGCAACATCGTCAAAAAGGCACGCGCCGCCAATTGCGAAAAAATCTTGCTGACAGAACGCGGCGCAAGCTTCGGCTACAACAATTTGATTGTCGATATGCGTTCCTTGCCGATTATGCGCGGCTTCGGCGTGCCTGTGGTTTTCGATGTCACACATTCGCTGCAATTGCCGGGCGGCTTAGGCGATACAACCGGCGGCGAATCCCGATTCATCGAACCGCTCGCGCGCGCCGGTGTTGCCTGCGGCGTTGACGCTGTTTTTATGGAAGTGCATGACAACCCGGAAAGCGCGCCGTGCGACGGGCCGAACGCCTTGCCGCTCGAAAGATTTCAAGCGCTTCTCGAAATGCTGCGTGACATTCACAAGCTCGTCCACACGCAATAATCAAGCAGTAATTAAGCTGATAAAATCGCAACTCATTTTCCCGGACATTCTTGATTAGCTATGAAAAAGTTTTCGCTTGTGCTGACCTTCTGGCTTATCTTTTTGTGCGCATCGTGCTTAAGCGTGGGCGCGCAAATCAGTGCCGTTTATGAAGTGACGCGCTTTGATGTGACGGCGACTGTGCCGAATGGTGAGCGCGCTGTCGCGGTGCGCGCGGTTTTGACGATTCGCAATGTCGGGCGCGTCGCCGGAAATAGTATTAGTCTGCGGCTCAATCCGAAGGCGCAAATAAAATCCGCCGCCATCAACGACGCGCCAGCCACGCTGCGCCCGCCCGCTTTGGAATTAAAGAACACCGTGCAGCGCGTGACGCTCACGCCCGCCGCGCCCGTCGCGCCGGATGCGACTGTCACCGTCGCGCTCGATTATCGTTTGCCCGTCGCGGAGAATAGCGGGCTGGCAAACATCTCGTCCGACGGCACGGCGTTTCTGCCGCTGGCATTCTGGTATCCGACGCCGAACACGCAGTATGCCGTGCGCGGCGCAGACACAGCGCCGTTTCGCTTGTCGATCAATGCCGCAGGTCACGGCGAAACAGTCGTCGCATCAGGCACGCAATCGAACGCGGGCGCAAACGGCAGCGCAGTGTTCGAGCAAAGGCTCAACGCGCAACCTTTTTTTCTGACAGGCGATTGGGACATTGTCGAAGGAGGGAATGACGCGCGCGGCATCAGCGCCTATCTGCCGAAGGGCGCAAGCGCAAATGAACGCGCGCAGGCCGATTCGATTATCAAGTTAGCGCAGTCGGCGCGCATGTTTTACGCGGAATACTTCGGCGGGAGAGTTGACGCGCCGGTGCGCCTTGTCGCTGTTTCGCGCGGCGCTGGATTTAATAACGGTGGCACGCTGCTGCTCGACGCGGCGACGTTCCGGCGCGCGAAAATCGATTCGGACACGGCCTTGCTCGTCGCTGAAACCGTTGCGCATTTATGGATCGGCGGCGCGACGCCCGTGCGCGGCGAAGGCGGCGGCGCGGTGCGCGAAGGCTTGCCGCTTTATCTTGCAACGCTCTTTCTCGAAAAGCAGTTCGGGCGCGATGCCGCCGAAGCGGAAAGAATGCGCGAGCGACAAGCTTATGCTTTGGTTGCCAAACGTGACGCGCCGCTTTCGCAAGCCACGCCGCTCGATGCGACTTATTTTTCTTCGGTCACCAACAAAGGCGCGATGCTCTGGCGGCTCGCTGAACGCTTCCTCGGCACAGAAGCATTTCAAGCGTTGCTGCGTTCGTCCGTGCAGAGCAAGCCGACGAATGCCGCTTTGACTCTCACAACGCTTCGCGCAAATTTGATTGAACGCGGCGGCGCAAATCTCAAAACGATTCTCGACGCACTGCTCGATCAGCCGACGGACATTGATTTGCTAATCGGCGTTCCGCAGCAGCGCGCGGGCGGCTGGGCGGCGGCTTTGAGAAACACAGGTTCACTCGATGCCAATGTCACAATCGCCGCTCTGACCTCAGATGGCAAACGCTTGACGACGACTGCGACGATCCCTGCGCGCAACTTCGGCGAAGCCGTATTCAATTCTACGGCGAAAATCGCGCGTGTCGAAGTCGATGCTGAAAAGCTTTATCCGCAACTCGACTATGCGAACGATGTCGCGCCGCGCGGCGAAGGCACGGATGACCCGCTGATTGAAGCGCAACGTTTATTCACGCAGCAAAAATATGCGCCCTCTGAAATTGCCGCGCGCGCGTTGCTCGCCAACATGCCCGCATCGCAGGAAGCACGCATACTTCTCGCGCGCAGCTTGCTAATGCAAAACAAGCTCGATGAAGCGGAAAAAGAATTTCGCGTGGCGTTCGATCAAAGATTGCCGACGCCCGTAACGCTCGCATGGGCAAACGTCGGTCTCGGCGAAATCAGTTTGCGGCGCGGACAGGCCGCAGAAGCCGCAAAGCGTTTCGACGAAGCGGCGCGCGCCGGTGGCGAATATGCTTCGACGCTTGCCGCCAGACAGGGACGCATTAAAGCTGAAGCTTCGGCGAATGCTGCTCCCGCCGTTGACGAATCCGTGCGCGCTTTCGTAACGCAATTCGACGCCGCGATTAAGAGCGGGCGCAAAGCGGAACTAGACGCGCTCGTTGTTCCCGGTGAACTCGGCACTTTCTCCAAAGGCATAATCGGAAGCCAGCCCGAACGCTGGGACACGCGCGTGCTGCGAACAGAGCAACTCGACGCGAATCATGCCGCCGCCGATGTCAGCCTCAATATACGGCAAAACGAACGCGATCAATCAGGCACAGCCGTTTACTTTTTCACGCGCGCGGCGGGCGGTGCATGGAAACTCAGCGGCATAGAATTCTTCGAGGTGCGATAAAGCTTTGACGAATGAAGTTACGGAATTAGAGCGCCGCGCCGCCCGCATCAAACTGCTGTTGATGGACTGCGATGGTGTGCTGACGGACGGCTTGATTACGCTCTTTGAATACGGCAGCGAACAGAAAACCTTTCATGTCCGCGATGGGCACGGCCTCGTGCTTTTTCATCGCGCGGGCTTGCGTTCGGGCATTATTTCGGGTCGCACATCGCGCGCCGTCGAGCGCCGCGCCGAAGACTTGGGCGTGCATTTCGTGCGGCAGGGAACTTGGGACAAAATCAAAGACTATGAAGAACTGCTCATTGAGGCGGAAGTCTCCGATGCGGAAGTCGCATTCATCGGCGACGACGTGACGGATATTCCTTTAATGCAGCGCGTGGAATTAGCAATCGCCGTTGCTGACGCCGCCGAGGAAACACGCCGCGCCGCTCACTACGTAACGCAGGCAAACGGCGGGCGCGGCGCAGTGCGCGAAGTCACAGAGTTGATTTTGAAGGCTCACGGGCTATGGACGGAGTTGATGCGCCGTTACATAAAATGAAGAAGCACGGCGGCGATTGACTCACAATCATTGATTCGCAACTAACAGTGGTTTGTTCGTTTGCCGTTTGTCGAATCGCTTGTTTAATAATGAAGGAGTTGAAATGGTCGATACTGTCCGCCGACGGATTCTTTTCGTAGAGGATGTTTCAGACACGCGCGAGTTGGTTGAATGGAGCTTGCAGCAGCAGGGCTTTGCGGTGACGGGCGTGGAAACCGCCGACGAAGGATTGCAGCACGCGCGCGCCCACAAATTCGATTTAATTTTGCTCGACATCGGCTTGCCCGACAAAGACGGGCTTGAAGTGTGCCGCGAAATACGGGGCTTCGATGAGCGCACGCCGATTCTTTTTTATACGGCCTTCGCCGATTTGCTCGACTCTGAAGAAGCGGCGAAGGCCGGAGCGCAAGGCTGTCTGCGCAAGCCTGAAGACATCGCGCAACTCGGCGAAATCGCGCGCAAACTGATTGACGGAACATCCGGCGCGCAGAAAGCAAAGGAGCAGGACGAGTAACGCCGCCGCGTGCCACCTGAATCTTTGCTTTACAAACCCTACTTGGATTATTCTTTTGCTGCTGAAACATTTGTTATATGAATACCGGAGACATAGGGAACCTAAGCGAAGCTGGAATTCTAGCGGCTTTCGTTGCTGCCGGGTATCTTGTGTCCGTTCCTTTTGGTTCAGGCCATAAATATGATTTAGTTGCTGATGACAGGCGTCGGTTATATCGCGTCCAATGCAAAACAGGACGTGTGCGGAATGGAGTGTTGATATTCAATGCTTACAGCTTGTCAGGCAGCGGAGGTGAAAGGCGAAATTACAGAGGTCTGGCTGATTTATTTGCTATTCTCAATCCTGAAGACAATCTAGTTTATTTAGTGCCTGTTAACGATGTTGGAATGAGTGATATTTACTTGCGATTAGTGCCTTCCGGTAACGGGCAATCGCGTGGTATCAGATGGGCGGCAGATTATGCACTCCGCCACTTAGCGCTTGAGATTCAGCACGAGTAGCTCAATGGTAGAGCATCGTCTTCCCATGTCGAGGGTTGCGGGTTCGATTCCCGTCTCGTGCTTCAAACTTGAGGTCGCGGGTTTAATCCCCGTCAAACGCTCCAATTTTAGATAGACTATCAAATAACCTGAAGGAGAATAATTATGCGACTTAAAATCATCACAGGGTTTTGCGCGCTACTCATCGCGTCTCTTGCGAGCGTCGGTTGCGAAAAGACCGAAGCGCCGACGACGAATGCCAACACAAACGCGACCAACACCGCGACGACAACGACTACTACGTCAACCACGTCGAACACGGAGCAATCAGTCGCGGAACAGCCGCGCACCGCGCCGGACGAATCGGAAATCACCACGACGCGCGAAGGCACTACGAGAACCGAGACGCGCACGTTCAAAAACGGCAACAGCCGCATTGAAAAAGTCGTCGTGACGACGCGCGACGGAAAACGCACGGCGAGAGTTTACCCGCGCACGGGCGAGGCGCGTGACTTGCCGGAAAGCAAAGTCGATAGCGCGCTCTCGGCGACAGGCAATGCGATCAGCGACGGCGCGGGCTACGTCGCGGACAAAACAAAGGACGCTGCTTCGGCGACAAAAGAGGGCGCGGGCAAAGTGATAAGCAAGACCGGCGACACGGCGAAGACCGTCGGCAACAAAACTTACGAGGGCGGCAAAACCGTCGTCGAGAAAACGGGCGACGCTGCCAAGACCGTCGGCCAGAAAACAGGTGAAGGCGCGAAAGTCGTCGGCGAAAAAACAGTCGAGGGAGCCAAGAAGACCGGCCGCGCAATCAAAAAAGTCTTCACTCCTTAACTTTTACCGGAAGAGTGAAGCCGTAGATTTCGCGTTTTGTGTCTGCCTTCATCCGACTGTTGGAGCAAACAAGGGTAGAGCGGATTATGAGATTACTTTGGCGTTGTTGCATAAATTAAGAATCTAAAGAGAACAGGCTCAAAAACTTTGAAATGTTAGAGGCTGTCTGAGAAGGTCAAGCAGCCTTGATGCGACGCAGCATTAAGCGCGTCATCGCAATGTAGATCATCGCTTCGCTGCTTGATGGCAAGACTTCATAGTCTTTACTCAAGCGGCGATATTGATTGAGCCATCCGAAGGTTCGTTCAACTACCCAGCGGCGTGGTAACACCTTGAATCCTTTTTGCTCATCGCAGCGCAAGACGACTCGTAAACGAAAACGCAAATGTTCAGCCACCCAACTCACCAGTTGCCCGCGATAGCCGCCATCAACCCAGATCAGGCGCAACTTTTTGCCACTGCCGCGCAATCGCTTGAAGATCAACCGCGCCCCGTCACGTTCCTGCACCGAGGCGGCGGTGACGACCACCAGCACCAGCAATCCCATGGTGTCAACGAGCCGATGTCGCTTGCGGCCTTTGATCTGTTTGGCCGCGTCATAGCCTCGCACTCCTTCGATTTCAGTGGTTTTGACGCTCTGCGAGTCCAGACATCCAGCCGTTGGATGCTTGTGGCGTCCCGCCTGCTCACGCACTTGGGCGCGGATTGTGTCATGCAGACGCTGCCAATCGCCGCTCATGCGCCACTGCCGAAAGTAGTGATAAACACTCTTCCAACAAGGATATTCATGCGGCAGCATTCGCCACTTGATGCCACCGACAACGATATAGAAGATGGCGTTGATAACAAGGCGCGTGTCCAAAGAACGAGGGCGTCCGCCCGGTTTCGCACTGGGAATCAACTCTTTGATAAGATTCCATTGACTCTCAGTCAGATCGGTTGGGTAGATTTGGTTTGTCATACCCAAAATTTACCCGCTTATGCTGGCTGGCAGTCAACTTCTCAGACAGCCTCTTAGAGGTCAGTTGCAATTAACGATGTAGCCATCTTGTAGAAGTGAGTCTGGTCTGTCGCAAGGCGCGACGATCCCAAGCCTGAACTATAAGCCTTTCGCAAGAATCTAAAGACTCTCCTAAGTTCCGTAGTTTCTTCTGCCGTCAGCGCTGATTCAGGCTGACGCGCTCTAATATAGCGGTTTGCACTTGCATTGGCACTAATAGCCGCAATGTCTGAACCAACCATCAATGTCTTGAAGCACCACGGAATTGATGGCAGTAGTCAATGCGGTGTTTAGTTCCGATTCTGTCCGAGGCTCTTTGCCGCGCACGGAAGTTTTAACTTTCGACCAAAACGGTTCAATCGGTGATAAGTCCGGCGAGTACGCTGGCAACCATAAGACGTGTCCTTTTCGTGAAGCGACCGCCGCTTCGATGTCACTTGAAATATGCACCGGCAAATTATCCAACACAACCACATCGTCAGATTCAATCTGTGGGAGAAACAGTTGGTTGATGTAGGTGTCGAAGATTGGAGTATCAATCGCTCCCGCGACACTCAAAGAAGCAACGACACCTTGCAACCTCAAGGAACTGATTACCGACAGATTCATGCCGCGCTTACTTGGGACACTATGCCGCGCTCGGATGCCGCGCTTGGCGCGTCCATAGAGTCGCGTCATCGCCAAGTGAAAGCCCGCCTCGTCAATGAAGATAAGTCGTTTGCGCTCGGACTGAGCAACTCGGCGGCGGAACAAATCTCTGGCTGCTTCGTCTCTTTCGGAAGCCGCCAAACTTTTTTTTGCGAGACAAGCTCAATCGCTGCAAGCAACGACAAACAGTCGCGCGATGCACTCTCAGCTTCTGCGTGCCAAGTAGATGGGCGACTAATTCATCAGGCGTTACATCGCCCCGTTCGGCGACTCGCTGTTCAATGGCAGTTAAATGTTCCGCGGTCAGCGAGAGCGGGACGCCGCCGCCATGCGGCTTGGGCTGCAAACTTCCACCCGTGCGATGCAGTTTCAAATATCTGGCGGCGGTGCGCCGCCCTATCGAAAAAATGTCGGCGATCTCATCCAACGTGCCCTCGCCGTTTTCGTAGGCACATACAATCTTTTGACGTAAATCTGCTGAGTACGCTTTCATGCTGAAAGTTATCGCGTACTCGCAGTGCCAATGCAAGTGCAATTAGCTATAAATCTCTTCAAAACATCTACGGGCTTGCGATGCTCTTTAGTTCTTACAAACAACGCTATCTCAAGTAATCGCTCCCATGTTCTATCAACAGCGGCGTTCTGATTCTTTATATTTGCCACAACCGATAATTTGTTGAGTACAGCATTGAAGACACCCTGCCTTGCTCTGTATAAGATGTCTTCTCTAACCTGCTCTTCTATTGCTACCAAATTGAAAACTGACTGGAGCAAGTCGTTTTCTTCGCTCATCGCTTTGACAATATCAAAGCGTTTTACTGGTTCGCCCTGTTGGTTGATGTCAACAAACAGGTCTATGATTTCATCCAGTTCCGTGCTGTCAGTCAGTGTTATCTCAATCGTTGGGATTGAATACTCTCTAAAATCACGAACGGTCGCAGCGTCTAGTTGCTTGAATCTACGTTTGCCGCCCGGTAATTCAATTTGGAATGAAACCTTCTTCTTGATGTCCGCTTCAAAGAAGTAATCAGCCCAATTGGCAATCCCTAATTTCGAAGTTCCTGGCCCAACGAAAAGTAGCAGGCTTTCAATTCGCTGTTTGCCGTCTAGAATGTTGTAAGAGTACCGTTCATCATCAGGTTCTTTATAGAGGAAAACGGCAGGGATTGGCCTACCTTGAACGATATTGGAAATCAACTTCTTTCTGACTCCTATCTTCCATACGTGACCTCGTTGGAAAGCAGGGGACAGATTGATTTTGCCCTCGTTCAGATAGCCAATAATCTGGTCAAGTTTCATTTCAGTGTTGCGATATATCATGGGGCTTCCCTTCGCGCCGTGTGAGATTTTGGGGGTCATTGGACACCCCCATAGAGCGCGTTAATACACCTAGACGAGTCTGATTCGTCAAGTATATTGTTGCCCTAACTTGATTTTCTTTGCTGCTTTTGAGGTCGCCGCTCACCACACCAACTGTCGCGTGGCCTGTCGTGTCTAATGTATCGCGCGTTGTATCTGTTTCTTCAAATGAAGATAAGCGTCCGCCAAATAGTTGCGCGTAGTAGGAAGCGATGCGGTTAGAGCTCGGTAAAGGAAGTCATACAATGCGCCCGTTTGTTCTTCTGCTTCCACGATTCATTCTCCCTTGCATTTCCTGCCGCTCTTTATTGAACGCCGCGATATTATCAGCCATGCGCCCGATATGTTCAGTAACGGCACGAAACGCGCTGTCAATCGCAGCTTTAGCTTTTTCCTGCGACTCTTCGGAGATGAATGGCGAAACGGGCTTGTCGTTGTTTTCTTGCATAACGAAACCTCCGAATAATTATAATCGCGCTGATGTTGCTATTGCAATCACTTCAAGCTGAATAATTAGATTACGAGGACTTTTCGTGACGCGCAAGTTATGCGCGTGCTAAGATGCTTGTAATATGCGCTCCGACATCATACTTATACGCATTGTCTTTACTGCCATCCTGGTTACTTCGGGCTTCGTGCTGCGCCCCGTTGCGGGTCGTCCACTGGAATCGGCGCTGGTCGCCGCTCTGATTGCGGGCGCGATTATTTTCTTCGAGCTGCGAATTCGTCGCGCTTCTCTGAAAACATTAATCGGCGCGGCAGTCGGCTCGATTCTCGGCATTATCGGCGCATTTCTCATCGGCGTGCTTATCAGCCGTCAGGAATCAATGGCTGTCTCGCCGGAAACTAAAACCTTTTTGACGCTTGCCCTGACCTTCTTTATGTCTTATGTCGGCTTGATGGTCGGCGCGGCGAAGGGCGATTACCTAGACCTTTCGGCGCTCGGCGGCATCTTTAGCGACAAGGCAGCACGGCGTGATTACAAGATTCTGGATACTTCCGTTATCATCGACGGGCGTATCGCGGACGTGGCGGAAACTGGTTTCCTCGGCGGCTCAATTGTTATTCCGCAATTCATTTTGCGAGAGTTGCAGCAAGTCGCGGATTCGCCGGATTCGTCTAAGCGTCAGCGCGGGCGGCGCGGCCTCGATATGCTTCAGCGCTTGCAAAACAACAGCGCGCTCGACATTCAAATCGTCGAAACGGATTTCCCTGCGGTGCGCGAAGTCGATTTGAAACTCATCGAACTCGGCAAGCTGCTCGACGCCGTCATCGTCACCAACGATTTCAATTTGAATAAAGTCTCGCAACTGCGCGGCGTCAACGTGCTCAACATCAACGAACTCGCCAACTCATTGAAGCCGGTTGTGCTGCCCGGCGAAGCGATGAAGGTTTTCATTCTCAAGGAAGGCAAGGAATATAATCAGGGCGTCGCGTATCTGGACGACGGCACGATGGTCGTCGTGGATAATGCGCGTCGTTTAATCGGCAAGAATGCGGATGTCGCCGTGACGAGCGTGCTGCAAACAACCGCCGGTAAAATGATCTTCGGGCGCATCTGGGAAGAAGGCGTGGACAACGGCAGCGCTAATAGTAATAGCCACGCCAACCACAGCAACGGCGAATTGCGCACAACCAACGGCACGCGCCGCCCGCCGTTGCCGCCGCCCGCGCGCGACACACGCAACGGCTTTTCCGCTCCGGCGCGCGTCACAGATCAAGACGAATCGGCGGCGGACTAAACGAAAAGCCGTTTACACAATTACCGCTACCGCCTTCTTAATTTTCAGCTTCTATGAACGTCGCCATCATCGCCGCCGCCGGGCAAGGCACGCGCATGGGGGGCAGCACGGCGAAGCAATTTCTCGAACTCGCGGGCGTGCCTGTCATCATTCATACGCTAAAACGTTTTGAGCAGTGCGATGCGATCCATGAGATCATCGTTACGTTACCCGAGCCGGATGTGGCAAGCTTTCAAACGCTCGCCGGAAAATACGGTTTGCATAAACTCACGCGCATTGTGCAGGGCGGAGCAACGCGTGCTGCATCCGTTGCGCAAGGATTGCAAGCGGTGTCTGCCGCGACTGCCGGAATAATTGCCGTGCATGACGGCGTGCGTCCCTTCGTCACGCCCGACGAAATTAGCCAAACAATCGCGGCGGCACAAACAACTGGCGCGGCAATCCTCGCGGCTTCCGCCACAGACACGATCAAGGAAGTTGAAAACGATATGGTGCAGCGAACGCTTGCGCGAAATCGTTTACGCCATGCCCTGACGCCGCAGTGCTTTCAATACGAATTGCTATGCCGCGCCTACGACCAACTAAATGAAATGGACGCGGCAGAAGTCACAGACGATAGCTTTCTCGTCGAGCGTTTGGGCATCCCTGTTCGCGTCGTCGAAGGCTCCGCGCGCAACATCAAGATCACGCGCCCGGAAGATTTGGCGTTTGCCGAAATCCTGTTAAAGCAAATGCCGTATGTTACATAGTAGAGGCTGGAACCGATTCTTGTTTCTCGCTAACATCTGACATCCATTATCCAATATCTAATTTTATGTTTCGCATCGGCATCGGACACGACACACATAGATTGATTGACGGACGCCCTTTGATGTTGGGCGGCGTGCACGTTGACGAAAGCCTGCGCGGGGCAGAGGGCCATTCGGATGCAGACGCTTTGGCGCACGCGTTGACGGACGCGGTGCTCGGCGCGTTGTGCGAGGGCGACATCGGCGTGCATTTCCCGGATCGTGATCCGCAGTGGAAGAACGCGGATAGTATGCAACTCTTGGCGCGCGTGATGTGGCTGGCGAAGGAGCGCGGATTTTATGTCGTCAACGTTGATGCGACCTTGATGCTGGAAAGACCGAAACTGCGCCCGTATGTCGCGCAGATGCAATTGAATCTGGCGCAGACGCTCGGCATAGAAGCAGGGTGCGTGAGCGTTAAGGCCAAAACGGGCGAAGGACTCGATGCCGTCGGGCGCGGTGAAGCCGTGACAGTGCAGTGCGTCGTGTTGCTTGCAAGTAATAGTGGCAGTGCTTGAGGAGTGAAAAGAAAAGTTTGCAAACGCAGGATGTGATACGGAAAAAGCGCGACGGCGCGGCGCTCTCACCGGAAGAGATCGCTTTTTTTGTGCGCGGCGTCGCGCGTGGCGAGTGGGCTGACTATCAAGCGTCGGCGCTGTTGATGGCGATACTGCTCAACGGCATGAGCGAAACGGAAACGCGTTCGCTTACCGATGAAATGCTTCATTCCGGCGAGGTGCTGGATTTTTCAGACATCGCGGAAGCTAAAGTCGATAAGCATTCGACGGGCGGCGTCGGCGATAAAACTTCATTGATTATCGCGCCGCTCGCCGCCGCGTGTGGCGTGTGCGTGCCGATGATTTCCGGCAGAGGATTAGGACACACGGGCGGAACGCTCGATAAGCTCGAATCGATTCCGGGCTACCGCGTGCAGTTGTCGCTCGCGGAGTTTCGCAGTGTGCTGAAGCGCGTCGGGTTTGCGATGACCGGGCAGACGAAAGAGATTGCGCCCGCTGATCGCAAGCTTTACGCGTTGCGCGATGCGACGGCGACGGTGGAAGCTCTGCCGCTGATCGTCGCGTCGATTATGTCGAAGAAATTGGCGGCGGGACTGGACGCGCTGGTGCTCGACGTGAAGACCGGAAGCGGCGCGTTTATGGCGGATGAAGCGCGCGCGAAAGAATTGGCGCAGGCGCTCGTCAAAACCGGCAATGCGTTTGGTGTCCGCACCGAAGCCTTGATTACAGACATGAATCAACCGCTTGGAATGGCAATCGGCAACGCCGTTGAAGTGCGCGAGTGTCTCGAAATTCTGCGCGGCGAAATGAATGAGGGCGCGCGTCCCGTACACGAGCTTTCCGTTGAATTGACGGCGCGGATGGTGTGGCTCGCAAAGGCCGCTCAGTCGCTCGAAGCGGCGCGCGTGAAAGTGCAGCAGGCGCTCGATTCGGGCGCGGCGTTGGAGCGGTTTCGTTTGAACATCGAAGCGCAGGGCGGAGATGCGCGCGTGTGCGACGAGCCTGCCAGACTCGCTGATTTGACTTTGCGCGAGGTGCATGTAGAATCTGCGCGCACGGGATTTGTAGCAGGCATTGACGCGGCGGAGATTGGTCGCGCCGTCGCAAACATCGGCGGCGGGCGCACGCGCGTCGAAGACACTATTGACCCATCCGTTGGCTTTCTGGTAAACGCGAAAATAGGCGACGAACTCTCTTCGTCGCATCGAACACTCGGCGTGCTTTACTGCCGCACAGAAGCGCAGGCCGAAGAAGCAAGCACGCGCATTCAGGGTGCTTACCGCATCACAGACGAACCTGTTGCTTCCACACAAGCACTCATCAAGGAAGTAATCGACGAATGAAATACAGTTTGAAGCACAATTCAAAGCTGCCGTTTGTTTTCGCCCTGTGCGTTGCGCTCATCGGCGTTGCGATTTTTAATTCATCGTGCCGTATGAAAGCACGCGCGGCAGATGATAAATCCAAAGTGCATGTCGGGATTGTGTTTGACATCGGCGGCAAAGATGATCGTTCTTTCAATGCGTCGGCGTGGGAAGGCGTCAAGCGCGCAGCGAAGGATTTTCCGATTGTGCTGCGCGACGTGGAGCCGGGTGATCCGACTTCGATTGAGCCTGCGATGCGCGCCTTCGCCGAAAGAGGTTACGACTTAATCATCGGCGTCGGCTTCGCGCAGACTCCGATCATGGAACAGGTCGCAAAGGATTATCCGAAACTCAACTTTGCGATTATCGACGGCGTTAGCCAACTACCGAACGTCGCGTCGCTTGTCTTCAAGGAACATCAAGGCTCGTATCTCGTCGGCATGATCGCCGCGAAAAAATCGCAGACCGGCACGCTCGGCTTCATCGGCGGCATGGATATTCCGCTCATACATAAATTCGAGAAAGGCTATGAAGAAGGCGCGCGTTCCGTTAATCCGAACATACGCGTGATTGATAATTACGTCGGCGTCACGGATGCGGCGTGGAACAATCCGGGACAGGGCAAGGAACTCGCCGTCGCGCAAATCGGCAAAGGCGCGGACGTGATTTTCACAGCCGCCGGTAACTCCGGCCTCGGCGCGTTCGATGCCGCCGAACAATATAAAAAATTCGTCATCGGCGTCGATTCAAATCAGAATTGGGTCAAGCCCGGCTACGTTCTGACTAGCATGGTCAAGCGCGTCGATAACGCCGTCTATCAAATCATCAGTGATCGCGTCGGCAACAAATTCCAAGGCGGCATACACGTCTACGGATTAGAAAACGACGGCGTCGGCTACGCTTTGGATAAATTCAACGAGCCGCTGATTTCAAAAGATGTATTGCAACAGGTTGAAGCCGCAAAGCAGAAGATTATCGGCGGACAAATTCAAGTGACGGATGCGATGGCTAAGTAAAATACGTTAGGCTCTACTCTTTGGTGAACCATGATGAAGCAGATGACACCTGATGAAGTTTGCGTAAGTTACGCAGACCGCAATGTGAAAGTCACCTGTCGGCTGATGGATGATCTCGTCTTGTTTGAGGGTGACCGAGATGCGCTGGAATTTCTTGGCAACCTTTTTATCGCGCAGGCTAATGATAATCGGAGTTGTAAAACATCTGTCGCGCCGAATAGTGCTGGGAACGCGCTTTTTACTGATGAATCAAACTTAGGCTTATACATTCATCGTCTACCTTGCGAGCACGGGGAAATTGAAGAGAAATAAACCCAATTTTCAATGCTTGAACTACGAAACATTACAAAGCGATTCGGCGACGTGCTGGCGAATGATGCGGTGAGCATTACGGTTGCGCCCGGAACGATTCATGCCATTGTCGGCGAGAACGGCGCGGGTAAATCGACGGCGATGCGTATCGCTTACGGCTTTTACACGGCGGACGCGGGCGAGATTTTGCTGGACGGAAGTGTGCGACGGATTGCGACGCCGCATGATGCTATCAATCTCGGCATCGGCATGGTGCATCAGCATTTTATGCTGGTCGAGACGATGACCGTTGCGGAAAATATCGTGCTCGGTGCGGAGCCGGGCGGCGCTGCCTCGCTCGATCTCAAACAGGCTGCGGCGCGCATACGTGAATTGTCCGGCGAGTTCGGGTTGGCGATTGATCCATACGCGACGATTGAGAGTTTGTCTGTCGGGCAACAGCAGCGCGTCGAATTGTTGAAGGCGCTTTATCGTGATGCGCGTCTTTTGATTTTGGACGAGCCGACGGCTGTGTTGACGCCGCAGGAAGTCGAAGAGTTTTTCGTTATCTTGCGGCGAATGCGCGAGGGCGGCAAGACGATTATTATCATCACACACAAGCTCGACGAAGTGCTGGCGATTTCCGATGACGTGACGGTGATGCGCGACGGGCGCGTGGTCGGCAATGTGCAGACGAAGAATACGAACGCCGCCGAATTAGCGCGCTTGATGGTCGGGCGCGACGTGTTGCTGCGCATTGAAAAGCCGCAGGCAAAGACGGGCGCAAAAATTCTCGCGGTGCGTGAGTTGTCTGTGACGGCAAGGAATAAAACGCGCCCGCTCGATAATGTTTCGTTTGAAGTTCGCGCGGGCGAAATCGTGGGCGTCGCGGGCGTCGAGGGCAACGGGCAAACGGAATTGATCGAAGCGCTGGCCGGATTGATTGATCCCGCGCTCATCGCGGGCAGCATCGAGTTTGAAGAACGAAACATTACACGCATGTCCGCGCGCAAGCGTAAGGAACTCGGCATCGCGCACATCCCGGAAGACCGTCAGAGGCGCGGACTGCTGCTCGATTTCGCGTTGACGGAAAACTCTATCTTGGGCGTGCATTATCGCCGTCCGGCAGTCTCTGCGCCGATAGGCGTGATGCTGGACAACGCGGCGATACGCGAGCGGACGCAGCAGATTATCAAAGATTTCGATGTGCGCCCGGCGAACCCTGATTTGTCTGCCCGCGCTTTGTCGGGCGGTAATCAACAAAAATTAATCATCGGGCGCGAGTTCGATTTGCAGCCGAAACTTCTTCTCGTCGCGCAGCCGACGCGCGGCGTTGACATCGGCGCGATTGAATTTATCCACCGCAAGCTCGTCGCCCTGCGCGATGCCGGATGCGCCGTCTTGCTCGTCTCCGCAGAGTTGGAGGAAGTGACGGCGCTCGCGGATCGCTTGTTGATTATGCGCGAAGGCCGCATCGCCGGTGAAGTCGATCCGAAGCAAACGAGCGTCAGCGAAATTGGATTGCTGATGACGGGAGGCGCAGAGCAGGAGACAGAAGTTAGGAGTCAGAAGTCAGAATAGGAGCACAGGCAAATGGGGTAATTATTCTTTAGTAGCGTTGTTGCCGTTCTTAACCTTAGCTGCTGTCTTTTGTTCTCTGACTCCCTCAAATGTTTATGAAACTTTTACGAGAAATAATGTTTCCCGTGATCGCGGTTGTCGCGGCTTTTATCGTCGGCGGAATCGTTGTGCTGCTGATCGGCGATGATCCGATTGAGACATACAGGCTGTTGATCGGCAGCGCTCTGTCTTGGCCGGACGGCATCGGGTATACGCTTTTTTATGCGACGCCGCTTATCTTCACGGGGCTGGCGGTGGCGGTGGCGTTTCGTTGCGGGCTTTTGAATATTGGCGCGGAAGGGCAGTTGTATATCGCGGCGTTTGTGACGGCGTGGGTCGGCATTACGTTTGCGAATTTGTCCGGCTGGATTTTGATTCCGCTGGCGTGTCTGGCGGCGATTGCGTCGGGCGCTGTATGGGCGGCGATTCCGGGAGTATTGAAGGCGCGGTTCGGTTCGCATGAAGTCATCAACACGATTATGATGAACTTTATCGCGGTGGCGCTCGCAAGTTATTTTACGCAGTATCACTACAAAACGCCGGGCGATGCGATTCTGCAAACCGTGCCTATCGGTAATCAAGCGCTTGATCCGAAAGGCATCAACGCGCACATTCCACGCTTGGGGCATTTTATACACGGCTTTCCCGAACGCATTCCTTTGAACGTCGCCTTTATTCTGGCGCTACTTGCGTGCGTGCTCGTTTACATTTTTTTGTGGAAGACAAAGTGGGGCTACGAGATTCGCGCGACGGGCGCAAGCCCTGCGGCGGCGGAGTACGGCGGCATCAGCGTGCGCAAGCAGATTGTGCTGGCGATGAGCGTGTCGGGCGGGCTTGCCGGAATGGTTGCGATCAACGAAGTGCTCGGCTATCGCTATCGCTACTACGACGGATTTTCGAGCGGCTACGGTTTCACAGGCATCGCCGTCGCGCTTCTAGGGCGCAATCATCCGGCGGGCGTCGTGCTCGCGGCGCTACTGTTCGGTGCGTTGACGCGCGGTGGTCTTTTCGTAGACATTTTTACAGAACACGTCTCGAAAGATTTAGTGCTTGTGTTGCAAGCGATGATAATTCTCTTCGTTGCCGCCGAAGCTTTGTTTCGAGGGTCTTTCGGCAGATTCGGTTTGCTGAAACGATCAAAAGTATAGATGTCGGATGTTAGATGCTGGATGTTAGTATCCACCCTCTACTAACATCTGACATCTAGTATCTGACATCCGGTGTCCGGTTATGAACGAAATCTTTAGTCTGTCGATTATCTTCTCGACGATTCGTTTAGCAACGCCGCTTTTGCTGGCGGCGCTCGGCGGGCTGTATTCGGAGCGTGCGGGCATTATCAATATCGCGCTCGAAGGTTTGATGCTGGCGGGTGCGTTTACTGCCGCAGCCGTGACGCATTACGCGGGCAATCCTTGGATCGGACTTTCGGCGGGCATTTGCGCGGGCATGTTTGTCGCGGGGATTCATGCGGTGGCGTGCATTCGTTTCAAGGCCGATCAAGTCGTGACGGGAACGGCGATCAATATTCTTTTCCTTGGCGTGCCAGCTTTGATGAGCGGCGCGCTGTTTGATTCGACGGGCGCGACGCCGCAGCTTCCGCGCGGGCAATTGCTGCCGAATGCGCCGATTGTTTTAGCGTTCGCGCTTGTGCCGATTACTTGGTATGTTTTGTTTCGCACGCCGTTCGGATTGCGTCTGCGTGCCGTCGGCGAAAACCCGGAAGCGGCGGACACGGCGGGCATCAATGTCGCGCGCATACGTTACACGGCGGTGCTGATTTCCGGCGCGCTGGCGGCCATCGGCGGAGCGTATTTGTCTATCGGGCAATCATCTTTGTTCACGCGCAACATGACGGCGGGACGCGGCTTTATCGCGCTTGCGGCCTTGATCTTCGGCAAGTGGCGACCCGTGCAGACGATGCTCGCGTGCTTGCTGTTCGGCTTTGCCTCGGCAGTCGCAATTCAATTGCAAGGCGTCGTATTCTCAATTCCGTTCTTCGGCATAAATACAACAATTCCTGTGCAGTTTATTCAAATCATACCGTATGTCTTGACGATGGTTGTGCTCGCGGGATTCATCGGCCTTGCCCGCGCGCCGCGTGCGCTTGGATTGCCGTATCAGAAAGAACGATGAAGGAAGATGCTGGATGTCAGATATTAGATGTTGGTGAGAAACCTATCACTGACATCTAGCCTCCAGCATCTGACATCTGCTCTATCATCATTTGGGATATTCATGTCTGAAGAATTGAGCATTGCAACGCTTTATGAGCGCGCCGAACATGCCGCGCGATTGATTCGCGCGCGTTTGAATAACGAGGAAGCGCCGCGCGTGGCGTTGGTGCTCGGCAGCGGTCTCGGCGCGTTCGCGGACGATCTGGAAGACGCGGTTGTTGTACCTTATGAAGAGATACCGGGCTTTGCGCGCTCGACAGTCGAAGGCCACGCCGGACAACTTGTGATTGGTAAGTGCGGCGGCGTTGTGGTGGCGGCGATGCAGGGACGCTTTCATTATTATGAAGGCTATTCGCTTGATGAAGTCACGTTTCCGATTCGCGCGTTCGGCGCGCTCGGCGTGAAAGCCATTGTGTTGACGAACGCGGCGGGCGGCATCAACGTCGCTTTCAATCAAGGCGCGCTGATGCTGATTAGCGACCATTTGAATTTGATGGGCGCGAGTCCTTTGCGCGGAGCGAATGATGAACGCTTCGGCGTGCGCTTTCCCGATATGTCGGAAGTCTATGCGCGCGATGGTCAGGAAATGGTCATTGAAGAAGCGCGCGAAATGGGCATGGAATTACGGCGCGGCACTTACGGCGCGCTGTCGGGGCCGAGTTATGAAACGCCCGCAGAGATTCGTATGCTGCGCACGCTCGGCGCGGACGCCGTCGGCATGAGCACCGTGCCGGAAGCAATCGTCGCGCGGCATATGGGCATTAAGGTGGTGGGCATTTCGTGTATCACGAACATGGCGGCGGGCGTGCTGGATCAGCCGATTGTTCACGAAGAAGTAATCGAGACGGGCGAGCGCGTGCGTGCGACATTCAGCGAACTACTGCGGCGCGTCATTCCGAAATTAGCGATTGGTGGTCAGTGATCGGTGGTCAGTTAAGAATTTGTTAGATGCTTACACTTGTGGGAGGTATAAAGATGAATGTGACTATTGGCAAATACACGCTGATGGTGGTTTGTCTCCTGTGCTTCATTCCCTGTTATCTGTTACTCATAGCTGGCTGGTTAGCTCTAGGCTTGCCTAAAGTGCTTTCCGTTGTCGCTCCTTCGCTTATGATTATTGGAGTGTTCAAGTTATTTGACAGAAAGTGGATTCCCTTGAAGGATTGGTTGAATGGAGAGTATCCCGAAAGTGTAAAGTTAGGCAGCTTAACACTTCAGATTGTTCGAGCAGAACTTTCTTGGAATCGCCGCAGAAAGTTTTATTTTGCGGTGGTGTTCTTAACTTGGTTGCTTATCATGATTAGCTTCAGCATATTTGGTGCAGCCCAGTTCGGCGAGAGCGTTATCATTCCGTGTGTTGCAGTATCAGTAGCTTTGCTTATCTTATTGGTAAATCAGTTTGAGAGAAGTTGGCGACCATGATTTCGGCTATACCGTCCACAATAATTTCCTAAAGGCGACTTCATTTCGCTTGCCTTCTATCAATCTTGCGTATTTAGATCGCGCGTCGTTGCTAGTGGTGTGAGCCGAATAAATTCAGCATTTGCTGACATACAATTTCGTATGGCTACCTGACCGAAAAGTAACCACTGATCACTGACTACTATTTATGGTAATAGGCATTTGCGGCGGCACGGGTTCCGGGAAAACATCTGTGGCGAATCGTCTGCTCAAATCCGTGAAGGCGGGCGATGTCGTTTATCTGCAACAGGACTCTTATTATCGCAACCTCAATGATCTGCCGCTCGATTTTCGCCGCGCGGTGAATTTCGATCATCCCGATGCAGTGGACAACGATCTCCTTGTCGAACATCTCAAAGCACTCAAGAATGGTCAGCAGGTCGAGCTTCCGGTTTACGATTTCAAGCATCACATGCGCTTGCCGGAGACTCTGCGGGTCGAGCCGACGCCGATCATTATTATCGAAGGCATTTTGATTTTCGCGGACGCGCGCCTGCTCGAAGAAATGGACATCAAAGTTTTTGTCGATACGCCGGATGATCTGCGTTTCATACGCCGCCTGCGCCGCGACATCGCCGAGCGCGGGCGCACCGCCGATTCCGTCATCGAGCAATATCTTTCGACTGTGCGCCCGATGCACATGCAGTTCGTCGAGCCGTCGAAGCGTTACGCGGACGTGATTATCCCGGAAGGCGGCAGCAACCTCGTCGGCATAGATTTAATCAGCGGCAAGATACGCGAGCGTTTGTCGAAGACTCTAAGCACAGGCAACAGTGGCGGAGCCGCCGCATGAACACTTCGCCCGATGAACTGCAACACTTGATCCACGTTGCGCAGGAAGCACGCACGCGCGCCGTCGCGCCATACTCGAATTTTCAGGTCGGCGCGGCGTTGGAAACAATTGACAATCAAATTTACTCCGGCTGCAACATTGAAAATGCGAGCTACGGTTTGACGATGTGCGCCGAGCGCGTCGCCATCTTCAAGGCTGTTTCCGAAGGCGAGCGCGAATTCAAGCGACTCGTTATCGTGGCTGATACGCACAAGGACGTGACGCCGCCGTGCGGCGCGTGCCGTCAGATAATCTGGGAATTTTGCGGCGACATCGAATTGATTCTCGCCAACGGGCGCGGGCTGGTGAGGTCTCTACGGATGAAGGAATTGCTTCCGCACGCCTTTGACGCGGAATTTCTTGCAGACGAAGCGTTCGGAAAGTAGCGTTCCCTGATGAGTGAACAAAAGGATGAGAGCGGAGTCGGCGAAGGCACAGTTTTCGAGCGTGCTTTTAATCGTTACGTCGGAAACGCGATTCACATGTTTCTTTCGCTGCTCGCCGTCGTAATTCTCGCCGCCGCCGCAGTGACGGCTGTCGATGTCTTGATACGCGTCTTTCCGCAACTGTGGCATCCGGCGACAGACGAGCATTTGCTGTTGCAAAAATTGATCGAAGATATTTTGCTGATCGGCATCGCCGCCGAACTCGGTTTGCTGTTACTCTTTCATCGCACAAGCGCCGCCATCGAAGTGATTATCTTCGTCGTCGCGCGCAAACTCGTCGCGCCCGATGCAATGACGCTCGATCTCTTAATGGGAACGACGGCGCTCGCGCTGCTGCTCGTCGTGCGCTTTTACTTTCTGCCCGGCAGACCCAAATAAATTACGAAACGTGATGTTATCCGGCATGTTAAAACACTTACGAGCGGCGGCGGCAATTTTGCTGACGCTGATCCATTCGGCTTCGCTCGCTCCGGCGGCGCAGTCCGCGCGCACACGCGTTGACACATTGGTGAGCGGCGGCACAGTTGTGACGATGGACGCGTCGCGGCGTGTAATCGAAGATGGCGCGATTGCCGTCCAAAACGGGCGCGTTGTCGCCGTCGGCGCGCGCGCGGAAATCGAAGCCAAGTACGCGGCGCGGGAAACGATTGACGCACGCGGGCGTGCCGTCGTTCCCGGTCTCATCAACGGCCACACGCACATTCCTATGACGTTGTTTCGCGGCCTCGCGGACGATCTGGATTTGCAGGAGTGGCTAACGAAATACATTTTTCCGGCAGAAGCGAAAAACGTCACAGAAGATTTCGTGCGCGCCGGAACAAAGCTCGGCCTCGCCGAAATGATTCGCGGCGGCACGACGACCTACTGCGATATGTATTACTTCGAGGACGCGGTTGCAGACGAAACGGCGAAGGCGGGCGTGCGCGCTCTGCTCGGCGAAACCGTCATTGATTTTCCCGTCCCGGATAACAAAACGAATGCCGAAGCGATGGCGTATACGGAGCGCTTCATCAACAAGTGGCGCAATCATTCGCTCATTACTCCGGCGATTGCGCCGCACGCGCCCTACACTGTTTCCGAAGAACACTTAAAGGCCGTGCGCGCTCTTTCGGATCGCACGAATGCGCCCATCGTGATTCACGTTGCGGAGACGCGCAAGGAAGTCGCGGACATCATTAAAGATCACGGCGCATCGCCCGTTGCGTATCTGGCGCGCATTGGTTTCTTGAATGATCGCGTTGTCGCCGCGCATGTCATTTATGCAAGCGCGGATGAAATTCGGTTGCTGCAAAAGTTCGGCGTCGGTGTTGTTCATAATCCGCAGTCAAACATGAAACTCGCTTCGGGCGTTGCGCCCGTCCCGCAAATGCTCGCCGCAGACGTGCGACTCGGACTCGGCACGGACGGCGCGGCGTCGAATAACGATCTGGATATGTGGGAAGAAATGGATACGGCGGCGAAGCTTCACAAAGTCGTGACGCTCGATCCGAAAGTCGTGACGGCGCGCGAAGCTTTCGAGATGGCGACCTTGCGCGGCGCACGCGCGCTCCACATGGAACGCTTCATCGGCTCACTCGAAGCTGGCAAGCGCGCCGACATCGTGCTTGTCGATTTGAACGCGCTGCACCAAACGCCCAGTTACAACATTTATTCCGAGCTTGTGTATGCGACGAAGGCGGCGGACGTGCGAACCGTGATAATAGATGGGCGCGTCGTGATGCGTGACCGTAAACTTTTGACGCTCGACGAAGAAGATGCGAAGCGGCGCGCTCTATTGTACCGCGAGCGTATCGTCAAAAGTCTCGCCGCGACGAGCGCGCAGAATTAAAAACGCTTTGCTGCGACTTGATTGCAAGCGTGTCGAAGGGTCATAATAGCTTTATAGGTTAGCTATAATAAAACGGGGCGCAAGAATCTCTCACATTCTTGTCTTCGACATTCACGGAGTTTGCACGAGTGAAGAAAGAAAATATTCTGCACGCCTCTCTGCGAGGTGGTAAAGCCGCATTTTTATCGGGCGCTTTTCTCTTAGCAAGTACCGCAAGCGTCGGCGCGCAATCTGCTGTTGTTGTGCCGACCTCCGCCGACGCGATGCAGCGTCGCGTTGCGCGCGCCCGTGCCTTAGCCGCCGCGCACGATCTGGCTGCCGCCGCGACGGAGCTTGACGCGATCCACAGCGCAGCGACGGATTCATCCATTAGAGATGTTGCGCGCATTATGCTGATGGGCATTTATCTCGAACAGGGAGATTACACGCGCGCCGGAGCGGTGCTCGACGGCACATACAAGGCGCGTGTGGCGCAAGACGAAAATTCCACGCGCTCTTATTTTGCGCTCGCAGGGCAAACCGTCAACGGCGCGCGCGCGCATCTCGAACGCTATCGTGAGTTTGGCATTAACGTCGCCGACAAAGAATTGCCGCCCGAAGCCGTTAATGATCTTGACCGGCTGCGCTTGCTGCTCGAACGCGTCGCCGACCAAGCCAAAAACATCAGCAGCGAAGACCCAAAAAGTAATGATTCCGTCGCGCTTCTCGAAGACGTATCGAGCGTGCGCGGATCATTAGCGCGCAACGAACGCGAGCGCTCTCAATGGCAGCGCGAGTTTGCAGAAGCGCGCCAGAAACTCGCCGCTAATGAAACACGCGTTGCGACCTCACGCGGAGCGATGCCGCGCACTTCCTCTGCCGCCGCCGATAATGTTGTCCCCAGTGTCAACAATCAAATTACAGCGAGCGATAACAAAGGCAGCCGTGCCGCTGCTTCTCCAAACTCTAATACGCGTTCCACCGCAAGCCGCTCTAACACAACAGCTACCAAAACGAAAGGTGACGCTGCCGCTTCTTCAACGTCGAGAGATGCTTCGTCTACGGCTGCAAGGCAAACTGCCGCCGCTAATCCGAACGGGCTGCTGAATGTCGGGTCGCTGATTGACAACGCAACGCAAAAGGTCTCGCCCTCGTATCCGCCGACGGCGAAAAGCGCACGCGTCGCAGGCGTCGTGACGGTTTATCTGGTGGTGGATGAAAAAGGCGCTGTGACGAGCGTGGAGCGCACCAACGGGCCGCAGTTACTAAGATTGTCTGCGCAGGAAGCCGCGCGCCGTTGGAAATTTCGCCCGACGCTCGTTGACGGTCAACCGACGCGCGTCGCAGGCTTTATCAGTTTCAACTTCGCGCTGTGAGTTTGTTCTTGTGTCGGGCAGCGGCTTGTCCCTGCAACTCATTTATGTAAACAAGCGGGCAGAAAGAAGCCCTTGCTACTAAGACAATCCAGTTTTCTTAAGTATTTGCCTCTGCCTAGAGTAGCCTTATCATCTTTATTTTCAAGCGCTTGGAATCTTGACTTAATAGTAAGGTATGTTTACAATAGCTTTCTTAACCGATTCGTTAAGTCGAATTCAATGAAAGCAGAAGCCGAATGAAAGTCTCTGCACAGGAAGAATACGGGCTGCGTTGTTTACTGCAACTGGCTCAATTGAGCGAGGGCGAATCGCTGTCGCTGGCGCAGATTGCCGAGCGCGAAGGCATCTCCGTCGCCAACGCGGGCAAGCTGCTCTGGCTGCTTAACAAGGCTGGGCTTGTGCAGTCGCTCAGAGGCACGCGCGGCGGGTATCGTCTGGCGCGCCCGGCTTCGGAAATTCGCTTGAGCGAGATTATCAAAGTGCTGGACGATGATGAAGTGGCAGGACACTGCGATTCTTACGCGGGCGTGCTCGACACATGCGTTCACAAAGGCGATTGCGGCATACGTTCCGTGATCGTCAATTTACATGAAGTCGTGCAGGCGGCGCTTTACGGCGTTACGCTCGCGCAGCTTGTCGGCACGGAAGCGAACGTCGGCGCAATGCTTCATCAGATACAGAAACTTGCCGCGTCGAATGCTTCACAGCCCGCCGCGAAACGGCTTTGAGGAAACTTGAGAATTTCGAGCGAGCGTTGAGTCGAACAAAATTTCAAACGAAGATTTAGTTGAAAAGGAAAGCGCAAAACAGTTATGAGCACCATTGAGGTACTTGCCAATCAGGAATACAAATACGGTTTCGTCACGGACATCGAGTCGGACATGATTCCGCGCGGATTAACCGAAGAAACCGTGCGTTTGATTTCCGCGAAAAAGAATGAACCGGACTGGCTGTTGCAATTTCGTCTCAAAGCCTATCGCCACTGGCTGACGATGGACGAGCCGAACTACTGGGCGAATTTGAAGTATCCGAAAGTAGATTATCAGGACATCATTTATTACAGCGCGCCGAAGCAGAAAGAGAAAAAAGCGAGCCTGGACGAAGTCGATCCTGAACTTTTGCGCACCTTCGAGAAACTCGGCATTCCCTTGAACGAGCAAAAGCAATTAGCGAACGTCGCCGTCGATGCCGTGTTCGATTCGGTGTCCGTCGCTACCACTTACAAAGAAAAGCTGCGCAAGCATGGCGTGATTTTTTGCTCGTTCTCGGAAGCGGTGCTGGAGCATCCCGAACTCATCAAGAAGTATTTAGGCTCGGTCGTTCCGGCAAACGATAATTACTTCGCAGCCTTGAACAGCGCTGTCTTCACGGATGGCTCGTTCGTTTTTATCCCTAAAGGCGTGCGCTGCCCGATGGATTTATCGACTTATTTCCGCATCAACAATTCTGAATCTGGACAGTTTGAGCGCACGCTCATCATCGCCGAAGAAAATTCGCACGTCTCTTATTTGGAAGGCTGCACCGCGCCGAAGTTCGATAAGAATCAATTGCACGCGGCAGTCGTCGAACTCATCGCGCTCGATAATGCGCAGATCAAATATTCGACGGTGCAGAATTGGTACGCGGGCGACGAAGAAGGCAAAGGCGGCATTTATAACTTCGTCACCAAACGCGGCAAGTGCGCCGGTAAGAATTCCAAGATTTCTTGGACGCAGGTTGAAACAGGCTCGGCGATTACTTGGAAATATCCTTCGTGCATTTTGCAGGGCGACAATTCAATCGGCGAATTTTATTCCGTCGCTTTAACCAATCACGCGCAACAGGCCGATACCGGCACGAAGATGATTCACTTGGGCAAGAACACGCGCTCGACGATTGTCTCGAAAGGCATTTCGGCGGGCAAGTCGAATAATTCTTATCGCGGCCTCGTCAAAGTAATGCCGAAGGCGGAAGGCGCGCGCAATTATACGCAGTGCGATTCGATGCTGATCGGCTCGACTTGCGGCGCAAATACGTTTCCGTACATCGAAGTGATGAACAATTCATCGAAGGTCGAACACGAAGCGTCCACGTCACGCATCAGCGAAGATCAATTGTTTTACTTGATGCAGCGCGGCCTTTCGCACGAAGACGCCGTATCGCTCATCATCAACGGCTTCTGCAAGGAAGTCTTCCGCGAACTGCCGATGGAATTCGCCGTCGAAGCGCAGCGACTGCTCGGGCTAAAACTCGAAGGCAGTGTTGGATAATTAGTGAATAGTGGACGGTGAACGGTGGTCAGTACAAGTAATTTTTACTGACCACCGTTCACTGCTCACTGACAACTCTGGAGAGAAACCATAGTGTTAGAGATACGAGATTTACATGCGACGGTTGACGGCAATGAGATTCTGAAGGGCATCAGCCTGTCGATTAACAAAGGCGAAATTCACGCGATCATGGGGCCGAACGGTTCCGGCAAATCCACGCTCGCCAAAATTCTGGCGGGACATCCGTCTTACGAAGTCACAAGCGGCGAAGTGCTATTTGAAGGCAAGAATCTGCTCGAACTTTCGCCTGACGAGCGCGCGCGCGAAGGAGTTTTCCTCGCCTTTCAATATCCGGTTGAAGTGCCGGGCGTCTCGAACTCGCAGTTTATGCGGCTCGCCTACAACGAAAAGCGCAAGCATCTCGGCGAAGAGGAATTAGACCCGCTCGAGTTCAAGGATTTACTCGCGGAGCGCGCGCAGGTTGTGGAAATGGACGCCGGTTTGATGTCGCGTTCGGTCAACGAAGGCTTTTCGGGCGGCGAGAAAAAGCGCAACGAGATTTTGCAGATGGCCGTGCTCCAACCGAAACTCGCCGTGCTGGACGAAACGGATTCCGGCCTCGACATAGACGCGCTTCGCATCGTCTCCGAAGGCGTTAATAAACTGCGCACGAAAGACAACGCCATTGTGCTCGTAACACACTATCAACGTCTCTTGAATTACATCGTGCCGGATTATGTGCATGTCTTATCGGGCGGGCGCATCGTCAAATCCGGTGGCAAGGAATTGGCTTTAGAGTTGGAAGAAAAAGGCTACGATTGGATCAAAGGCACGGGCGCGCCTGAAAGCGTAAGCGGCGCGGCAACTGCGGCGCAGCAGGGATAAGCGAGAAAGATGTCAACTCGAGCCATGAAGGAAAGCGTTTCTTACGTCGCGGCGTTTCAGTCGCTTCAGCAGCGTGCGGAAGCGCGCGGCAGTGCGGCATGGATTAATCGTTTACGCGAAAACGCCTTTGATCGTTTCGAGCAAACAGGGTTTCCGACAACGCGCGATGAAGAATGGAAATACACGAACATCGCGCAGATTGCTAAGACGAAGTTTGCTCAAACTGTTTCCGGCAACGAAGAATCGGCGCGTGCAAACAGCACGGCAATCGAGCAATACGCTTGCCCGGAAGCGCGCGACAGCCAGATGGTTTTCGTCAACGGAGTCTTTCAAACCGCGCTTTCTTCGCTCGGCGATTTGCCGCAGGGCATTGTTGCAATGAGCCTTGCGGAAGCGCTGGAAAACGAAACGCACCAGATTGTTTTGCGCGAGCGACTTGCGCGGCAGGCCGATTATAATGCGAATCCTTTTACCGCTCTCAACACGGCTTTTATAGAGAATGGCGCGTACTTGCGCATCCCGAAAGACGCGCAAGTGGGTGCGCCCATACATTTACTTTTTCTCTCCGATATAAAGGGCGATGATGCGCTGCAAGCGTCTTTCCCGCGCGTCGTTATCGTTGCCGAAAAGGGAAGCGCGGCGACAGTCATCGAATCTTACGCAAGCGCTCAGGACGGCGTTTATCTGACGAATGCCGTCGTCGAAATCTTCGTTGAAGACAATGCGCGCCTCGAACATTATAAAGTGCAGCGCGAGAGCGCGCAAAGCTTTCATATTGCCGCGACCAACGCCGAATTAGGACGCGACAGCCGTTTCAATTCGACGACGATCACGCTCGGCGCAGAGCTTTCGCGGCATGACATACTCGTTAAGCTGGACGCTGAAGGCTCGGAGTGCGCCGTTGACGGATTGTATCTCGTCACGACAGGCCAGCACACGGACACGCATTCTATAATTGATCATCGCGTGCCGCACTGCACCAGCCACCAGCTTTACAAAGGCATTCTCGACGGCAAATCGCGCGCCGTCTTTAACGGCAAAATTTTCGTTCGCGTAGATGCGCAACAAACCAATGCTTTTCAAACGAACCGCAATTTATTGCTTTCACCGGAAGCGCGCGTCGATACGAAACCGCAGCTAGAGATTTACGCGGACGACGTGAAGTGCTCGCACGGCGCGACCGTCGGGCAGCTAGAGGAAGAAGAACTTTTTTATCTGCTTAGTCGCGGCCTGCATTCTGACCTTGCGAGAAATCTTTTGACGTATGGTTTCGCCGAGGAAGTAATCAATAAAATCAAGATTGAATCCATCAAAGCGCAATTGGATGAAACGGTCTTGCATCGCCTTCATGCGCGTCTCGGAACGCCGGAAGAAGCGTTAGCGTAAAGTTATGATCGCCACTGAAAAAATACTCGCCGTCGAATCCGGCGCCGCAGCAACCCCACCTCCGCCGACAGGCACTCCGGCGTGGGATGTCGAACGCATACGCTTAGATTTTCCTGTGCTCACGCAGACCGTCAACGGCAAGCCGCTTGTGTATCTCGATAATGCCGCGTCGTCGCAAGTGCCGCAAGTCGTCGTTGATCGCGGAAGCAAATATCTTCGTGAAGAACACTCGAACATTCATCGCGGCGTGCATTATTTAAGCCAGCGCGCGACGAACGCTTACGAAGGCGCGCGCGAAAAAGTGAAGCGCTTTATCAATGCGCCGGATGCGAAGCAATGTATTTTTGTGCGCGGCTGTACCGAAGGCGTTAATCTGGTGATGCACGGCTACGGGCGCAAGTTCATCAAAGAGGGCGACGAAATTATTATCTCCGCGATGGAGCATCACGCCAACATCGTTCCTTGGCAAATGCTCTGCGAAGAAAAAGGCGCAGTGCTTCGCGTCATTCCGATGAACGACGCGGGCGAACTCATTCAAGACGAATACGAAGCGTTATTAAATGAGCACACTAAGCTCGTCGCCGTGACGCACATCTCGAACGCGCTCGGCACAATCAATCCAATTAAAGAAATGATTCAAACGGCGCACAAACACGGCGTGCCTGTTTTGATTGACGGCGCACAGGGCGCGGCGCATCTGCCTATTGACGTGCAGGATTTGGATTGCGATTTTTACATTTTCTCAGGCCACAAAATGTTTGCGCCCACAGGCAGCGGCGTCGTTTACGGCAAAGCGGAATTATTGGAAAAGATGAATCCGTTTCAAGGCGGCGGCGACATGATTCGCAGCGTCACTTTTGAGAAAACGACTTATGCCGGTCTCCCGAACAAGTTTGAGGCGGGCACTCCTGCCATCGCGTCGCAGATCGGACTCGGCGCGGCGATTGATTATTTGAACACTATCGGGCGCGAAGCGGCGGTTGCTTACGAAGCGGAACTTCTGCGTTATGCGACGACGAAGCTTTCCGCTATCGAAGGCGTGCGACTCATCGGCACAGCGCGTAACAAAGCGAGCGTGTTGTCGTTCGTGATAGAGAATGTTCACCCACACGACATCGGCACAATTTTAGATCAAGACGGCGTCGCCATTCGCGCCGGACACCACTGCGCGCAGCCTTTGATGAAGCGCTTGAACGTACCCGCGACAGCGCGCGCTTCATTCGCCTTCTATAACACGAAGACGGAAGTCGATGCTCTGGCAAGTGCCGTCGAAAAAGTTATTGAGGTCTTCAATTAAACGCTTGTTATGAAATCCGACATTGCAAATCGTGACGATCTGATGCGGCTGCTAGAGAGTTTTTATTCGGATGCGATCCATGATGAAAAAATCGGCTTCTTCTTCACCAAAATCGTGAAGTTGGATTTAACGGTTCATCTACCTGTAATTGTTGATTTTTGGGAAAAGGTTTTATTCGGCAAGCCCGTCTATGACGGTAATCCGCTGGCTGTGCATCAAAAGATAAGCGCACAGTCGCCATTACTTAAAGAGCACTTTGAGCGTTGGATTGAGATTTTCAAAGATACGGTTGATAAATTATTTGTCGGTAGATTAGCTGAAACAGCGAAGGCACGCGCCGAGATCATCGCCCAAGGTTTGTTTCGCCGCCTCGATGAAGATAACGCTCACTTTGTGACGATAAATAAATTTTAAGAATATGTCCGAACTAAGCGAGCTATACCAGCAAGTCATTCTCGACCACAACAAAAAGCCGCGCAATTTTCGTAAGATGGAGACGGCTAATCGCAGCGCAGACGGACATAATCCTTTATGCGGCGATCAATTGACGGTTTACCTCGAACTCGAAAATGATGTTGTCAAGGATGTGAGCTTCGAGGGTTCGGGCTGCGCTATCTCGAAGGCGGCGGCGAGCATGATGACGCAGAGTGTGAAGGGCAAAACGAGGGAAGAAGCCGAAACACTTTTTCACGAATTTCACGGCATGGTGACGGGAGAGTTAGATGAACAAGCGACGCCGCATCATCTTGGACGGTTGACGATCTTCGCGGGCGTGCGCGATTTTCCGGCGCGCGTTAAGTGCGCGAGTCTTTCTTGGCATACAATGAATGCCGCGCTGAAGGGCGAAGAAATAGCTTCGACTGAATAAGCGCCGACGATTCCATACGCGCTTTGTATTTGTATAGACGACTCATTTAATGTGAGTCGTCTTTTTCTTTGGCTGACAAAACAGCCGTGCAAAAGGCATAATGCTTTTTCGTTTTCGGGACATGAATTCTATGCTTGATGTATCGAGAGAGACGGCGGCAAGCTTGCTCGAATATGCGAACGGGCGCGCCGCAGAATTGTTGAAGCTGACGCGCGCGCTCGTTGAAACGGAATCACCATCCGGTGATGAAGAGGGAAGCCTCGCTGTGTTTTCCTTGCTCGCCGATGCTCTGAATGCGCTTGACGCAAATGTGCGAGTAGAACGCATTGCGATTCCGGGTTACGGCGAACATTTGCGCGCGAATATTTTCGATACGAACAAGGATGCGCGGCGCATTTTACTGCTAGGCCATACGGATACTGTATATCCGCGCGGCACGCTGCCAGAGCGTCCCTATCGTGAAGAGATGGAGAGCGTATATGCGCCGGGCATCTTCGACATGAAAGCTAATTGCGCGCTTGCCGTCGAAGCCTTGCGCGCGTGTGTGGCGTTGAAGATAATCCCGCAACGTCCGGTAGTTTTGTTGCTGACATGCGATGAAGAAGCCGGAAGCTTTACGGGACGCGCCCTTGTCGAAGAAGAATCGCGCCGCGCTGAAAGCGTGCTGGTGCTAGAGCCTTCGGCAGCGGGCGGACGTGCGAAAACAGCCCGCAAGGGAACGGGGCTTTTCACTTTGACCGTGAATGGACGGGCTGCACATGCAGGGCTTGAGCCGGAGAAGGGCGCGAGCGCAGTATTAGAAATGGCCAGACAAATCGAAAGGCTTCATGCGTTGAATGATTTGAGCGCAGGCATCAACGTCAACGTCGGCGTCGTGCATGGCGGCACAAATGCTAATGTAATTGCTGCCGAAGCCCGCGCCGAAATCGACGTGCGTTTCAGCACAATGAAGGAAGCGCACCTCATCGAAAAGGAACTCTTCGGTTTGCGCGCCTTCGATGAACGAGTGCGGATCAGTATTGATGGCGGCATTAATCGCCCGCCGCTTGAGCGTAATGGTAAAGTAATGGCGCTTTATGAACACGCGCGCTTCATCGCCGCGCGACTCGACTTTGAATTAGGGGAAGCGCAGGTCGGCGGCGCTTCCGACGGAAATTTCGCGGCGGCAATGGGAGTCGCCGTGCTCGATGGATTGGGAATCGCGGGCGACGGAGCGCACGCCGAACATGAACACATTATCGCCAGCGACATTCCGCGCCGCATCGCGTTGCTCGCCGCATTAATAAGCTCGCTTTAAGAGTTGTCGATGTGTTCGAGCGGCAGATGAAAAACTTTTCTGAATGGAGATATTTTGAAGATAGCGACATGGAATGTTAATTCTGTGCTGGCGCGTTTGCCGCTTGTCTTAAAATGGCTCGAAGAGTCGCGGCCTGACGTGCTGTGCTTGCAGGAAACGAAGTGCATCGACGCGAAATTTCCGGTAAGCGAATTTGCCGAACTCGGCTACAAAGCGGAAATCTTCGGTCAACCGACGTATAACGGCGTGGCGATTCTTTCGCGTTTTGAAGCGACGAATGTGCAGCGCGGCTTTTCCGAAGACGATGCGGCGGCGCATAAGCGGCTCATTGCCGCGACAATCGAGGACGTGCGCGTGGTCAATGTTTATATTCCGAACGGGCAAACAGTCGGCTCGGATAAATATCGTTTCAAGCTCGGATGGATAGAGCGCCTGCGACGTTTCTTTGATGAAGAGTGCGATAAAAATGAGCTTGTTTTGTTGTGCGGAGATTTCAATGTCGCGCCGGAAGATGAGGACGTGCATGACCCGGAACTCTGGCGCGGGCGCATTCTTTTCAGCGCGCCAGAACATGACGCGCTCCGAACAATCAAAACATGGGGCTTCGAGGATGCCTTTCGTTTGCACACAAGCGAGGGCGGACATTTCTCTTGGTGGGATTATCGTCAAGGATCGTTTCGCCGCAACGCAGGGATGCGCATCGATCATATCTGGGTTTCGGAGGCGTTGGCAAAGCGTTCCGTCGAAACGTGGATAGACACAACGCCGCGCGCGTGGGAACGCCCGTCGGATCACACGCCGGTTGTCGCGGAGTTCGATTTGAAAATATAGAGCTTGAAAATTCAGGGCTTTGATATTTAAGGAAGCAAAGTTCGAGGGGAAGCGGCGCATGAATGAAAAGAATCAAAACGGATTGCTGATTGCGGCGGCAGGCGTAGGCGCTTTTGTCGCAGGGCGCGCCGTGTTGCGCCGCTGGCGCGAATATGATCTGCGCGGCAAGACTGTGCTTATCACGGGCGGCTCGCGTGGTTTGGGTCTTGTGATGGCGCGCGAGTTTGCGCGTGAAGGAGCGCGCATCGCCATCTGCGCGAGAAACAGTGCAGAGCTTGAACGCGCGCGCGCAGATTTAGCCGCACGCGGCGCGGATGTGCTGGCCGTGCTGTGTGATGTGACGGATAAAGCGCAGGTTAGCCACTTGGTCGAAACGGTGCGTGACCGCTTTGGAAGACTTGATGTACTTGTCAATAACGCAGGCGTGATACAGGTCGGGCCGATGGAAGTGATGACCCTCGGAGATTACGACGAAGCGATGCGCACGCATTTTTGGGCGCCGCTTTACACGACGCTCGCCGTGCTGCCGGAAATGCGTCGCCGCCGCGATGGGCGCATCGTGAACATTTCTTCCGTCGGCGGCAAAATCAGCGTGCCGCATTTGTTGCCGTACAGCGCCAGCAAATTCGCGCTCGTCGGCTTGAGCGAAGGCTTGCGCGCGGAACTTGCGAAGGACAACATCGCCGTCACGACTGTCTGCCCCGGACTGATGCGCACAGGCAGCCCGCGCAATGCTTTCTTCAAAGGCAAGCACCGCGAAGAATACGCTTGGTTCAGCATCAGCGACAGCTTGCCCGTGACTTCTATGAGCGCGAGGCGTGCGGCGCGGCAAATCGTTTCAGCCTGCAAGCGCGCGGATGCGGAAGTGATTCTTTCGATTCAGGCCGAACTCGCCGTGCGCTTTCACGGTTTGTTTCCCGGACTGACAGCGGATATTCTCGGGTTCGTCAATCGCTTTTTGCCGGATGCGGGCGGCATCGGCACACGCCGCGCTCAAGGCAAAGACAGCGATTCGTTTGCCGCTCCGTCATGGCTAACAACTTTGAGCGACGAGGCCGCACGCGCGAACAATGAATTGGAGCGAAGCAGCTTAACCAAACGCGGGAGATCGAGTCGATGAGTGGAACACAGAAATGGCCGGAAGTATTGTGGACTGTGCGCCACGGCGAGAGCGCAGGCAATGTCGCGCGTGACGCGGCGGAGGCTGCCGGTGTCGCCGTGATCGATATTGCGACGCGCGATGTCGATGTACCGCTTTCCGCGCTCGGCGAAAGGCAGTCCGCCGCGCTCGGGCGCTGGTACGCGCAGATGCCGGATGACTTGCGCCCGAACGTCGTGCTCGTTTCGCCTTACTTGCGCGCGCGTCGAACGGCGGAGATTGTGCTGGCCTCGGCGGGCATTGACCGCGAAGATGTTTCGTTTGTGGTGGACGAACGATTGCGCGAAAAAGAGTTCGGTATTTTGGATCGCTTGACGAATTTCGGAATCGCTCAAAAATATCCAGAGCAGGCGGAGTTCCGGCGTTTGCTGGGCAAGTTTTATTATCGCCCGCCCGGAGGTGAAAGCTGGTGCGACGTGATTTTGCGTCTTCGCAGCGTGATAGACACCCTCACGCGCGACTACCGCAACGAGCGTGTCATGCTTGTCAGCCATCAAGTCGTCGTTAATTGTTTTCGCTATTTGATCGAGCGATTGACCGAAGACAAAATACTCGCGGTTGATCGCGCCGCAGACGTGCCGAACTGCTCTGTTACTTCCTTTGAATTTGATCGCACGCTGGGCAAACACGGCAAACTCGCTTTGCGTCTTGTTCATTTTGTCGCGCCGCTCGAAGAAGCGGGCGAGGAGGTCACGACCAAACCAGATGTCCCAGTCGCTCCGAAATAAAACGAAGCAAACCACGAATTCTCGCCACAACGCGCGCCGGAACGATAAAGGCAGCGGCGACAAAAACGATTCGACGCAGTCGCGCCCGATTCTTTTGACTCCCGCGCTGTTGCGCGGCTGGCCGCTACCGCAACCCGACAAAGGCGGCGACAAGGAAGAGCGCGGGCGCGTGCTGATCGTCGGCGGCGCAACTGAAATGCCCGGCGCAATTATTCTCGCAGCCACCGCCGCGCTTCGCGCAGGAGCTGGCAAGCTTCAGATAGCAACGTGCCGCAGCATCGCGCAGCTTGTCGCGGCGGCAGTGCCGGAAGCGCGCGTTTTCCATTTGCCGGAAACAAAGGCCGGAGACATCGCCGCGAGCGCCGCCGCCGTCGTTGCCGAACATGCTAATCGTGTGCAGGCTGTGCTCATCGGCCCCGGCATGGTTGAAGAAACTGCTGTTGTGCGAATGATGCGCGCATTGTTGCCGCGTCTTACCTCGCCGACATTGATTCTAGATGCGGCAGCGCTTGCTTGCGCGAAGGGCGGTGCACAAGAAGCCTTGCACAAGTTTCACGGCAAAGTCGTGCTGACGCCGCACGCAGGCGAAATGGCGAGCCTGACGGGAATAGATAAGGAATTGGTTCTGCAAGACCCGCTGAAGATTGCGCGTCGTGCTGCAACGGAATTGCGCGCGGTGATCGCTTTGAAAGGCGCGGAGACTTTTATCGCCGCTCCTTCGACGCACGAAACTTATTGCAACCGGACAGGCAACGTCGGCCTCGCCACATCGGGTTCCGGCGACACGCTCTCAGGAATTATTACAGGGCTTGTCGCACGCGGTGCCGCGCCCGTGCAGGCTGCCGCGTGGGGCGTTTATCTACACGGGTGCGCGGGCGACAAGTTGGCGCGCCGCATGGGACGTTTGGGATTTCTCGCGCGCGAACTGCTCAGTGAAGTACCCGCATTGATGGCGGAATTCGACGGTCACAAGAACGGCCTTAAGAAATGAGCGACAACACATTTCCCGCACCGAAATACATTCCGCATTTTATACGCAGGCTTACGGACGCAGAGCAAAGAAAGCGAGCCGCAGAGTTTTATGAACTGATGAAATCGCGCCGCACAGTGCGCGATTTCTCAACCGAGCCTGTCCCGTTCGCTCTCGTCGAACAAGCGATTGCCACCGCCGCGACTGCGCCATCGGGAGCGAATATGCAACCTTGGCGTTTTGTTGTTGTGCAGGATGCGGAAATCAAACGCCGCATACGCGAAGCTGCCGAAGCCGAAGAACGCGAAAGTTACGAACGGCGTATGCCAGAGCGTTGGCTGCGCCGCCTTGCGCAACTCGGCACGGATTGGCACAAGCCCTTTCTCGAAATCGCGCCTTACCTGATCGTTGTCTTTCGCGTCGATTATGAAATCGATCCCGAAACGAACGAACGCGAGCCGACTTATTATGCTGCGGAATCCGTCGGCATCAGCGTCGGGCTACTGCTCGCCGCGCTGCACAACATGGGTTTCGCCACGCTCACGCACACGCCAAGCCCAATGAAGTTTTTGAGTGAGATTCTAAATCGCCCGAAAAACGAAAAGGCGTTTGTTTTGATTCCCGTCGGCTATCCGGCGGAAGATGTGCGAGTGCCTGACATCGAACGCAAACCGCTCGACCAAATCATGCAGATAATTTGATGAGCGCGCAAAACGTTATTTCGGCGCGACGTAGGTTTGCAGAAAACGCAGCATCACGGGTTGCGCTATCTGCGATCCCCAGCCGTTGAAGTTGTAATCGAATCCATGTTGCGCATACGGAATGAAAATTTCTTTGTGCGGCACATGCGCCTTATCGAGTTTTTCCGCCAGTCTATACATATTCTCTTCGCGCACGAGTTGATCGCGCCCGCCATGAAACATTAACGTCGGGATGGTTTGCGCACGGACTTGCGCGACGGGCGAAGCGACATCAAAAGCTTCCGACGCCGTTTGCGGATCGCCGCCGAGAAAGCTTCGCAGCGTTGCCGGGCCGTCAATCACTCTTTGATTCGCCGGATGATCGTAAGCCCAACGCAAATCAGTCGGCGCGTAAAATGCGATTACTGCGCGCACGCTCGTGTCGTTCGCGTCGCATGACGGCGGCAATCTTTCATCATCCGAAGCATAAGCGGCAAGCAACGCGAGATGCCCGCCCGCCGAGCGTCCCATAAGCACGATGCGTTCGGGATCAATGCTGTATTGCGAAGCGTTGCGCTTCACCCAACCGACGGCGCATTTGATGTCGCCCGTCGCCGTTCTCCAATTCGGCTGCGGCGCAAGCCTGTACTCCACATCGAACACGACATAACCGTGCTGGGTTAGCCATTCGTCCCACTGTGGAAAATCGCTTCGTTCGCCGCCATTCCAAGACCCGCCATGTACCACGATAATCGCCGCCCGCCGCGTTGTTCCTTCACTCGCCGGAAGATACGCATCGAGTTCGAGCCTTTGCCCGTCAACCGTCGCATAAGTAATCGTCTGCGCTTCGACTTTGCCGTGTGCCTCACCCGCTCCGAATAAATATCGCCGCAACGACAATTCGACATCGTTTGCCCGCGCAACTCTCCATGCTTGCAGCGGCGGAAGCAGCCCCAACACCATCGCCGCCATTCCTAAGACCAACGGCAATAAAACAAGCGCAGGGCGGCTGCCTATCCTAAGCGCCACAAAGCCGAACGCCGCTCCAAGCAATCCGAGCGCGCCGAACCACAAACTCCATTCGCTTGCGGCAACGGCGACGAGCCACAGTCGATACGCAGGCGCAGGCACGATTGTCCATAGCAAAACAAACGCCGCGAAGATGCTACACAGCAACGCGAGTGCTATAATGAGGAAGCGTATTTTGGAAGATTTCGGCACAGCTAACGCAGTGAGACTTTCAGTTGCCCGTCATCGTCTCGGGTTGTTTGTTTGATAATTCTCTCCATGTGAGCGGCGCGCTGCCGTCGTCCAATCTCACCATCGAGATGCAGCCGGGAACAGGACACACGAGCGAGCAGAGATTGCAGCCGACGCATTCCGGTTCGTCAACAATCGGATAACGCTTGCCGTTTATTTCGGTGAAGGGAATACATTGATGCGCGCCGTCTTCGCAGGCGATGTGGCAGAGGTTGCATTGAATGCAGAGGTCGTGGTCGATGCGCGCGACGGTTTTGTAGTGAAGGTCTAGATTGCCCCAATCCGTGACGCGCGGAACGCTCAAGCCGATAATTTCATTGACGCTCGCAAAGCCTTTGTCGTCCAGATAATTTGAAAGTCCGTCGATCATGTCTTCGACGATGCGATAGCAGTAGTGCATGACGGCGGTGCAAACTTGCACGGTTGACGCTCCGAGCAGAAGAAATTCCGCAGCGTCGCGCCACGTTCCGATGCCGCCGATGCCGCTGATGGGAACGTTGATTTCAGCATCGCGCGCGAGTTCCGAGACCATGTTCAAGGCAATCGGTTTGACCGCCGGGCCGCAGTAACCGCCGTGCGCCGCTTGCCCGCCGACGTTAGGGTAGGGAATCAAAGTATCCAGATCGACGCCGATCACGGAGTTGATGGTGTTGATAAGCGAGAGCGCATCGGCACGGCCTTTGACGGCGGCGCGCGCGGGCGGCGTGATGCTCGTCACGTTCGGCGTGAGTTTGACGATCACAGGCAAACGCGTTGCTTCCTTGACCCACTGGGTGACCATCGAAGTGTATTCAGGCACTTGCCCCATCGCCGCGCCCATGCCGCGTTCAGACATTCCGTGCGGGCAACCGAAATTCAGTTCGACGCCGTCCGCGCCCGTGTCTTCAACCTGCTTCGCAATCTCATGCCAAGCCTCGCGCTTTGATTCCACCATCAAGGAAATAATCAGCGCGTGCTTAGGATACTTACGCTTGCACTCTTTGATTTCGCGCAGATTAACTTCGAGCGGGCGATCTGTGATGAGCTCGATATTGTTCAAGCCCATCATGCGATTCGCGCCGTTATCTATCGAAGCAAGGCGCGAACAAACATTGACAATCGGCTCGCCTAAAGTTTTCCACACCGCGCCGCCCCAACCGGCATCGAACGCGCGCTCGATCATCGAACCCATATTCGTCGGCGGCGCGCTCGCCAGCCAGAAAGGATTAGGCGATTCGATGCCCGCAAAATTAACTCTAAGGTCTGCCATGCTTTCGCTCCTTACATTTTTTGCGCTGCTTAATCGGAAATACTTCTTTCGCGGTTCGATTGAAATTCGTCCCGCTCCGCGTTTTCAAAATCCACGTCGCGGTAAATTTCACTCAAAGCCAGCGTGCATGGCACAGCAGCGCACTGCACCATCTCCGCCAAATCGTTGAACTCCCTGAACGTCCACACACCTCTTTCTCCCTTGATAAACTGTGAGACATGCGGGCGATGCTGCGCGATTAAAAGATACTCGCTGAAGCTATGGATTGATTTGTAATAAGTGAATTTGTCGCCTCTATCAAAAGCTTCGGTTGACGGCGAAAGAATTTCAACGATCAAGGCGGGATTAACCAGCATCTCCAGCCCGCCGAGCTTTTCAATCACTGGTTGTTCACACATTGCAGTTAAATCTGGATAGCGATAAGGCAGATAGGCCGGAACTTTAACGCGCAAATCTGACGGAAACACTTGGCATCCTCGTTCGCGCAGTTGCATTCGAGCCTCTGTTCCCATATTGATTGCAATCTGGTTGTGCGCCAGACTCGCGCCGCTCATGCAAAAAACTTCGCCGTTCCAGAACTCATACTTCTCGTTGTTTGCAAGTTCGAGCGCGAAATACTCTTCAAGCGTGTAAGGTTGTTTCGGTTGTGTTGACATAAAACTACTCCTTATCAAAATCCGTCGCTTCGTTCCGAACACAAACTCGAAAATACGCCGTCTCCTTTAGCTTCTTATAACGGATTTCCTTGCCAGTGATTTATGATTCAGGCTGCGACGATGACAGTTGAGCGTTCGATTTTTGCCACCCGAACTATTTAGCCGGAATCTGTTCGCGCCCGTATCTTAAGGTTTTCCCCATCCAGATTAATTCCTTCAAAAACTTATCGAAACGCTTGATGTACGCTTGATCGAGAAGCGCACCATCTGCATCGAATATTTGCCCGACGTTGGAGAAATTCACATCCGAGAATATCGTGACCATGCCGAGTTCTCGCATCACCGGCAAAAGATTCTCTATCACGCGCGCGCCGCCGAATGATCCTGCTGAAACTCCGCAGATACCGACAGCCTTATGAATATATTCCTTCAGGTTCGAGTCGAGCGCGTGCTTGAGCAATCCCGGATAGCCGTGATTGTATTCCGGCACCACGATTATTAAAGCATCCGCGCGCTCGATTGTTGCCGAAAAGCGCGCGTCCTTGATCGCTTCGCCCGCGTCCGTCAACGGCAGCGAAAGCTCGCGTATATCAATCAACTCCGTTTCAATATCTTCGCGCCCGGCGATTTCACACACGACAAACTTCGCGGCGTGTTTGCTCATGCGCCCTTGTCTGGCTGTGCCTAAAATAACGGGAATGAAAAGCTTGCGATCAATCACAACGTCGATTCTCAATGGTGTTTTACTTCGCTTGTTTCTTCCAGCAAAGGCAGCCGCGCGCCAGCAAATTCTACATGCTCGCCGCTAATGAATTCGTGTATGCCCTGTGCCGCGAGTTTGCCCATCTGCGCGGCATCGACGGCTTCGCGTCCGCCGTTGACGCAATCGCCGCCCGCAAAGTATTTCGGATTGTTCGTTTGCATCGTTCTCTTATCGACGATCACGCGCCCCGCTTCATCAAACTGCACATCGGATATTGTTTCGAGAAGCGCGCGCATTTTTTGCTGTCCGAGCGCTTTAACGACCATGTCAATTGGAATGTCGAATTCCGAACCTTGCGCGATTGCTGCGACGCGTCGGCCTGATGCGTCCGGCTCGCCTAATTCCATGCGCACGCAACGAAGTGCTGCGACATGCGAGCCTTTTTCATCGGCGAGTATTTCGACGGGCGCAGTCTGCCACCAGAACTCTACGCCGTCCTTCTTCGCTAATTCATATTCGTATTCGTAAGCGGGCATTTCGCGCGAAGTCCGACGATAAATCAACAGCACTCGTTCAGCGCCGAGCCGTTTAGCTTGAGTTACAGCATCAATCGCCGTATTGCCCGCGCCGATCACGGCGACGTTGCGCCCGACGGGAACGCTTGCCCAATCGCGCGTTTTAATGCGTTCGATAAAATCTAGCGCGTCGCAGACTCCCGCAAGCTGCTCGCCCGGAATGTTTAAGCGCGTGGTTGCGCCTAAACCCGCGCCTAGAAAAACGGCATCATGCTTTGCTTCCAATTCATCGAACGAAACGTCGCGCCCGATCTCCGTGTTCATTATAAATTTCACGCCGAGACGTTCGACGCGCGCGGCTTCATCTATTGAAACTTGCTGCTGTATTTTGTACTCGGCCATACCGTAAGTGTCCAAGCCACCGGCTAGCATTTTCTTATCGTAAATCGTCACGGCGTAACCGAGCCTCGCTAAATAAGTCGCGCACGAAAGCCCTGCGGGGCCGGAGCCTATGACGGCGACGGATTTGCCGTTTGCTTGTCCGGCTGCGAAGATGTCGCGTTTCTCACGCATCGCATAATCCGTCGCGTAGCGTTGCAGCCGCCCGATTTCAATCGGCTTCGCCATTAAAGTTTTTTCCACGCAGGCGCCTTCGCACAGAACATCTACGGGACACACACGCGCGCACGTTGCGCCAATCGGATTCGCATCGAAGATAACGCGCGCCGCGCCCGTCAGATTTTCGCTCGCAATTTTTTTGATAAAGGCAGGCACGTCTATGTGCGTCGGGCAGGCGCGCGTGCATGGCGCGTCGTAGCAATAAACGCAGCGGTTGGATTCGAGAATCGCTTCGGCCTTACTCAACGGCGGCGCAATCTCACGAAAGTTACGCTCGATTTGTTCGATGTTTAGCGGTGTATCGTGTGTTAATGACATGTTTTTCAATTAGAGTTCAGCGTCTGCTTCGATTTCGACGAGCATTTCAGGATCAATTAGCTTTGAGACTTCGATCATGCTTGTGGCGGGCTTGATGTCGCCGAAAAATTCTCCGTGCGCCCGCCCGATTTCCTGCCAGCGCGAAATATCCGTGACGAACATTCTTGTTCTGACAACGTGACGTAATTCCGCGCCCAAAGCATTGAGAGCTTTCTCGATATTCTGGATCGCTTGAATTGCTTGCGCGTAAACATCACCAATACCGATTACTTTGCCTTCGTCATTCGTCGCGGTTGTGCCTGTCACGTAGATTCTGTTTCCGACACGCACGGCGCGCGAGTAACCGACAACGGTTTCCCATTTCGTGCCGGAAGAATATCGCTGTCTTTCAATCATAAAATGTTAGTCCGCGACGAGCGTATCGTAAGTGTCCGGCCTTCTATCGCGGAAGAACTGCCATGTGTTGCGGACTTCTCTAATCATATCCAAATCCAAATCCGCGACGACGAGCGCGTCTTTATCACGAGGAGCTTCGGCGACGAATTGCCCGCGCGGATCGCAGAAATAACTTTGCCCGTAAAACTCGCCGATGTCCCACGGCTGTTCGTGGCCGACGCGATTGATTGCGCCGATGAAATAACCGTTGGCGACGGCGTGCGCAGGTTGCTCTATGCGCCATAGATATTCGGAAAGCCCCGCGACGGTTGCCGATGGATTAAAAACAATCTCCGCGCCGTTCAATCCTAAGATACGCGCGCCTTCCGGAAAGTGGCGGTCATAGCAAATATAAACGCCGATGCGCGCGTAAGCCGTCTCGAACGTCGGATAGCCCAGATTGCCCGGCTTGAAATAAAACTTTTCCCAGAAGCCCGGCGCAACCTGCGGAATGTGATTCTTGCGATACTTGCCGAGATACTTTCCGTCGGCATCAATGACCGCCGCCGTGTTGTAGTAAACGCCGGAAATCTCTTCTTCATAAATCGGCACGATGATAACCATGCCGTGCTTCTTCGCAACTTCCTGCATCAAGCGAATCGTCGGCCCGTCCGGGATTTTCTCGACGGCTTCATACCAGCGCGTTTGCTGTTCCGCGCAAAAATAAGGCGTCGTGAAAACTTCCTGCATACACAGAATCTGCACGCCCTGTTTCGCCGCATCTTCGATCATCAACAAATGCTTTTCGATGTTGGCGCGTTTGATCTCTTCAATCGGTGCATCCGTCGGCGCGGCATTCGTCGCTTGAATAAGCCCGCACTTAACTGTTCGTGACATAAGTTACTCCTCTTTAGAATATATAAACTGCTTTAGCGTAATGCTTTTGGCTTTTGTTGATTCACCGCCTGACCTGATTTAATCAGTCTTTTTCGCTTCTGTAAGCTAAAAACAATTTCAATCTTTTCTTCAAACGAAAGCGCCGCCAGCGAGCGCCGGTGCGCCGCCTTGTTCTTGATGATCTCTTTAATGTCGGGATACTTTTTCACGGCTTAAATTTATATTCGTTATCCTTCCACTTCTGCATCAAACCATGACGCCGCAAAATTACGTTCAGCGAGCGCTTATTCACCGCTCCCTGCTCTAAAAACATATTGATTCGCAGATAGTCTTTAGGTCGCCCTGTATCCAGCATTATAGCTACCAAATGTTCCGCGCGCATGATCCGAGTTTCTATGCGTGCAACCTTTACCGTGTGCGCTTTGCTTACCGCTTCATCCGTCAACGGATTAAACACGGGCAAGAATTGAACGGGCAAGCCTTCGATGTAAATAAACTCATTTTTGGTTTTGTAACCTCGCGCTGCTGCAAATTCATAAATCGGCGCGAGGATCATAAAGGCGCTTCCCGTCATTTCTATCCGGACAAATATATCTATGTCCGCCGTAGCAAAAGGCTCGAGGTAGTAAATCGCTGCCACCGCTCCGCCGATAGCATAAGCACTGACGACACCGGCTTTGACCATCCGATTAAGAACTCTTAGAGTTTCTTTCATCTACTTATCCGGCGCTCTCCACTGTTCGAGCGTCCGCGATGGTTGCCGTTTGCGGCGGAGCTAATTTCATCAAAGCCAGATGTGTAACGAACGATGCGCCGAAGCCGACGAACCAAGCATAATCGTAAAGCGGCCTCAAGCTTGGAACGATCAAACCGATCCATGCGAGAGCACAGCCAATAAGTGTTGCTGCAACTGCGCGCCAATTCCAACCGCTCGCGTAAGTGTAAACGCCTTGCGTGCGGTAAAGGTCTGCGAGGATGAGTTGTTTGTTTCGCACGAACCAGTAATCGGCAATCATTACTCCGGCGATTGAACCGAGGCCGCCCGAATATCCGAGCAGCCAATTGAAAATATAGCCCGAAGGGTCTGCTAAAAGTCGCCATGGCTGCATCAAAATCCCGACGATGCCTGTTATCCATCCGCCTGTGCGAAAGGAAATTAACTTCGGAAAAGCGTTGGCGAAATCATTGGCGGGCGAAACGACATTTGCCGCGATATTGACGGACAGCGTCGCCACGACAATCGTGAACATCGAAATCGCCACCACCCACGCCTGACTGAATTGCCCGACCAACTTCACAGGGTCCCACAACTCGTTCAAATTCTTCTGCGGGTAAATCACGATTGCCGCAGAGGTTATCAAAATCCCCATCGCCGCAAACAAAGTCATCGTCGTCGGAAGCGCCACGACTTGCCCGATAACCTGTTCGCGCTGGCTACGCCCGAAGCGCGTGAAGTCCGGCATATTAAGCGAAAGCGTTGCCCAATAGCCAATCATCGCCGTGAGCGACGGAACGAAAATCGGCAGAAATTCCCGCAAGCTATGAAAGCGTCCCGGCTCATTCAACAGAAACCCAAGCCCGTGTGCATTCTTGACCGCCCACACGACGAGCGCTGCCGTCATGACCAGCACAAACGGTGCCGCCCAATTCTCCACATGCCGCAGCAAATCCATGCCGCGATAGATAATGAAAATATTGAGCGCCCAAAATAATAGAAACGACAGCCACTCCGTCGGCGTATGCCCGCCAACAGCATTTCCAAATAATGTCGGCCAGCTTGGAAGAACCGCGCGAAATAAAGTGTGCAGCGCCTGCCCGCCAATCCACGCCTGTATCCCGAACCACCCGCACGCCACCAGCGCGCGCATCAGCGCCGGAAGATTAGAACCGATTGTTCCATAACTCGCACGCGCCAGCACGGGAAACGGAATGCCGTACTTCGTTCCCGGATGTGAATTGAGAAGAATCGGCACAAGCACAATTACATTGCCGAGCATGATCGTGATTAACGCCTGCCACCAATTCATTCCAGCGCTAATCAAACCCGACGACAGCATATACGTCGGAATACAATGCGCCATGCTAATCCACAACGCCGCATAGTTATACGTCGTCCAATTCCTACGCTCAACCGGCACGGGCGCAAGGTCTTCATTGTAAAGCGCGCTTCCGCTTATCGCCGCGTAATCACGCAGCTCAACGCGCCCGTCTTCGTGTTGGATTGTTTCGGTCATACTTTTATCAAAGCGCGAAATAGTAATCTTTCATTTTTGTTGCCATAAGTCTTCGCCGCAAAGTTAAAAACTCTGGATAGTCCTCAATACTCATTTGCATGATTTCAGATGGAACGCAATTGGCTTTTAAGTTTTCCAGCAATTCGCTCTGTGATGAAATTCCGCTTACCGAATTGTTGTTGTCTGAAATTTGGTCATTTATCAACTTGAAATAATCACGGGGCGGTTTATTGCCAACCTTAATGTTTATTTCGGACTGCATATAAACGTAGTTGGCGATTTGATTATATTTGCCCCTATCCAAGCCGTTCTTCTTCAAATAATCTTTTGGAAACAAATGATGAATGTCGCCTCGTAATGAAATTAAATCGCCGACTAAAATGTTTCTTGACAAAAATCCTTTGTCGGCTGCTTTCACCTGTGCGGCTAAAAAGACGTTGAAATATGGGCTGCTGGCGACTGACGTGTCTAAACTTTGAGGTAAAGCGGCGTTCCAAAAAGCATCGGATAGTTCACCGTCTTCCTTTTCCTTCAGATACTCGGCAAACGGTCTTTCGGCGATTTGTTTGATGTCGAAATCGAAAAACGATTCGGGCGAGCCGGAATATCTGCCCGTTAAAATCGAATAAACGAACCAGCGCGGAACGTAGCTGCCGATGTCAATCGAATTGACTCCTAAATCCTTCAGTTTCAGATAAAGAATATAGGCGAAGTTCAAGGCGTTTTGCGAACGAACGAGTTTTGGGGAAACGAATCCGGCGGATTTTATTATTATCAAAAACCGCTCGAAGTTTGTTTGACTGACGAAGTTTTCGACTCCTTTTTTGAGTGTCGCAAAAGATTGTTCGGCTATCGAATCTTCAAAAGTCCGGGTTTCAAAATTTCTGCCCGAAAGCAAACTTACCAAATCCGACAATCTTCCCCGATTGAATTGCGACGTAAATGCGACGCGAATTACATCCGTGTAATCCGGGTCATACAAATCCTCGTTCTCGGTTTTGAGCCATCTTATTTTCTGAAAGAAATCCGTTGCGGCAAATTCTTTGTCATTGTCAACAATGTGTTTGTAAAATTCGGGCGCAATTGCCAAATGACAAAAATAATCAACGGCCTTTCTCAATTCGTTTCCGCCGTATTCCGTGTTGGTGGCAATCTTGCTCATCGCAAAATCCGCCTGACTCAAAACGACGCCCTTTGAATTGATGCGAATAAAAATCTCGGTAACGGTTTCAATATCCAAATCGTGCGCCAGCTCGATAATTCCAATTTGCTTTCTGGGGATGTTTATTAAATTGGTGAATGCTCTTTCAACTTTATCTTCGTCGGCTTCCGTGTTGGCTTCTAAATATTGTCTGACTAATTTTAGTATTCCAACGCTTCCATTCATCGCTTCAGAAATGTCGTGTATCCAAGTCTTATCTTTTAAGATGGCGGGATTCTGAACTTCAAATTTTTCAGAGATTGGATTGAATGCAATTTTGATTTTTACGCGTTGATAAGTTTTATCAACGACATACTGGCCCAAAACGGCAGCGGTCAAAGCTGTCACCCTTTGTTGCCCGTCAATTAAAATTTTCTTGCCTTCGCTCATGCTGCCATCTTTCAGGCGCACATTAGGATTTTTCCAAGCAATCACATAACCGACTGGATAGCCTTGATACAAGCTATCCATCAAGTCTCGGACTTTTGAGCTATCCCAAACAAAAGGTCTTTGAATCTCAGGAATTGCAATTTCCCCAGAATTTACCCACGCGAGAACTGTTTCAATAAGTTGCTGGTTTACAGAGTATTTTTGCATGTGTTTCTTTGCTTATAGGTTGAGAATAAAACCCGATGAGAGCCGCGCCGCCGGTCAAGTAAAAGCGATTTTCGCGCCCGAAAAATTCGCGCAGAAAATCGTTCTGTATATCGTTGAGCCTTGCCTTAGTCAAGCAAGCCTTCCCTCAGCCACGCCTCAAACAAAAACTCCCAAAACTCGCGCCGCCGTCCCGTGTGTTTTGATAATTCTTTCCAATCGCGCCAAACCGCTTGCGGCGTCGTGAATTTCCAAACGTCCGTATCCCGCGCCTCGCGCAAGATTTTCCCCATCAGTCGCGTCCGCTCCGCCGCCGAAGCCTCTACTAATCGTCGTTTGAGTTCCGCAACGGTCATCGGCTCGTCCCACAGAAAATAAGGAACCGCCGACGCTTTTGCTAAATCCGTTGAAAAAGATTGTTTCATCCTCATTAAATGTTCACGCACGTTCCGCGCTTCAAAAATTGCCCGTTGCCAGCCTTGCCTTTGTACTCGTTGTTCTCAATCACGACGCGCCCGCGCGAAAGAACAATCTCGACGACGCCTTTGATCGTCTTGCCTTCGTAAGCGGAATAGTCCACGTTCATGTGGTGCGTCTCTGCGCTGATGGTCTGTTCCTTTTCGGGATCGAAGATAACGATGTCCGCGTCCGAGCCGACGGCGATGGTGCCTTTCTTCGGAAAGAGTCCAAACATCTTGGCGGCGGCGGTTGACGTGAGTTCGACGAAGCGATTGAGTGAGACGCGATTTTCAACAACGCCGCCGTTGTAGATAAGCGGCACGCGGTGTTCGACGCCGGGCGCGCCGTTCGGAATCTTGGAGAAATCGTCGCGCCCCAATTCCTTTTGTTCCTTCATGCAGAACGGGCAGTGATCCGTCGAGATAACTTGCAGATCGTCCGTGCGCAAGCCCTTCCACAACTCCGCTTGATTCGCTTTATCGCGCAAGGGCGGCGTCATCACATACTTCGCGCCGTCCCATCCATCGCCGTAATCGTCAATCGAAAGAAAAAGATATTGCGGACACGTTTCGGCAAACGCCGGAAGCCCGCGATCACGCGCCTCGCGCACTTGATGAAGCGCGTCGGCGCAAGAAAGATGCACAATGTAAACGGGAGCTTCCGCCATCTCCGCAATCCGTATCGCGCGATGCACGCCTTCCGCTTCGGCAATCGTCGGGCGCGTCAGCGCGTGATACTTCGGCGCGGTTCTTCCTTGTGCGAGAGCGCGTTTGATTATCTCGTTAATCACGACGCCGTTTTCCGCGTGCATACAAATCAGCCCGCCGCGCTCGCCCGCTGCACTCATCGCGCGAAAGATCGTCGCATCGTCCACGAGAAAAACGCCCGGATACGCCATGAATAATTTGAAGCTCGTGATGCCTTCGTCCATGAGCTTGTGGAGTTCCGGCACGCGCTCGTCTTCCAACTCCGTCGTGATTAAATGAAACCCGTAATCAATCGCCGTTCTGCCTTCCGCCTTCCTATGCCAGTTATCAACGGCTTCGGTCAGCGTTTGGCCTTTATACTGCACCGCGAAATCAATAATCGTCGTCGTCCCGCCAAACGCCGCCGCACGCGTCCCCGTAAAGAAATCATCCGACGCCTCGGTTCCGCCGAACGGCAACTCCATATGCGTATGCGGATCAATCCCGCCCGGAATGACGAGTTTATTTGAAGCGTCAATCGCTTTATCGGCTTCCATTTCGAGTTTTGCGCCAATGACCGAAACCACTTCGTTTTCGATTAAAATATCAGCGCGGTAATCGTCAACCGCCGTAACGATTCGTCCGTTTTTGATTAGTGTTTTCATAGCTTTGTTATTCTGAAGTTAGAAAAATGAGTTTCCGAAGAAACCAAACATTTCCTCTTTTGCCTCACTGATTGCGATTAAATTATTTGTTTGGCGAAGTTTGACGTTTAGTTGTTGGGTAAAGCCTTTGAGCAAATTAAAAAGCAAATCTGAACTGACCCGAATTTCTCTTGGCAGAACTTTATGATTTGACCAGATTTTTATTATGTTATTGAGAATTTCCGCCTGTGTTTTAGAAGGTTCTTTTTGTGGCTTTGTTATTTCAAAACCAAGAATGAAGCGGCTGTTGGTTTCCGAAATCATCAGCATTTTCGGAAAAAAAGGACGTTTATTTTTATCTGCGACAGGTGTTGGAGCGTGAAATAAATCTACTTCAAATATCAGATTGTTGTTTTGCGGAAGTTTTCTAAGACGATTGATAGTTTCTTGCGAAAGACTAAATGAAATAGATTCAGGCGTAGGCGGTAAAACACGTTTCATCTCGTCTTGCCAAACGAGTTGTCCATTTTGTTTTTCGGCTCTACGCACCAAATAAGTTTCATTCTTTTTGCCGCTTTCGTTTAATAAAATGAGAGGGTTTTCTTTGACACGAGGAGCAACCTCAAGAGTTTGTTCTATCGCATAAATCAAAAACCGTGCATCTTCCGATGTAATAAACCAAGGCAGAAAACCGGATTCGGTGCGACGAAACATCGGATAATTTTGCGTCCCGCGAAACTTCAAACCGAGTTCTTTAATCGAATCGCGGTCTTCCTTTTTTAGTCCGTCACGATTCTCAAATGAAACTTGAAGCTGCGGTATATCGAATAATGCCAAAGGCTCTGTTTCGTGTTTTTCATCTTGAAAATCCCAAAAGCCATATAAACCTTCCGCGCCCAAATAAACGCCGACAGCAAGATGTTCGCCCATCATTCCCATTACGCTGATAAAACCAAGTTCGTCTGTTTCAGGATTTTGTACGCCGAAAATTTCGGATTCGTCCATCCATTCCCAAGGCGCAAGCTCTTTTAATTTTACGGCAAGTTCGTAGAGCCGTTTTGATTCTTCGAGTGTCGGCATTTTTGATTTTCCCCCCATATTGTTTTCACTGCCCACGCAAAATTTGTTTGATGTCTGCCTTTAGCGGGTCAATATCAATCATTAAATCGCCGCCGTGCCGCCCGACGTAATCTCTCGCGTCCGCACCGGCACGCGCCATAGACAGACGCCTTGCGCCAAATGCTATGAAACGGTAATTAGGCTCGTCTGGACATCAACGCCTAACTCTTTCGCCTTGCGATTCGCCGAAGCCAAAACCCGCGCCACCGAAACGGCTATTTCGTCCTGTAAAGTTTCGTTGCTCAAAACTGGGTGTAGAGTCCGCCTTTTATTGGTCAGGTGTGTGCCTTGCGCTGCTCCCATATTAAGTTTGGGCCATCGAATAGCAAAGACACTGCGTTTAGCACGTTGCGTCCTAAGATGCCCCATTCCTGTTCGATTAGCAGGAATTGGCCGCGAAAAGTCATGCCTAAAAAGATCATTTCGACGCGCACAACCGAAGACAAGCTGGCCTGCCCTTCAAATCCGATTATCTCGTAGCTCTTATCGCTTAGCGGTGTAACTCCCAACTCGCTCACTGCGGCTTGCGGAAGCAGCGTCACGTCTGCGCCCGTGTCCAGCAGCATCGGCACGTCGGCCCGTGTCGCGCCGCTATCTGGATGACGCAACATGACGCGCGCAAGCGGAGCCGGTGGCGTGAACAATGCAGAATCATAAGCTGGCATCAGATGACTCCGCTGAAATCTCCATCTCAAACTCGGCTGCCTGATTCGGATTCTTCAAGCGAGGGCTGAATAGATGAACGGTCTGCTCTACCTTCATGTCCGGCACGATGACATAAACTTTAGCGTGTTCCGGCAAGTGAACATCAGCAGGCAATTTAATTTGACCGTTATCAACAATTCCTTCGATGGTCAGAACTCCCATTCGTATAACCTCTCTTTCATATCAACGATCAGAACTATTTTATACGGACACGGCGAAGGCTGCATCCAGAGCTTCGACAAGCTCGTTGACGTGATCTTTTGTCGAGTTGAGCATCATGCCGGTGCGGATGACGTTGCCGTAGAGACCGCCTTTGCCGATGAGGACGCCGCGACGTTTGGTTTCCTCGAAGACTTTGAGCACGGCCTGCGGATGCGGCTCTTTGGTTTCGCGGTCTTTAACGAGTTCGAGCGCCTGCATGAGGCCGAGACCGCGCACATCGCCGATGACCGTGTATTTTGATTTGAGTTCTTGAAGGCGTTCGTGGAAGTATGCGCCCACTACCGCCGCGTTGTGTTTCAAATCTTCTTCTTCGATGACGCGGATGGTGGCGATGGCGGCGGCGGCTGAAACGGGATTGCCGCCGAAGGTGGCGAAGGTCAGGCCGGGAAAGCTGTCGGCGACTTCGGGCGTGGCGATGGTCAATCCGATGGGTACGCCGTTCGCCATGCCTTTGGCGGAAGTAATGATGTCGGGTTCGACGTTCCAGTGCTCGATGCCGAACCATTTATCGCCGGTTCGCCCCCATGCGGTTTGCACTTCGTCGCAGATGAAGAGGCCACCGTGAGCGCGTGCGATTTCGACGGCGCGCTCGAAGTAGCCGGGCGGCGGAACGATGAAGCCGCCGACGCCCAAGATTGTCTCGGCCATGAACGCGGCGATCTCGCCCGTCGTCGTCGTCATAATCACGTCTTCGATGTCTTCGGCGCAGGCGAGGCCGCATTCCGGATAGGAAAGTTTCATCGGGCAGCGATAGCAATACGGCGCGCGTGCATGAACGATGCCAGCGACTTGCGCAGGCAATGCGCGCCATGTCGAATGGCCGACGGCGGAAAGCGCGGTCGCAGAGCGTCCCGAATAACTGTGGCGCAGGACGACTATTTCGTGGCGGCCTGTGTGGATTTTGGCGGCCATGATCGCCGTGTCGTCGGCTTCCGTGCCGCTGCTGGTGAAGAAGGATTTTTGCAGGCGTCCGGGCGTGATCTGGTAAAGTTTTTCCGCGAGGTCTGATTGCGGCTTATTGGCGTAGAGCGCGGAAGTGTGTTGCAACGTCTTCACTTGCTCGACAATCGCTGCCACAACTTTCGGATTCGCGTGGCCGACGCTGACGGTGAGCACGCCGCCGAAGCAATCAAGATAACGATTGCCCGCATCGTCCCAGACGTAAGAGCCTTCGCCGCGCACGAGCGCGAGCGGGTCTTCATAATAAGTGGCGACGGCGGGGAAGAGAAATTCTTTGTGCTTGCGCACGATGTCAGATGGCGATTGTTTGGGTGTGGTTGTGGTGCTCATTGTTCCTCTTGAAATTTGCTTGTGTTCCCTCTTGGGGAATTGAATTGAAACTAATCTAGCTCCTCGCTCCTTAGTTTCTTGATGATTGACTTAGCAAGAAATTCGTTGATCTCATTATGGCGCGGAACCGGCTGTGATTGTTTGGTCTGCGGGTTGGTGTACCAATCATGTTTGCCGCCGGAGCGCACTAGCACGCAACCCATATCAGTCAGTATCTTTATCAGTTCGCGCCTCTTCATCAAGCCACGACCATCTCTTCTACTCTTCTGACGAATGGCACTTCACCTGACTCAATATCAGCCAGCAAGTCTCTGAGGTTCACAAGCAACTCGTCTTTTGAGTGTGCCTGCGTTTGATATTCAGGATACTCGTTCAACTGACCGATGAAAAACTCACCGTCCTGCCAAAATGTGTACTGCACTGTTCTCATGATTTAACCCTCCAGATCAAGAACCAATACAAATTACAAATCTCTGCGCTTCATACCATAATCAGTTCTTCTTCGTAATTCGTTCCCGCAACGTCGAGCGCCTCTTGCCGGTTAAACTCCAACGCCGCGCGCAAAATTACACGCAAAGTTTCAAGAAGTTCTTCGCGTGTCGCTTCCTGACAATTGACGCCCATGATTTCTTTTATCCAACCAATCCACCAATCGCCGTCCTTTTTGACGACGGCGGTAAAAGTATTACTCATTTCGACTACTCCTTTTAATACAAATTGCCTTCGCGTTTGCGCCCCGTATAGTCAACGTAAACAACTTTGAGTTCGGTGTAGAAATCGAGGGCGGTCGAGCCTTGTTCGCGGTCGCCGATGCCCGTCGCTTTGATGCCGCCGAAGGGAATATGCGCCTCGCCCCCCGTCGTGGGCGAGTTGATGTGCGTCATGCCGGTTTCGATTTCATCAACGAAGCGGAAAATGCGCGTCGCGTCGTTTGAGAAAATGGAAGACGAAAGGCCGTATTCGCTATCGTTGGCAGCCTGCATCGCTTGGTCGAAATCTTTGACGCGAAGAACGGAAAGCACGGGGCCGAATATCTCTTCGCGGGCAATGCGCATGTCTGTCGTGACATAATCGAAGACCGCTGGCTGCACAAAATAACCCTTGCTCAATCCGTCAACGCTTGCACGCGCGCCGCCGCAAACTAAACTCGCGCCGTCTTCGCGCCCGATGTCTATATACCTGAGCACCGTGTTGAATTGACTTTCATCGACGCTCGGCCCGATGTCCGTGTTCGGATCGCTTCCGTCGCCGAGCCGCAAGCTTTTCGCGCGGGCGCTGATGCGTTCCACAAATTCATCTGCGATGCTCTCGACGACAACGGCGCGGCTCGTCGCGGTGCAGCGTTGCCCGCTCGAACCGAATGCGCCCTGTGCAGTTGATTCGACGGCGAGGTCTAGGTCTGCGTCTTCCATCACTACCACAGGATTTTTACCGCCCATTTCGCATTGGACTTTTGCGCCGCGCTGCGATGCTTGTTCGTAGAGACGCAGGCCGATTTCGTTCGAGCCTGTGAAGGAGATGGCGCGCACTGCCCTGTGATTGATGATTTCGTCGCCCGCTTCAGAGCCGTTGCCGATGATGAGATTGAGCACGCCCTTCGGTATGCCCGCTTCCTCGAAAATCTCTACAAGGCGAACCGCAGTCGCGGGCGTGAGCGTCGCGGGCTTGAAGACGACTGTGTTTCCGGCGACGAGCGCGGGCGCGATTTTCCAGATGGGAATCGCCACGGGAAAATTCCAAGGCGTTATGCAAGCGACGACGCCGATGGGTTGTTTGATCGTGTAAGCGAAGTTTGCGGGAAGCTCCGATTGAATCGTTTCGCCGTTCAAGCGTCTTGCCTCGCCCGCGCAAAATTCCGTGACGTTGATGGCGCGTTGTAGTTCGCCGCGAGATTCGCCGATTGTTTTGCCTTCCTCACGCGTTAAGAGTTGCGCGAGATTTTCCTTGTCGTCTTCCATGAGACGCGCGGCGCGATTGACGATGCGCCCGCGTGTCGGCGCAGGTGTCGCGCGCCACATGCGAAAAGCCTCGCTCGCGGCCTCGACAGCGCGTCGCGCTTCGTCGCGTGTTGCGAGGCGAACAGTGCCGAGCACGTCTTCCGTGTTCGCCGGATTAAGATTCAATACTGTTTTTGCGGAAGCGGATTCGATCCACTCGCCGCCGATAAAATTACGATAAATCAACATGAAATTCTTTTACCTCCGATGTTAGGGACGCTTTGAACAACTGAATGAAACGAACCAGTCACGGCGAATACGAAAGATTACCGAACGAGAAGCGCGAGTTCTAAAGGTTGCGAGCCGTGTTGCTCGAACCAGCAGATTTGCTGATCGACGAGATCGATTTTGAATCTGTAAGAACCGGGAGTATCCGGCGCGCGATACTTGAGCGAAAGCGTCGTGCTTTCGCCGGGCGCGAGGGCGTACTCTATCGCGGGTTCGCCGTGAAATTCCTGAATCAAGCAATCGTTTTCGTCGAATACTTTAACGCCGAGCGTGACGGCTCCCATGCGTGTTGCCGCGCCGGTCAGCCATACGGTGTCGCCCGTGTTTTCAACTTTCAATGAAGCTTCGATGAGCGCCGAGGCGTTTGTTTGTCGAGGCCAGCCTTCGATCATCGACAGGCGGGCAGAGAGAATGCCGGGCGCGCGGCTGTCCGGCACAACGTCGAGCGCCGAATCCTTCGCAGGAGAAAGTTTTTTGCAGAGAAGATAATTGACGGCGGGCGTGGGAACGTGTAATTGATTGTCCATCAATGTGTCGCGGTCGAAGAAACCGCTGACGCTGATGTAATCGCCGATAACGATGAAGCCTTGCCCGCGCAAAATCGTGCGCAGGTAATCGCCGCCGAACGGAGATTCGAGTGTTTGAAATCGGCGCATCTCGTCTATTAACTCTTGCTCGGCGGCGGAGCCTTCGTTTGGTTTGTCGCCTTCGAGTATAAACAGGATTCCACCGTCGCAGAGCATTGCGGCGAGATGGCGGAGCACAGTTTGTTCGTTTGCGAAGTGATGCAGCGAGTCGTAACAGATAATGGCGTCGAAGGTTTCAGGGAGCGGCGCAGTTTCAATGTCGTGTACGATGAATCTGTAATCGAGAGGGGTTGCGGGATCGACAGAATAGGGAACGCGCTGCAATCTTTCGCGCGCGATTTCAATCATCGCAGGGCTTATGTCGATGCCCGTGACGCGGTAGCCGAAGCGCGCGAGGAATTCGCTTAACCAGCCGGGGCCGCAGCCGACATCCAGAATTCTTTGACCGCTGCGCAAGCCGAGCGCGTTGACGATGCCCGCGAAGTCGCCGAAGAAGCGGCGCGTCTCCGCGTCCAATCCACGCCCGTCGTGGCGCAAGGTTTTATTGGCGACATTGACGAATGGCTTCGTGCGCAGATAATACTTGCTGTCTTCGTCCAGCCTGTGCGGGTAATCCACGGCGGCCTGTTTGTAATCTATACCTTCGATTGGCTGCGTGCGCGCGCTCTTGGCAACGGCTTCGGGCGCAGCGGCGTCCCTGCGTCCCGCGCGTTCGGTTACGGTGTCGCGTAAAGTAGAAGGATATTCTGAAGCTGGTTTCATTGATCCGACGAAGCGAAACGTTCCAAGCGTTCGCGCGCCTCTTTACTGCGTTTGAGCGAAGATACGAGAAGATGCGTTTGTCAGAATGGAAGCGTTTTCGATAAGCTCGAAACGCGGGAACTATTTACGAACGCCCGCGCCTCTTTGTTACTTGTACAAGCGCATCAATATACCACAGCAAACATTCTTGAAAAGCCAAAATGACACCTGAATTTTCACCTGATGCTGCCAGCAGCCTGCGCGAATTGCTGGAACAGCAAGCGCGGCAAACGCCCGATAAAGTTTTTCTTTTTTCCGAAGCGGACAAGCGCTGTGGGACTTACGCGGAGTTCGATGAAGCCGTCAATCGTACCGCGCGCCTGCTTGCTTCGCATGGCATTGCGAAAGGCGACGCGGTAAGTCTGCTGCTTCCGAACAGCACCGAATACGTCATCGCATACTTCGCTTGCTTCAAACTCGGCGCGCTTGCAAACCCCGTCAATTCGCTGCTCAAGGCGGCGGAAATAGCTTATGTGATTTCCGATTCGGAAGCGAAGGCGCTGCTTGTTCACACGGAATTTCAAGAACAGATCAAAGCCGTGCGCGATTCATTGCCGAAGTTAAGCAGCGTTATAGAGTTTGACGATGAAGGAAAGGCCACCGAAGATTTTGCGCACGCAGACGACGAGCTGCCGAGCGTCGGGCTTAACAAAGATGACGAGGCGATTATCATTTATACCTCCGGCACAACGGGCAAGCCGAAAGGCTGTGTGCTGACGCACGGCAATCTGCTGGCGAACGCGCGGCAGATCGTCGCGTGGCTGAAATTTACGAAAGCGGATCGCCTGCTCACGATGATGCCGCTCTTTCACATGAACGCTGTTTCAGTCACGATGATGTCCGCGCTTTATGCCGGAGCCTCGACGGTGGTCGCCACGAAATTCTCCGCATCGCGTTTCTGGCAAACAATCGCCGACTATGAAATTACTTCTTTCGGCTCCGTCGCAACGATGCTGCAAATGCTTCTCGCCACATATCCGCAGGGCGTGCCTGCCGAACTCGACACAAAGAGTTTGCGCTTCGCTATGTGCGGCAGCGCGCCCGTACCCGCCGAAGTCTTAAAGCAATTCGAGGAAATTTTTCATTGTCTTGTCATCGAAGGCTACGGGCTTTCTGAATCAACGTGCCGCTCGACTTTTAATCCGCCAAACGAGCGCAGGCGTCCCGGCTCGTGCGGCATGTCGATTGGCAACGAAATGAAAATCTTCGATGAAGAAGACAGGGAAGTGCCGTTTGATGTACCCGGCGAAATCGTGCTGCGCGGCGAAAACATCTTGAAGGGCTATTACAAAAACGAAGTGGCGACAGCACACGCTTTCCGAAATGGTTGGTTTCACACGGGCGACATCGGCTATCGGGATGCGGACGGCTTCTTCTACATCGTGGATCGCAAATCCGACATGATTATACGCGGCGGCGAAAACATCTACCCGCGCGAAATAGACGAAACGCTTTACGAGCATCCCACAATCGCGCAGGCCGCCGTCGTAGGCGTACCCAACAAACTCTACGGCGAAGAAGTCGCGGCCTTCGTTGTATTGAAAGATGGAATGAACGCGACGGAAGAAGAGTTGATTGAGTTCTGCCGCGCACGCCTCGCCGATTACAAATGCCCGAAGTCAGTGCGCTTCGTCGCAGATATTCCGAAAGGGCCGACGGGCAAATTGCTCAAGCGTGAGCTAGTAAGACTCTTCAATCTCGATTAGTCGCGCGGGCGCACCGGTTTAATCCGGCGAAGTGGACTTCATCGCATCTTCCAACTCAACGCCCAGCCCGTCGGCGAGCCGGTTGACGAAGGCGAAGTATCCGGTCACTTGATTGATGTCCAGAATGTCGGCGTCTGAAAATCCGGCCTGTCGTAAACGCTTCACATCTTCTTGATTCATGCTCCAAGGTTCGAGCGTGAGCTTCACGGCGTATTCCAGCATCGCGCGATCACGTCCGTTAATTTCGGCTTGACGGAAATCGCTTTGAAGCTGCGCGACCAGTGCCTCGTTTTTGGTTAGACGGCGGAGACCCTCCGCGTGATGGCGCACTCAATAGTGGCAGTGGTTGGCGGCGGAGACTGTTACCGCGATCATCTCTCGTTGCGCGCGACTGAGGCCGGATTTGCCGCGCATCAAAGTCTTGTAGAACTCGAAGTGCGCGCGCAACGACGGTGGATTCAGGCTGTGGATTTTGAGTATGTTATCCACGCCGCCCCAAGGCTCCATCATCTGTTCGTATAACTCTTGCAACGCGCCTTCGGCTTCCGTTTCCTGAATTACTTTTATCCACGCCATAACGAACGCTCCCTTGTGTTTGCTGCGAAATAATAGGTTGATGGAAGAAGTCCCATAGCGGCGCAATGTTTGTCGCTTTGGAGCGTCGGCTCGAATGATTTGTTATGCCACTCGCCTGACATCGAGACGCCTTATCCCCTTTCGCGGCCTTCACGAATAATTTCAACTGTTTCCTTTGTAGAGATGTTCACGTTGATGCCTGCGACATCTAGTGCAGACCGTTTAGTTTTTTCCGGCTTGAGAATGAAGATTTGCCCGTCCGCGCTTTGAATCCATACTTCACCCTGTTGACGCGCTTGCTCAAGTAACGCAGAAAGACTTTGTTGATTTTCAGGATATATCTGCATCTGTTTAATGCATCTCCACAAATAGCTCTGCACCTTGCGTTTGACTTATTATCGCAGACTTCTTCGGCTCGTTAGCAATTACCGCGATAATGACTGATGTATCTACGACAAGATTCATAAATGCGCCCTTGTCAGGCTACGTTGTAGAATTCGGAAAGCGATTGTGCTTATGTCTCATTCCAGAAGATATATGCCACCGCGTCATTAGCGTCCTGATCGAGCGCCACAAATACATTTGCTAATCGTGCATTTGGCAATCTTACCCAAGAAGCTATACCGTGATTCGACCTCTTCCAAGATTCCCAGTCTGGCTCTGAGCCGTCCGAGAGATTTGGCTGATCGAGAATAGTAGCCTCTGGCTTATGTGGGAATATCTCCTTTCGCTCCGCGGCATTCCAAGGCGATGAAGACCAAAAAGAAGGAAGCTTCGACTTAGGGAACCTGATGACCATCCGCATATTGTCATCCAATCCAGCTTGGAAAGTACGGAATACGACCTTCGGAGATGGCGTGGTTGTAATCCCGACGAGGCGCAGGGCGGCGGCATCATTGGCGGGCTCATCTTTTGAGTGAATAGTCACGAAGTTGCCCCCACATGAGGCGAAAATAAATAGAAATAAACTTGCTAGAGCGCGAGTTGACATTAACGTTTTCATATAGATGCTTAACGTGTATTAGGCCGTTTGAGTGTGCTCAAGCGATCAATGCTTACAAGAACTTTTGCCGGGTTCGTTACAGGTTTTTCGCTGCCGCCGCAACTGCCGCAGCCTGTGGTGCATGAAGAGTTGTTCGCGCGAAATGAGTTGAAGCGTGCGAGGCCGCGTCGCGCTGTGTATGCGAGCGCGGCGAGGATGATGAGCGCGACGATGATGGTTTGCCAATCCATGATAGTTTTAACTGAAGCCGAATAATCGCCCGCATTGATATGTGATGAAGGACGCGAGGTAGGCGAGGCCGGTCATGTACACGACCATAAAAATCGGCCAACGCCATGAATTTGTTTCGCGCCGCACAATCGCCACCGTTGACATGCACTGCAAGGCGAGCACGAAAAAGACCATCATCGAGAGCGCGACGAGCGGCGTCCACGCTTTGCGCCCGTCGGGACGCCGTGCATTGCGTACAGCATTGACGACTGAATCGGATTCCGTGTCCGACCCGACATTATAAATGATGCTCAAGGTGGAGACGAGTGTTTCGCGCGCGGCGAAGGACGAAATCAAGGCGACGCCCATTTTCCAATCGAAGCCGAGCGGCGCGATAACGGGTTCGATCAAATGCCCTGCGCGGCCTGCGAAACTCTGATTGACCTGCGCGCTGCTTTGATTGCTCATGCCCGGCGCGGCTTTGCCTTCCGTCTCCGCTTCACTCGTCGCCGGAGGCGCTGGCGCTGTTACCGTCGCAATTGTGGTCGGAGCATTATTGCGCGTCGTGTCGAGACGCGGGAATGTGACGAGCGCCCAGAGAATAATCGAGATGGCGAGAATCACTGTTCCGGCGCGTTTGACGAAGAGCCCGCCGCGCGAAAGCATCGTGTGCAGAATGTTCAGAAAGTTTGGCACGCGGTACGGCGGCAATTCGAGCACGAGCGGCGGTGTCGGCGCTTTCAAAATCGTGTGCTTCAAAATCCACGCGACGACGATGGCGACGACGATGCCGAGCATGTACATCGCTAAGATCAACAACGCGCCGATGGAGAGAAAACCGAAGAGTTTTCGCCCGGAGAAAAACGCGGCGATCATCAAAGTGTAAACGGGAAGGCGCGCCGAGCAACTCATAAACGGCGCGATCATAATCGTCGCCAGACGATCCTTCGGATTCTCGATTGTACGCGTCGCCATAATGCCCGGAATCGCGCACGCGAAACTGCTCAAGAGAGGCATAAACGCTTTGCCGTGAAGTCCCACCACGCGCATTAAACGATCCATCAGAAATGCTGCGCGCGCCATGTAGCCCGTGTCTTCTAAAATCGAAATAAAGAAAAAGAGAAGCAGTATCTGCGGCAGAAATACGAGCACGCCGCCGACGCCCGCGATTACTCCGTCAACTAAAAGGTCTGTGAGAAGTCCCGGCGGCAAGCCCGCGCGCAACGCCAGCCCTAGCCAGCCGAACGCGCCGTCGATCAAATCCATCGGCAGCGCTGCCCACGAAAAAATCGTTTGGAACACCAGCAGCATAACTAAAACCAAAATCACGGGGCCGAGAAATTTATGCGTGAGTATGCCGTCAATGCGCTCCGTCGTGGTTGATGCTTCGCTTGCCGTCGCGCCGCCCGGCACAGCTTTCGCCGCGACGCGCTCGATCCATTCGTAACGCGCGAGAAGAGGCTCCTGCCACCAATCGGAATTGTTTGCGGCGAGACGCCCGCGCGCGCCCACAACGCTCGCGCGACGCATTTCGTTTGACGGTAATTCGTCTGCGTAGAGATCATTGATAGCCGCGCGCCGCGCATCACTTGCCGTTTCCCTTTCTATAAGAGCCGTTACTTCGCGCTCCGTCGCTTCGGACAAACTCCATCCGGCCTGCGCGCGCGCAGTGTTGTGCGCCGCTTCTTGGACAGCTTCAGCCAATTGTTCGATGCCGCGCCGCTGTGTCGCCGTAACAGGCACGACTGCCACGCCGAGCGCTTTCGATAGCGCGCGCGCGTCTAGCTTTATGCCGCGACGCTCCGCGAGATCAATCATCGTGAGCGCAATGACGAGCGGGCGTTCGTAATCTAAAAGTTGTGTGACGAGATACAAGTTGCGCTCTAGATTCGTCGCATCGACGACGGCGACGATTACATCCGGCACAGGCATGTTTGCGATGCGCCCTAGTATGACATCGCGCGCAATTTGTTCGTCAATGGATGCCGCATCGAGACTGTAAAGGCCGGGCAGATCAATTAAGCGCGCGGGTTGTTGCGCAGAGGAATGCGAAGCCGAAAGCGTCCACGCGCCTTCCTTGCGTTCGACTGTCACGCCGGGATAGTTTGCGACTTTTTGCCGCAAGCCCGTCAGCGCGTTGAAGAGACTTGTTTTGCCTGCGTTCGGATTGCCGACGAGCGCGATGGTGAGCGTGCTGGTTTGATGAATCAACGCGGAAGCGTCGGAGTGGCTTGCAGGAGAAGAAGCGGCGACGAGGATGGTAGTGCTCATGTTAGACGCCGGAAAAAGCGTGCGCTGGAATTGCTTAACGCTGCACGGCGGTGGTGATGGTGATGGTCTGCGCTTCGTTGCGGCGCAGCGCCAGATTGTAGCCGCGCACGCGTATTTCTATCGGATCGCCGAGCGGCGCATATTTAATGACTCGGACGGGCGCGCCCGGCACGACGCCCATTTCCATTAATCTACGCGCCACAGCATTATCGCCGCGCACCGCGACAACCCGCGCTTCGACGCCGAACGGCAATTGATCCAGCGTGCGTGCGCTCGCCGTTTCCTTTGATTGTGAAAGCGCGCCGCTCATTAAGATGGACGCTTCTGCTAGTGCCATTTGAATATTACGCTCGCTTTAATTTGCCCGCAGATGCTGCTTTGAAAACTTCGATTCAATTGTTAAGTGCCAGCATTGACGACTATACACAAGTTGAAATTAAATTTCAATTTCAGATTGCTTGCGGGCTAAATGCGTGCGCCGGGACATCCCTTTGGCGGTTCTTCATGTTACTGCCGCGTGACGGGAATAATCGCCAAGTCCGCGCGCACGAGGCCGAGTTCCGTCGTGGCGGTTGCGCGCAAAGGCAGGCGGCGGCGATCCGTGCTAATCCACAAACGTAAAGCGAATTTGTCACTCTGCGGATCGTCTGTCGTCAGCGACAACTGCACGGCTTCGATGGCTTTATTGTTGAGTTGGATTGTTTCGCGGCGTAGCGCTGTGATGAAAAAAGTGCGCGGGCGATTATTGACGATAAAGGAAACGGCGTTTCGTTTGGGCGGCGTCAAGTCAAAAGAGCGCAAGGCGTAGAGCACGGAAAGAATGTCGTGCGTGCCGACGGGAATATCGATGCGCGTGCCTTTCTCCGTTAAAGCATTGCCGCGATCCTGATCGAAGACAATCGTATCGTTGACGCTGCGGCGGCCTTCGCGCAAGGAAAGCTGCGTGCGAAAGGGCAGCAAGGTTGTCGCATCTACGTAGGAACTGATTTGATCGTTGGCGAAGAAGATTCGCTGCGCGGCGGCGTTGGTTCCGGCCTGACCTGTGAGCAGCACGCCGTCGCGGTTGAAATATTTCTGGCGCGCACGCACGCGAAACGAAGCAGTGCCGACGGGCGTCGGCATCGTGCCGAGAAAAACATTGTAGTTGAGTTCCTCGCCGATCTCGAAGGGAAGTCCGGGCGGCAGCGAACCGTTTGAAGCCGTGCCGCCTGTGAGCGCGTTCGACGCTTGCGGTCTCGGGGAAGCGGGCGTCGGCATTTGATTGCGCGCGATGTTCGCGCCGGGCGGCGTAATGATGGGCGGCGACTGCGCGACGTTGTTGCCGGGTAAAATGCTCGGATTGTTCGGTGGAGCGGGCGGCAGTTCGGAACTGGCGAGTTCGACGCGAATCTCTCCCGCCGGATGCTGCGCCGTAATCAGCACAGGCACATGGCGTTCGTCGTCGCTGAAATAAATTTGCACGCGATAATTATTGGCGTCCGTCTTACGCGGCACACGCAACTGCGTGGCGACGGTATTGAATGATCCGATGTTTGTTTTGATTAGCTCTGTGCCGGTCACGCGCAACTGAGCGTTGTAGCTTTGTTCGCCCTGCTGCGCGCTGATGGAATAAACGGCTTGCGGCGTTAAAGGCAGAGCGCGCAGGCGATATATGCCGGAGAGAAAATCGTAGGTGGAGGGGAACGCTTCTGCGCCCGCCTGCGCCGGAACAGCCGTCGTACCGGCAGGCAAATTGTAGTTGTCTCTCGAAAGCCCTGTGCGCGACGCGTCGAGCTTGATTTGCTGCGTGCGAAAGGGAATCCCTGTTGCCGGATCGATGTATGTAAGATAGTCGTTGTTGATTGCAAAGAGAGCGACGCCGACCACTTCCGTTGTCTCTACATGCGCGCGCAATTGAATTGCGTCGCGGTTGAAGAACTGCCCGCGCGCGGCGACTTGTATCTCGATGTGCGCGGCGCTGTTGAAGTTCGAGAAGGACACGTTATAAGTAAGACGCTCGCCGATGCGATACGGCGAAGCGTTGAAGCCGAAGGCCGCGAGAGCCGTATTGTTGCTGCCTTTGTTTTGCGCCGCCGCGAAGGGCGCGGGCTGAAAGGCGACAAAGCTCAAAGCCGCCGCAATGATTATCAGCAAACGTTTCAAATGAATGTTCCTCTCGGCTGTGAAGATAAACACATGTTGGGCGTCTTTAAGAATAACGCGCTTTGATTTTACACGCACGCTGCGCGATTCGGTTCCTGAATTCATCGCGCGCTTTAAGCGGCATCAAAGTCGAGCGCCTGCTGCATTTCCGCAACGATCAGTTCGGCAGCACGCGAAGGCTCTTTCGCCTTGAGAATTGCGCGCCCGACGACCAGATAATCGGCTCCGGCGCGGACGGCTTCGGCGGGCGTCATCACGCGCCGCTGATCGTCGTTTGAAACACTTGCGGGACGCACGCCGGGCGTCACGATGACAAAATCTTTGGCTGGAATCTGCGCGCGCACGATAGCGACTTCATGCGGTGATGCCACAACGCCGTTCATGCCGCAATCGTAAGCGAGTTTCGCCAGCGCCGCGACTTGCGTTTCAATGTTAGCGGTCACTCCCGTTTCGGCGAGCGTCTTTGCGTCGGAGCTTGTCAGCACTGTAACGGCGAGCAGCACGGGCGGCGGCAATTTTTCTTTTGCTGAAACTTCCGCGACGGCCTGCGCTGTGCGGCGCATCATTTCCCCCCCGCCGGAAGCGTGTACGTTGAGCATAGACACGCCGAGCCGCGTGGCTTCAATACAGGCGGCGGCAACCGTGTTCGGAATATCGTGAAACTTAAGATCGAGAAAAACACGCCCGCCTGCTTTCACAATTTCACGCACAATGTCATTCCCCGAAGCAGTGAAAAGTTGTAAGCCGATCTTGAACATTCCAACCGTTTCGCGCAACTCATGGAAAAGCTCGCGTGCCTCGCGCGCCGTTTCAACATCGAGCGCGACGATCAATTTATTTCTTGCTAATTCGTTTCGTGCCGGTTGGTTACTCAAGAATGTTGTCCTGCCAATTCGTCAGCACGACAGCCGACGGCTTCATCTAAAGAACTTAAGTTTTCGCGCCGCATGATTTCGCCTAATCCGTCGTTGATGCGGCGCACGATGCCGACGCCTTCGTAAACGAGTCCTGTGTAGAGTTGCACGAGGCTTGCGCCAGCACATATTTTTTCCCACGCGTGCGCTGCTGTAAAGACTCCGCCGACGCCGACGATGGGAAGCTTGCCGCTTGTCAGACGATATAGAGTTGCGATCATTTCAGTGGAACGCGCGCGAAGCGGCGCGCCGCTCAAGCCGCCCGCGCCGCAGGCTTCGACCTCTGTCGCGTTTGTGCGCAGATTCGCGCGGCTCGTCGTCGTGTTCGTCGCAATAATGCCGTCGATTTTCACGCGCTCTGCGACGCGAACAATCGCTTCGAGTTCAGGCAAAGTTAAATCCGGCGCAAGCTTGACAAGCAGCGGCACGAGCTTGCGTTGCGCTTGAGAGCCGCGCGCTTCATCGCTCGCTTCGCGGTTGCGTGTTTGCAGTGCATCGAGCAGTGCCGTCAAAGCGTCTTCCTGTTGCAGTTCGCGTAGATGCGGAGTGTTGGGCGAACTGACATTGACGACGACGTAATCCGCGTGCTGACGAACCAGCTCGAAGCTCGCCAGATAATCCTCAATCGCCGCTTCGACGGCAACCGCGCGGCTCTTGCCTATGTTAATGCCGAGCACGCAGGATGCCGGGCGGCGTTGCGCGAGTTGACGGGCGAGTGCCGCCGCGCCGTTGTTGTTAAAGCCCGCGCGATTAATCAAAGCCTTATCGAGCGGCAGTCGAAAAAGTCGCGGGCGCGGATTGCCCGGCTGCGCTTCGCGCGTGACGGTTCCGACTTCGACAAAGCCGAAACCGAGTGCGGCGAACTCTCTGGCGGCGCATCCGTTTTTATCGAATCCGGCAGCAAGCCCGATTGGATTCTTGAATGAAATATCGAAACGGCGTAGTTCACCGAAATCAGTGGCGCTCTT
>JBPCOJ010000098.1:0-10493 GCA_051000345.1 Pyrinomonadaceae bacterium | reverse complement strand
CGAACCTTCGGAAAACAACGTATGAGGCGGGAGAAGACTTTGAGAAATGGGATCGCACAACTTGAGAGCGAAGCGCCGCCGCCGTGAAGGAATACGTCGGCGGCGCTTCGCCCCACAATAATTATTCGATAAGAAGGGAAGGTACAAGTCATGAGAAAAAGAGGCCGGGCAAGAAAACGTGACGGCGGCGATGTCTTGAAGGGCTTGGCGGCGGGCGTCGTCGGAGGCTTGGTGGCCTCTTGGGTAATGGAAGAGTTTCAAGCCGGTTGGAGCAAAGTCTCTGAAGGTTTGGAAGCTTCCCAAAAGTCTTCAAAGAAGAAACAAAAATCTGGAGACAGCGGTGAAAAACAGGAACCCGCGACGGTTAAGGCCGCCGAAGCTGTTTCGGAAAATATTTTCGACCACAGATTGACGAAAAGTGAAAAGAAGATCGCTGGCCCCGCCATGCATTACGCGATGGGCGCAACGTCGGGCGCGATTTATGGTGTGGCGGCGGAGCTTATGCCGTTTGTCAGCGTCGGCGCGGGGCTTCCTTTCGGCGCAGCCGTCTGGTTAATCGCGGATGACGCCGCCCTGCCCGCGCTCGGATTGTCCAAATCACCAACCGAATATCCGTTCTCGACGCACGCCTACGCGCTCGCCTCGCACGTGGTTTATGGCTTGACGACGGATGTCGTGCGCCGTGCCTTGCGAAGCGCGATGAAATAAGAAGCGTAGACAATTTCAGCGGGCAATTATTCAGATGAGAAAAGGGAAAGAGAAAAAATGAAGGCAGTGAGAATTCATGAGTTCGGCGGCGCAGACAAGTTGCGCGTGATGGTGCAGGAGTTTTCGCTGGCGGAAGCGGCGCAAGCGCACGCGGCGCTCGAGGGTAGAAAGACGACTGGAAAAGTCGTGCTGCGGCTTTGAAGTGAACACGCGAACAGCGCGTAAAGAAATAACGACTGAAGTGTGAATTTGAAGAGGTACAGGGCGCTCTCGAATCGAGACGCCCGCATGAAACAAGGAAGAGGTAAAAATGGAACAGAGAAGGTTAGGTAAAAGCGAACTGACGGTGTCCGCCCTAGGCTTGGGCTGCATGGGGATGTCGGAGTTTTACGCCGGACGCGATGAGCAGGAATCCATCGCAACGATTCATCGCGCTCTGGATTTGGGCGTCAACTTTCTCGATACGGCGGACATGTACGGCCCGTTTACGAACGAGGAACTCGTCGGGCGCGCCATCAAAGGCCGCCGCGATGAAGTCGTGTTAGCGACCAAGTTCGGCAACATGCGCGGTGAAGACAAAAGCTTTTTGGGCGTCAACGGCACGCCCGAATATGTGCGCTCGGCTTGTGAAGCGAGCTTGCGGCGGCTCAATGTGGATACGATTGATCTTTACTATCAACATCGCGTTGACCCGAAGACGCCGATTGAGGATACGGTGGGCGAGATGACGCGGCTCGTCGAGGAAGGCAAGGTGCGTTTCTTGGGCATGTCCGAAGCAGGTATAGAGACTATCCGCCGCGCCTACAAGGTGCATCCGATTGCGGCGCTTCAGAGCGAGTATTCACTGTGGACGCGCGACCCGGAAGACGGAATTCTCGATGTCTGTCGTGAACTAGGCATCGGCTTTGTGCCGTACAGCCCGCTCGGACGCGGCTTTCTCGCAGGCCAGATAAAAAGCTTCGACGATTTAGCGCCCGACGATTACCGCCGCAATAGCCCGCGCTTTCAAGGCGGGAACTTCGATAAAAATCTGGAGTTGGTCAACCACATCGAAAGATTGGCTTCGGAAAAGGGCTGCACGCCGTCGCAACTCGCGCTCGCGTGGGTGCTCGCGCAAGGCGAAGACATCGTCCCGATTCCCGGAACGAAGCGACGCAAGTATCTCGAAGAAAACGTCGCCGCGCTCGACGTGAAATTGACGCCGGATGACTTGCGCCGCATCGACGAGATCGCGCCGAAAAACGTCGCGGCAGGCACGCGCTACCCGGAAGCGGGAATGGCTGCCGTCAACCGCTGACGCTATAGCATTTCTCAATCGGATGCGACTAAAGCAAAAAAGCCCGCGCCATTCCCGACATAGAAGATTCAAGGGTTACGCGCTAACGAATTAAGTCGCACTCATGTGAAAACCGCTATAGTTGCGCAGTGGACGTTTGCGCGGCGGCGATTGCCTGATCGAGTCGCTGGCGCGAAACTTCATCCTTGTTGAAGAGTTCCTGATAACGCCCGACATCCGAAGTGGCGCGCGCGGCTTCGGCTTGCGCGGCGACGACTTGCGCGCGTGCCTGCGCGACATTCGCCTGCGCCGTTGAGATGGCTGAACCGGCTTGGCTGATGCGGCTGCGCTCGGCGGCGGCGGCTGCTCTGGCGGTCTCGACTCCCGAACGCGCTTGCTGCACGACGACGGAGGCTTGCTGTGTGCTGGCCTGTGTATTGGCGCGTGAGCGTGACGGTCGATAAATGCGTCGTCTGTCGATTCGTGCGAGCTGGAATAATTCCAGTAACGCACGCCGAAGATCGTGCCGATGACGATCACTACAAGCGCGCCGATAAGAAACACAGGACGCTTCTAAAGCGCCTTTATTTTAATCTTCGCTCGCTGTATCTATCGGAATGCGAATGCGGCTATATTCGGCAGGGGGAAATGGCATTGTCGGCAATCGGATTGATAGACATCGAGAGTTTATGAGTAAATAGGCGATGAGCCATGCATATTCCTTCAGAGGCACGCGAGTATTTATGAAGACCGAACATGAAGCATGGTTGAATGGCGCGCTCGAAGCAGTGTTGCCACAGCTTATGCCGTCGGCGCACGCGCTCGTGCAGGCTGCCGCAGACATCCGAAAAGCAGCGGGCGGATTGACCGTCAAGCAAGTTTGGACAAAGCCGCACGGCGCGCCGTCCGTCGGCTTTCACTTGAGCCACGTCGCGGGAAGCATTGATCGCCTGCTGACCTACGCGCGCGGTGCAAGTCTGGACAGTTCGCAATTCGCCGCGCTTGCCGCCGAAGGCGAGCCGGATGAATCTGTCGCCGCGGCCGAACTCGTTGCCGCCGCGTTGAAGCGCATCGAGGAAGCGCTGGAAGTCATCAGATTGACGCCGGAAGAAACCCTCTTTGCCGAACGCGAAGTCGGGCGCGCGAAACTGCCGACGAGCGTCTTCGGTTTATTGTTTCACATCGCCGAGCACACACAGCGGCACACAGGTCAGATCGTGACGACGGCTAAGATTGTGCGCAGCTTGGACGAAATATTTCTCGAAAAAGGCGGCGGGAACATTTGATGTGGGACACGCCTAGGCAGCATGAGCGCACTCCTGTTTCGCTGGGAATCGTGTTGGATTCTGCGTCAGGCAAGCGCGACGCGCGAATCAGCGACATCAGCATGGGCGGGTGCTTCGTCGATAGCATCGCGCAAGTGAGCGAAGGCGAGACGGCGGTCTTTCAAGTTCATTTGCCGGTTGGCCTATGGGTGCAACTCTACGGGGAAGTCGTTTACCGCGCGCCCGGCTTCGGCTTCGGTTTGCGCTTCACACGCCTTGCAGAAAGGGAACGAATTCTGCTGGAGCAGGTCATTACCGCGCACGGCGGCAACTCGTCGCCCGCGCCCGATAAAACAGTTGCAGCGGAAACCGAATTGCCCGCGCCGGTAGCAAGCGCAGAAACTTCGCATGTGCCGCGACGTGTGCTTATCGCGGATGACGATCCGACCATCAGTTATTTGACGCGCGCGATTGTCGAGAAAGAGGGCTACGCGGCGATCATGGCGCGCGATGGGCGTGAGGCGCACGACATGCTGGAAACGGATGCGGATTATGTCGCAGCCATTTTCGATATGGTTATGCCGCACATGCAAGGCTTGGAGCTGGTGCGCTACATGAGAGCGGAGAAACGATTACAGCACATTCCCGTCGGGATAATGACGGCGGAGCAAGACCCTAAGCTGTGGCATGAAAGCTTTGCCGCCGGTGCGGGCATCTTTCTGCCGAAGCCGTTCACGCCGGAGCAGATGCGCTACATGCTGAAGGTTCTCATCAGCCAGAGCGAGCACAATCGAGTGTGAGCCTCCGAACTCTCCGGCATCTGCGGCAGTAACATACGAAAATTAAACGGACTGATCTTGACAGTGTAAATTTCGATAATCGGAAGGGCTGTCAACGTCCGATGCGGCTTCAGGGCTTATCACCGCGCTGACTTGTGATGCGTGCTGCATGATAATGCGCTTCGCTCCTTCTTCACCGCGCAATTCCAATAAAGCCGGAAAGAGCAGGCGGCTGAACAGCGCCGGAACGCCGCGCGTTTTATCTTCGCCTGTTCCGTATTCGCAAGCGACGATTGCCGCATTGGTGTGGTGATAATTTTCGATCAAGCGATTGATAACAATTGAGGTCACGAAAGGCTGGTCGCAGAGCATTAAAATCGCCGCTTGTGCCTTCCCTGAAGTTGCTGCTTCGAGCGCGCCGATGCCGTAGCGGATCGAGGAACTCATGCCTTCTTGCCACTCCTGATTAAAGACAATCTGCGTTTCCAAGTCGCTGACTTCTTCGCTTAATTGTTCTGCCTTCGCGCCCAACACGACGATAACGGGACGGCACTTTGTTTGAAGCGCGGCGTTGACGGCGCGGCGCAGCAGCGTTTCATTTTCAAATCGCAGCAGTTGTTTCGGCTCGCCCATCCGCACGCTCGCACCCGCCGCCAGCACGATGATGCCGATGTGTGATGCGCTCAAGATAATCCGCAAGCAACTTGCGGTTTGCCTTCGCGCAGGATGGCATGAGATGTCGCGGAAGGCTCTGCGGCAGCAACATACGGCGCGACTACTTCATCATGAATCGGCGCGTTGCGGTTGCGCAGAAAGCCGCCGCTGCGATTCGCAAAAGCGGCTTTGACTTCGGCGATGATTGACAGCGCGATTTCTTCCGGCGTCTCCGCGCCGATGTCCATGCCGATGGGACTGTGTAGCCGCGCAAGCTGTGCGTCAGTTAAGCGAACGCCTTCCGCGCTTAATTCTTCGAGCATTTTCGCGGTGCGCTGCTTGGGGCCGAGAATGCCTACATAGCCGACTTGCGACGGCAGCAGACAGCGAAGCAGTTCGATGTCGTCGAGGTAGTTATGCGTCATCACGATTGCCGCCGCATCCTGTGCCAGAGAAATACTTGAAGCAGCGTCTTCTGCGCGGCACAGCACGACTTCATTCGCTTCATGAAAGCGTTCGGATGTACGTCTTCGCGCGCGCGTATCGACAACGGTGAGATGCCAGCCGAGCGAGCGCGCCAAACGAACGACGGGCAGCGCGTCTTGCTCTGCGCCGAAGACAAAGAGCGAGCGCGGCGGCTCGATGAGATCGAAGAAGATTTCAATTTGCCCCGCGCGTGTTTCATAAGCTCGAACGCCTGAACGCTCGCTTGTTAAAGCTGCGCCCGCATCTTCGCGCAGGCACGCAATAAATTCAACTTCTGTTTCATCTTCAATTAAAAACTGATTAGTGGTGTTCTGTTCATCGACGAGCAACAAGCGTGCGCCTGTGCGTTGCCTGCTTGCCTTATCGCCGCTCTTGAATGACGTTTCCGTTGCGCCGATGATGGTGGCGATGACTCCGGTGTGCCGCGCGCGCAGGCAGTCTGCGATGAACTTCAACGCCCGCGCGCCGTCGCTTTCTTCGCGTAGGCTTTCAAGCAAGATTCGCACGACGCCGTTGCAGCCGAGTCCGAGTCCCCACACGATGTCTTCATTGCCGCGCGTGTCGTATTCGATGATGCGCGGCGCGCCGGAATCCATGACTTCGGCGGCGCGCTCTATGACATCTCTTTCCAAACATCCGCCGCTGATCGTGCCGACGGTATGTGCGCTTTCCGTTATAAACATGCGCGCGCCTGACCGACGATACGCCGAACCGACGACGCTCACGATGGTCGCCAAAGCAGCACGTTCACCACGCGCCCGCGTTTCCGCGTAAGCATCGACAATGGCTTGCAGTTCGTTCATGCGCGGCTCATGCTCGCAATCAACTTGTCAGGCGTAATCGGCAATTCGCGCACGCGCACGCCCGTCGCGTGATAGACGGCGTTCGCAATCGCGGCGGCGACGCCGACGATGCCGATTTCGCCCGCGCCCTTCGCTCCGATGGGGCTGGCGTGAGAATCGAAGCTGTCGAGCAGATGAACGTCAATCGGCGGTATGTCGGCGTTGACGGGAACGTGATATTCGGCGAGGTCTTGATTGACGAAGCGCCCGAAATTCGTGTCCATTACAGTCGCTTCCATCAAAGCCATGCCGACGCCCATGACGATGCCGCCGATCATCTGCGAGCGCGCCGTTTTCATGTTCATCGCGCGCCCGATGTCGAAGACGCCCGTGAATCGCGTAACGCGCACTTCGCCGAAATCAGGGTCAACACGCACCTCCGCGAAATGCGCGCCGAACGAATGCGATGAATGCGTCTTCTCCCTATCGTTGAACTGCATATCGAAACTCGCTTCGACTTCCTTCGTTCCGGCGCGCGCAAGCAACGCTCCGTAAGTTTCACTTTTGGAAGAATCATTCGTGAGCGCGAGCCGCCCGTCTTTGGCAACAATCTTATCCGCGCTTGCGCCGTAGAGAGGCGAGCGATTATCTGCGCGCGCCATTTCAATCAACTTGGCAATCGCCGCGCGCGCCGCGCCCTGAATCGCGCTGCCGACGGACATCGTGGTTGCCGAGCCGCCGGAAACAAACGCGCGCGGCAAGTTCGTATCGCCGATGTCAACGCGTATGCGCTCGACGGGCAAGCCTAAAGTCTCCGCCGCTACTTGGGTCAGGACTGTGTATGCGCCCGTTCCCATTTCGTGCGTGCTGCTTTCGGCGATGGCTGTCCCGTCCTGCATGATGCGGACGCGCGCCGAAGAGGGAAAGTGATTGACAGGATAAACCGCCGTCGCCATGCCCATGCCGATTAAATAACGCCCGTCTCGCATCGAGCGCGGCGTAGGCGTGCGGCGTGACCAGCCGAAGCTTTCCGCGCCGAGCTTATAACTCTCCTTCAACAGCTTCGTTGACCAAGGAAGCTTCGTGTCCGGGTCTGTCTCCGCGTGGTTGATGAGACGCAGTTGAATCGGGTCGAGGTCGAGTTTGTAAGAGAGTTCATCGAGCGCGGATTCGAGCGCGAACATGCCGGAGCATTCGCCGGGAGCGCGCATGTATGTCGGCGTTCCGACGTTGAGCGGAACGAGCTTTTGTGACGCGCGAAGATTATCGCAGGCATACATCATGTGCGTCGCCTTGCTGAACGGCTCGACGTATTCATCGTAAACGGAAGTGTGCGAATTGCCTTCGTGCGCGATGACGGTCAAACGCCCGTCGCGTTTTGCGCCGAGCGTCACGCGCTGTTCGGTCTCCGCGCGGTGTCCGACGTTGGCAAACATTTGCTGGCGTGTGGTGACGAGTTTGACGGGGCGCTTTACCTGCCGCGCGGCTTCCGCCGCCAGCCCTACGTGCGCCCAGACAGTGCCTTTGCAGCCGAACGCGCCGCCGATGAATTTGCATATCACGCGGACGTTTTCTTCCGGGATGCCGAATGTTTTCGCCATCGTCGCGCGAACGCCGTAAGTATATTGCGTCGCATCATAGATGGTGAGTTTCTCGCCTTCCCAGACAGCAGTTGTCGCGTGCGGCTCCATAGGGTTGTGGTGCTCCGTCGGCGTCCGGTAAAGCTCATCGACGCGCACATCCGCCGCGCTCGTTCCCGCTTCTATATTGCCGCGCACGAAGTCTGCGGGCTTGCCTGCGACTCTGCTTTTCGGCGGCCTCGCCTTGCCGCTTTCGCGCTGCATGTCTGCGGCGGGCGGCTGCTCTTCATAAGTGACGCGCACGAGTTCGGCGGCGCGCTTTGCTTGTTCCAAATTCTCCGCGACGACGAGCGCGATGTATTGATTGCTGTAATAAACAACGGGGCTTTGCAAGGGAACGCGGCGCGCGGCGGCGTCTCCTTCCGCCGGATTCGATGGGACGGGTTTCAGCTTCGGCGCGTTCTCGTGCGTCATAATATGAAGCACGCCGGGAACTTTTTTCGCCGCGCTCAAGTCGAAACTTTTAATGCGCCCGTTCGCTACGGTGCTGCTGACGAGGACGGCGTGCGCGATGTTCTCCATCGGATACTCCGCCGCGAAACGCGCTTTGCCCGTGACCTTCAAACGCCCGTCAACGCGATTAATCGGTTGCCCGACGATGCCCTTATTTCGATTCATGCCTTGACTACGATTTTGTTCCGCGCTCACGCCGCACCTCCCTGTGTTTCGTTCGCCTCGTTCGCCTCGTTTTCTTCAATCTCTTCAATCATTGCGACGCGCGTCGTGCCGTTCGCAACTTCATCTAATAAGCGAACTACTGCGCGTTTCGTTAATTCGATTTTATAAGCGTTATGCTTCTGCGCCACCGCGCCGCGCACGGCTGCTTCCGCCGCCGCCGCGTATGTCGCGCTGGTAGCTTGCGCGCCGGTTAAGATTTTCTCCGCTTCCTTCGCGCGCCAAGGCTTATGCGCGACGCTGCCCAAAACAAGACGCGCCGTGTTGATTCGCCCGTTCGCAATGTCCATCGCCGCCGCGACGGAGACGAGCGCGAACGCATATTGCGCGCGTTCTCTAATCTTCAAATAGCGCGAGCGCTTGGCGAACGACGTGGCGGGCAAATCAATTGCGACGATGAGTTCGTCGGGCTGTAAGTTCGTATCGATGTGCGGCGTGTCGCCGGGCAAGCGATGAAAGTCGGCAATTGGAATTTGCCGCGCGCCGCGCGCGCCTTCGACTCTGATGACGGCATCGAGCGCGACGAGCGCAACGCACATGTCCGATGGATGCGTGGCGATACATTGGTCGCTCGCGCCTAAGATTGCGTGAATGTGATTGTAGCCGGGAATCGCCGGACATCCCGATCCGGGAACGCGCTTGTTGCAAGGAAAAGCCGTGTCCATAAAATAATAGCAGCGCGTGCGTTGCAGCAGATTGCCGCCAATCGTCGCCATGTTGCGCAACTGCGGGGACGCGCCCGCGAGAATCGCTTCGGACAGCACAGGATAATTTTCGCGGACGATTTTATTGACGGCAACTTCCGTATTCGTCGCCAGCGCGCCGATGCGCAAGCCGCCCGGAATCCGCTCGATTTTTTTCAGCGCGAGGTGGTTAATATCGACTAACTGATTTGGCGTTTGCACGCCGACTTTCATTAAGTCGATCAGATTCGTGCCGCCCGCTAAAAACTTCGCATCCCGATTGCCCGCGACTTCCCGCACTGCTTCTTTCTGATTAGCCGCGCGCTTGTATGTAAACGGATTCATCCCTTTTCGCCTTCCTCGCTATTCAACTGCATCACTTCGGAAAAATAATTTGCGACTTAAAAATGCGCCGTCATCAAATTGCGCCGCAAGGCACGCTTATGCCTTCGTGCCACGCACTTCTTCGACGGCGGCGACGATTCCCGGATACGCGCCGCAGCGACAAATGTTGCCGCTCATGCACTCGCGCACGGTCATGCCCGGCGGACAGCCTTCCTTCAGCAATCCGACTGCCGACATAATCTGACCCGAAGTGCAATAGCCGCATTGAAACCCGTCGTGCTTGATGAAGGCCGCCTGCATCGGATGAAGTTCTTCGCCATTTGCCAAACCTTCGATGGTCGTAATCTCTTTGCCTTCATAAGCGGCGGCGAGCGCGAGGCACGAATTGACGCGCTGCCCGTCGGCGAGCACAGTACACGCGCCGCACTGCCCGCGATCACAACCCTTCTTCGAGCCAGTCAATCCGATTCTCTCGCGCAGCGCATCGAGCACGGTTACTTGCGGCTCTAACATTAAACGATACGCTTTGCCGTTGACTTTCAGCGTCACGGGCAGCGCATTCATCGAAGCCGCTTGCGTTGCTGTTCGAGAGACAGGCGCGCCATTCAGCATTGTTTGAGCCGATGCCGTGTTTTCGTAGTTCAGCAATAGATTCGCCGCCGCCAGCCCGCCGCCCGCGATCAATGTGTGTTTCAAAAAGAGGCGGCGTGCCTCGCCATCGTCCGATAAAAAGTTGTCCGTTTCCTCGATTTTATCGTTCACGAACTCCGGCGACTGTTGAGAGTCAACCGCCTCCGCAGTCGAATCGGCTTCGGCGCTTCCGGCTTCTCGTTTCATATTAAGCTCCCTGACATCTGAAATCCTTGCGGTGCTTTTGTTATACTCCTCGAACGAATTCATGTAAACAATCCATTAGAACAGTTACCGATTGAATCGTCATTTAGCGCGTTCTTCGATGTCACAAAACGGTTTCATGCCGGAAGAAACGGCGATGCTGCTTACGTTCTTGTTCGGCGCGAACGAGTAAAATATGGTTTGACGCAAGTGTAGCGATTCAATTTGTTTGAAAAAAAGGTAGTGGCTCAATGGCGTGAGAGGTAGTAAACTCTCACGCATGGTCAAACTTAACTGTTATCACTGCGGCAGCGACCGCCTTGTCCGCAATGGCTTAACCCAGAATGGCAAACAACGCTATCTTTG
>JBPCOJ010000077.1:0-33591 GCA_051000345.1 Pyrinomonadaceae bacterium | reverse complement strand
GCGCGGAACTCGAAAAGCTCCCGGGCATCGGCGCTGGCCTCGCCGCGCGCATCATCGCCCACCGCGAGCAATTCGGAGCATTCCGCCGCACGGAGCATTTGATTGTCGTGCGCGGAATCAGCGAACGCCGCTTTCTTGAATTGCGCGAATACGTCACAGTCGAATAACTGAATCTGCCATGCTCTTACGAACAATGTTTCGCGCACATAAATTTTCGTCAACAGCGAAATCCTGCGTTGCCGTCGCTGCGATACTTTTCCTGCTCGTCGTCAACGCTTGTTCGACGCGCAATGAGAGGCATACACAGACTCCGCCGGACGAGATAATTGTCGCCGCCGCCGCGAATCTGACGGATGCGTTCGCTTCATTAGGCGAGAGTTGGACGAAGAAGACGGGGATGCGCGTGCGTTTCAGTTTCGGCGCGACGGCTGACCTTGCGAAGCAGATCGAAAACGGCGCGCCCTTCGATGTCTTCGCCGCCGCAGATGTCGAGCACGTCGCGGAGTTAGAGCGAAAAAATCTTTTGACGCAAGGAACGCAAAAGCTTTATGCGCGCGGGCGTCTGGTGCTGTGGGTTCCCTTGAATGAACATCATCAGCCCGCGCCGATCCGCCGCATTGAAGACCTCAAGCGCGCGGACGCGGCACGCATTGCTGTGGCGAAGCCGGACGTCGCTCCTTACGGGCGCGCCGCCGTCGAAGCGTTGCGCGCCTTGAATGTGTGGACACTCGTCGAGCCGAAAGTCGTTTACGGACAAAGCGTCACGCAGGCAAAGCAGTATGCGGCGACGGGCAACGCCGACGCTGCGTTTGTGCCGCTGGCGCTCGTGAGGCAGGAACCTGCGGAGCGCATCATCGCCGTCGATGAACGATTGCATCAACCAATCGATCAGGCACTAGGCATCGTGCGCGCTTCCGGCAAGCAGGCGGCGGCGCGCTCGTTCGCGGATTTTGTAACGAGCGAAGAAGGCCAATCCATCCTGCGAAGCTTCGGGTACAATCAATTGCCGCAGGGAAATTAGTTATTGCGCGGTTCATTCTATTAGCGTTTATATCAATGGCAGGCAATTATTCAATGGAACAAACTAAACTGCTGCAACGTAAAAGGTCTGTCTAATCTCGTCGGCTTAAGTCATTCCTATGTATTGCCCTAAATGCGGAACACAAAATAACGATGAGTCCGTAAAATTCTGTCGCGGCTGCGGCGAAGATTTACGGCTCGTGTCGCACGCTTTAACAAAGCGAGAGAGTTGGCACATGACTCTCGTGCGTAAGTACGATGATTATTTGGAGAGCGCGCAACCGAACGCCGCTGAAGGCGCGATTGTCGGCGGTGCGATGGGTTCGATGTTCCTGCTTGGCGGCTTAATTAGTCTTAAATCAAGTTCTGGATATGTGTGGTTAATGATTTTGTCAGGCTGTTTCCTGCTTATCTCATCCTTGCTGGAATACGGAAGATACCGGCGAAGTTTTGCTAAAAAGAGCCGCGAGGAAAAAATCGAGCCGCGCGCCAAAAACGATTTATCGATTTACCAGCCGGATTCCTTGCCTGCCAGCGAGCGGGAAAAAGCTTTGCCCGCTAAAACAACCGGCGAATTATCGACACTGCGTCTTCAGCAGCCAGCCACGCCGCCGAGCGTTACCGAACGCACGACGAAGCATCTCGATTCGATGAATAAACGGCACATCGAGTAATCAGCAAATTGAATAATCTGCAATAAATTCTTTCTCCCACCCAAGCGCATAACAGGTCATTGGAGCAGAGCATCGGATAGCCCGCTTGTCGAGCAACTTTGCTGCTTACGGCTTATCTTTTTTTGCCCGCCCCGCTTAATTCCCGCGTTGTTCAGCATGGCGCTTTTGCGCGTAGTAGCCTTCTTTGACGCGAACCTTTAGCTTGTCTTTCTGCGCGGTGACAGTAGGCGCAAGAAGTTTGACTTCGAGGTGATGAAACGCGCCGGGTACAATGGCGCTCGAAGGTCTGTAGCCGAAGCTATAGCGCGTGCGTAGGTGATCGATTAATTCGGCCAGCTTCGTTTCGACTTCCTTTTTATCCGCGTTCATTATCTCGCCGCCGGTTCGCTCTGCGTAGGGGTTAAGGCCGTGCAATTGTCCTAGAGAAAGAATGTTGAAGGCCTTGCCGAATCCTCCGCGAACAATCAAACCGGCGACGACGCTGCCTGTTTCAAATAACTCCGCGAATGTTTTTTTTCCTTCCTCTCCTTTTGGAGAAAAGGCGATGTTGTCCGTCACGACGATGATGACGCGACGGCTCGCAGGATTAGAAGCATTCGGCATTTGGCGCGCCGCTTTGTAAACCGCTTCGTTAAGCCATGTTCCCTGCCCCACGTCCGCTGTTTTCCCGACACCGGCTATTTTCCCGGACATGAGTTGCCTGTCGCGCGTGAAGTCCTGCACGAGTTCCACCTTATCGGCGAAGGCCATCAGCGCCACTTCATCTTCCGGCTTGAGATGCTGCAAAGCATCGAGCGCGCCATTGCTGATCTGCTCGATAATCGGTTTGACGCTATTGCTCAAATCCAGCAGCAGCACGGTGGAGAGCGGCAGTTTGTCCTGGCTGAAATACGTGATGTCCTGCTTGACGCCGTCATCATACAAAACGAAATCCTCGCGCTTGAGATTGCCGATTCGCCGCCGCGTTTTTTTATCAATAACTTCTGCATCGACCAACACCAGATCGGAATTGATGGTGATGACTTCATCGGAAGCGCTTTTCTCCTGACATACTGCCGTAGCCGCAAGGTTTGAAACCATTGCAGCAACGAACAGCATTATCATCATCAGCGAGCGCATGGATCGTTTCGGCGTGCGATTCATTTTTATCGTCCTTCCCGCTGATATTACTTCAGGATTGATCGCGCTGTTCAGGACGCGCAGGCTCGCTGCGTGCCGGACGCGCCGCCGGTGCTTCGCGTGGCTCGGCGCGTTGTTCACGAGCGGGCGGCGCAGCAGGCGGGCGCTCTCGTTCGACGGGGCGGGACGGTTCGAGAGCCGAAGGCGGCGGCGCGGATGGGCGTTCGTGTCTTTCCGCAGGCGGCTCGGAGCGAGGCGGCGGCGTAGCGCGTTCGGCTGGTGGTGCGGAACGTTCAAACGGTGGCGCTGACGGCGCGTTTTGTTCCGGCTGCGGGCGCGGCACAGGTCTTCGCTCTCTTCTTTCGGGCTGCTCGCGTCGCGGCATTTGTTCCCTGACCTCATCCGGCGTTTCGCGCGTCACACCCGGCCTCGCAGAACGTTCCTCTTGCGGATCGGGGCTTCGCGGACGCGCCGGGCGAAGAACAGACGGCTCACTACTTCCGGCATTTTCATTCTCGATGCGGCGGCGTTCGATTGAGCGCTGGCTTTTCGGATTGTCGGGGCGCGCAACCACGCCCGTATCGCTTGCTCGCGGAAGTCCGTTTACATTAACGGCATCGGAAACGCTCGCGCGCGGATCACGCCCGCGATAGACACGCGCGCGCCGTAGTTCATCATCGAGCGCGACGCCGGGCTGACGCGCGCCCGCGCCCATTTGTCTTTCAGGCAAGCGCGCGGCGTCCATCATCGCCGGACGCGCCATGCGTTCGCCCTTTGCACCGACGCCCGCGCCGATGCCCGTTCCGCCCGCGCGCGTGCGCCCGGAGATGCTTCCAGTGTTGTTCGCATCATTATTAACCGGAGCAATCGGCAAGCGTCCGCGCACGGGATCAGCCGTCGCTGCGCGGCGTGCTAATTCCGGCGTGGCGGGTTGCGCGCGTCCCGTGCCTGCGCCGAAATCACGCGCGGGCAAAGTCGTCACGGCTCTTTGATATGCGGGATTGATGCGTTGCAAATCGGCAATCTCACCTGCGCGCAAAGGCGTCAAGGAATCTCTCACAGGCTGCTTGTAATAACGCCCGCGCGGATCATGCTGATTGTAGCCGAGCGGATACCAAGCGACATTTTCACCGTAGGAAGTCGGCAGATAAACAAAGGCGACGAGCGCCGGACGCCACCAACTGCGCCCGCAATTACGGCACGCGTGCGGCACCCAGCACCAATAGTTATCGTAGTTGACCCAGCGCCCGTAGTGATACGGCGCCCAGCCCCATTCTTCATCCGCAATCCACGTCCAGCCATACGGCGAGCACCAGCGCCAATGCCCGTAACGATACGGTACCCAATTATAATAATTGTTCACCACAGTCACGCGCGGACGCCATATCCAACCGTAATCATTCGCGTAAACCCAGTCCCCGTAAGCATCTAATTCTTCCGCGCCCCACACGTCGCGGTCATAATAGCGATCACGATTTTCATAACGAAGCCGCGACGCCAGATAACGCTCACGCGTGTTTGTCCAATCGTCCCAAGAGTCGCGCGATGCTGCGGCAGACAAATCCCAATCGCCCGCTTCCGCGCCGTTCGTGATGAGCTGCGCCGTTTTGCCGTCGCGCAAGGTAAAGCCGGACGTGTCCGAATAAATACGTGCCTGCCCGTTGTCGCGCACGGTGACACGCACGTTGCCGTTCGGCGAAACGTCCATGCGATAAAGTCCCGTCCGCTCTGCCGCAACAGTCGTCTTCGGCCCGTCCATCTCGAAATATTCTTTGTCACGATCAAAGCGCGCGAGCCTCACGCTTGCCGTTCCCGCTTCGAGACTGAACGCGATGCCTTCGTCGCGCAGCGTCACGAGGCGCAGCGACGCATCTTCGCCGACGCGCACAAAATTTCGCGCATCGACTTGAATCTCGACATGCGCATCGTGTCCCGTCGTAAGCGTGTCGCCTTCGACGAGCGGTAGATTCAGCGTCGCGCGCTCCCAACGTGTATTTATACCGGCGCGCAGCAACTGCACATCGCCGCGCAGCAAACTGACGCGCACGACACGCGCCGTCACGTCGTACTCGTCCGTGTAAGTCTTAACGTCATCGTCGGCATCGGCGACAGCAGTTTTGATAACGGCAGCGCGGACATTTGAGTTATTCGAGTTGAAGGAGGAAGCGATAGCGGCAAGCAGCAACGCGGCGATGAGCAGCGCGGGCGTTGGATTTTTGAAGACACGCATAATGCGAAATCCTTTCCGTGATTGGTTGGCAACGAAATGTTTTTCGGGATGCGCGACGGAAGAGATGCGAAAACAAACGCGCGCCCGGAAGAAAGCCCGAACTGCACGAGAATCAGTTTCGAGGTGGATCGATTCCAGAGCAAGTAGGAATCGATCTTAAAGCTTCGTGCGATTGGTAATCGAGCGCGGGAGCAAAGCATGTGCCTCACTTCAAACAAACAATCGGCAGAGCAATTTAACAGAGAGATTTTAGATTTGATTCTGAATGCGCAGCAACAAATTTCTATGCGAGATGGTGCGCGCTCGATACCATTTCGTGCGGAGAATCGTTTTACGAGTTTATTTCAAGTTCATTGCTTGACGAAGGTTTCGATGTTCATGTCATGCCCGTTCGTGCTGACGGTGATCGTGCCGCTTTTCCCTATGGTCAGAACTTGCGCGCCGCTTTCACGCCATCGCTCCATAACATTCGGATCGGGATGACCGAAGGGCGAGGTCAGGCCGACGGAAACAACTGCCAAACTCGGATGCACGGCTGTCACGAATTCCTGTGTTGACGAAGTTTTACTGCCGTGATGCGCAACCTTAATAAGGTCAGAGTGCAAATCGTCCTGCGCCGCAACAAGCGACGCTTCCGCTTCCCTTTCCATGTCGCCGGTCAACAAAAAAACTCTCTCGCCGAAGCGCACGCGCAGCACTACGGAATCATTGTTCCCCGATGAAGCGTTCATGTTCATCGTCGGCTGAGGCCACAGAATTTCAGTCGTTGTGTTGCCGAAGCGCAGCACGTCGCCGCGCCCGATAAATTGCACAGGCACGCCGTATTCCCGCATCGTCGAAGCAAAACGCGCGTACTCCGAATTTGCGGCGGGCGCGCGTGCGACGAGCGCGGCTCGTACTTTGAAGTTGCGCGCGACATCGTTGAAGCCGTTGATGTGGTCGGCGTCGGCGTGCGTCGGCAGAATGTAATCAATGTGATCGAGGCCGCGCCACCATAAGTATTCAGAGACCACGCTCTCGCCGATGCTGCGCCGGTCACGCTCGAAAGGCTCGTCCGTGTCTTCTTCATCGAAGATTCGCGCGCCTGCTCCGATGCTCGGTCTTCCGCCCGCGTCAATCAGCAAAGTCGTCCCGTCCGGCATCGTCATAAGCGCCGCGTCGCCCTGCCCGACATCCAGAAAATCGATGCGCAGTTTTCCGTCAGGACGGGATGCGCTCAAAGGATGCGCGACTATGACAACAAGCGTTAAAACAAAAGCGGCGACGGCAAGAAGTGGCATCGTCGAACGCGCCCGCCAATGTGCTTTTGCAACTTCGTTCGAGTCGCCGCGCCGCAGCGGATTCCAAGCGACGAACGCGAAAATCAAAATTCCGAGCGGCACATAATATATTCCGTAGATGCCTGACAGCCAGCCCGTGTATTCCGGCAAACGCGCGTATGCGGCGTGCGCGCTCACGAGCGGATCGACGCTGTGCGCCATCGACCAATTCAACTTTTCCGCGAGAAAGAAAAGCGGCGCGGCAAGGAATCCGCTCGCTTGCGCGACGATCAATGCCGCGAGCGCGATCAAGGATTCCGCCGCCATCAACAATCCGACGACGATGTTCAGTATGAGTGAAGCAAACGAGAGCCTGTGAAAATAAAGTATGAGCAGCGGCAGCATTCCTATTTGCACGCTCGCCGATACGATGACCGCGCCGAACGCATAGCGCAGCACGCGCTGTATATGCCACCGCTCCAAGCGAGCCGCGAGCGGGGTCTTGTATAACTTGCAGCGGAAGCTCGCGCGTTTTGTTTCCACAAGCCAAGCGCGCTCGCTCCAAAAGAGCGCTTCACCAAGCACACGCCACCAGCGCGGGCATAGTGGCGGATACGGCGTCTCACGCGATAAACGCCACGCTCCGACGGCTTGTAATTTTTCGAGCACAGGCCACGCGAGCGCGGCGATGGAAAGCACCGAAAGGAACGTTAATTGAAACGACGGATCGAATAAATCCGCAGGCCGCCAGACGAGCAACGCTAAGACCGCAAAGCCGAGCGAATTGAATGTTTCGATGCGGCGATTGAGCACGGGCGCGAGCGCAACCAACGTGAACATCAAAGCCGCGCGCACGACGGACGCACCCGCGCCGACTGCCAGCGCATACGACCATAGAAGCATCACCGTCGAAGCAAACTGCCAGCCGCGCCGTTTCGTGACGCGCCTCGCCAAACTGAAGGCAAGGAAGCCTAGAAAGCTGATGTGCAAACCGCTAATTACCAGCACATGAAAAGTTCCGCCCGCGCGAAAGCGTTCCGCCGTCGCGCTTGAAATCGTGTTGCGATTGCCGAGCAAAGCCGCTTCGAGCACGCCCGCCGTTTCCGCTGAAAAGTTTTTGTCAATTTCTCCGAGCAGCCGTTGCCGCCATTCGTAAAGCAACGCAAGCGGCAGAAACACGCGTTCGTCATCTAATCGTTCAATCAATAGCGGACTCTTGATAATTCCAGTGGCGTCGAAGCCGCGCCGCTCAAGCGCTTCAATCGCCGAAGCCACACCGGGATTGCGAAATCTCTCCTCGCGGCGCAACGTCGTCATCACTCGCACGCGCGCGCCGTACCTTAATTCAAGCTGCTCATAGGCCTGTAACCGCTCCGCATCATGCACCGCCGCGATAAGCTGCACAGCGCCGCGCGTTGTTCGCTCATGGTTTCTCCACCTCAATTTTTCGACGCGCAGCGTCAAATAAAATCCATCCGGCGCAGCTTCCGGCGCGCTTCCCAACACGCCCGTCACTTCGACAGGCTCGCCGGATATTAACGCGCCGTCTTCGTACAACTGCCCGACGCTTCCGGCGAGCGAGTGATTCCTTTTCTCCACCAGCCGCATCGTCATTCCCGCGCAAAAAAAAGCCAGCGCGACGACGAACAAAGCGAGCGTTTCTTTGCCCGAAGCAAAGCACGCCAAGGCAAGCACAAAGAGAAACAATCCGCACGATAGGCACGCGATTAGAAGTCCGGCGGCAACGAACTGCGCCGCCAGAATCCCGCACGCGAACAGACACGCCGGAGCGATTAACGGATAACGTGCGCAGGAAGATGTATGAGGAACCGCGCGCATAAAATTGCCGTGAAGTCTTGCCAGCGAAAAGCAAACCGCTATCGAAAACGCCTTACGCGAAATCAATAACCTGATCGAAGTTTTATCGTTCGCGCGTTGACGAGAGGTGCGCGATTGTTTCTACGTGGTGCGTTTGCGGAAACATGTCAAACGCCGCGACGGAATCAAGCCTATACCCGCCGCCGATAAAAGCGCGCAAGTCGCGCGCCAGCGTCGCGGGGTCGCAGGAAACATACGCGATGCGCTTTGGCCGCAGTGCAAGAATACCATTGAGTGCATCAGTGTCTTCAACGCCCGCGCGCGGCGGATCGAGCAAGACCAGATCGACGGGCGCTAAGGCTGCGGCATTGTGCTTTAGCCACTCGCCGACGCGAGCGCACTTGGCCTGCGCGTTCGTGAGTTGCGCCGCGTTGAGATTGAGCCGCGCGTAGTTGATCGCCGCATCATTTGCCTCCACTCCGATGACGCGCTTGAAACGTTTTGCTAGCGGCAAGGTGAAAAGCCCGACGCCGCAGTAAAGATCGACGGCAGTTTCGCCGCCGTAATCGCTTAAAGCCGCATCGATCAGCGCAGGCAATTGTTCATGATTAATCTGAAAAAAGCCTTCCGCGTCGAAGCGATAACGAAAGCCGCCAATCGTGCGCGCCGCTTCTCTTTCAATTTTCGATTCATTGACGGGCGGAACAATCGACACCATCCCGCCGTCGCCCGCTACTGCTTGAAACTCCGCGACGTGTTCGGGCAAAGCATCCCCGCGCATCGCTTCGCGCAAACTCGCCAGCGACTCTTGGAGCGCAGGCACGATCACGGGACATTCGACGACATCGCAAACCTTGTGCGAGCCGCGCTCGAAATAGCCGAGAGCTTTATGCGCGTGGTCATGCTGCCACTGCGCGCGTGAACGATAATGCCATGCGTTCGGCGATGCTTTAATCGTAACTTCGACGGGCGTTTCGATTCCCGCGATGCGGCGCAGGCAATCCTGCACGATGGAGATTTTCGCTTCGAGTTGCGCATCGTAATTCAACTGTTGAAAATCGCAGCCGCCGCACCGCCCGAAGTAAGGACACGGTGGCTCGACCCGAACAGCGGAGGGCGCAAGCACTTCGATGATCGAAGCGAAGACGACTTTGCCGCGCGTTTTTTCGGCGCGCACGCGAACATGATCGCCCGCTGCGGAGAGCGCGACGAAGATCGTTCGCCCGTCGGCGTGCGCCAGTCCCATTCCGCCCGGCACGATGCGCTCGACGAGGACATCGAACTCCGTCGCGCTTGTCGGAATTTGTGACGCACTTGCGCGTTGCGGCGCTTGCGTGCGTGGGGCGTGTCGCCAGCGCTTTTGCTTGCTCATTACATGCGTGCCGTCATGCTGCTAAAGTTAAAGGTAAAATAAACTGAGGCGTGGAACGTGTTGCTGCTCGCGCAGGCGTTTCAACAATAGATTGTCAAAGGTTTGTTTGTACGTCGCTTCTTCCATGCGGCTGTGATATGGGCGCAACTGCGTTTCCGTTTCACTTTGCGCCGCCGCAAAATCTGCGTGCGCGAGGCTCGCTGGCAATGCCTTGTCGATCAATTCTTCGAGGCTCGTTAAAGACGCTTCGAGCTTTTCCGCGTCGGGGCGCGCGGACTGCGCGAAATCAGTTTCCAATTCCTTGAGCCGCGAGACGGCGCGCGCGAGCGCTTCGCTGAATTCGTTTTCGCTTTTTTGCTTTTGCATGGCGCAGACATCGGACAATTCCTTTATCGTTCGCGCGAGATGTTCTTGAATCGCGGCGCGCGGAAACGGCAGCCGCGCGTCATTCGATTCACTTGCTTTGTCGTCTGTAACGTCGTCGCCGCTTATTTGCGTCGCCGCGCCGAGCTGCGATTCACGCCATTCGGCAAACTGCGCTTCGACTTCTTCCTGACAATACAAAAGCGATTTGACGCTCCGTCTGCGCGGTTTCGCTTCATAGGAATCGAACGCGCCTTCGATGCCGCGAAGCGCGACGTGCAGCGGCACGCCGAGTTCCTTCCAGCTTTGCATCAGCGCCCAATCCATCGGACTAAGCAGCAAATGCTTGCCGCGCCGCCGTATAAAAGCGTCTTCGATCTCTGTAAAATAATCGAAGTAGTTCAGGCGCGCGTGTTCCGCCGCCTGCGCTGCTGCTGCGACGCTTGTTTCTTTCTTGCCTGTCATCATTGAGTTTGTCGTGATGATATTAATGTTCCGTCAATGCTAAATTTTACTTCGCGTGATTCTTTTGATTTCGTTCGTAGATAAAACGCAGGCCATCCAGCGTCAGCGTGTCGTCAATCGTTTCTATCAAACTCGATTCACCGGCGATTAAATGCGCGAGTCCGCCCGTCGCCACGATGCGCGCGTCCTTGCTCAACTCTTCGCGCATCTTTGTGAGCATCCCGTCAACGAGGCACGCGTAACCATGATAAAGGCCGGATTGCAGAGCAGCGACGGTTGACGAGCCGATCACCGTCAGCGGGCGTTTGATTTCAACGCGCGGCAGGCGCGGCGCGTGCTCGAAAAGCGCGTTCATAGAGATACCGAAGCCGGGCGCGATGACGCCGCCCAGATATTGCCTTTGTTCGTTGATTGCTTCAAACTTCGTCGCCGTGCCGAAATCGACGACGATGCACGGCGCTCCGTATTTGTGAACGGCAAAGGCGGCATTAACGAGCCGGTCAGCGCCGACATCCTGCGGCGCATCGTAAAGAATTTCAATGCCCATCTCGATCTTGCAATCGACAAAGAGCGGCGCGGCGTGAAAGCATCGCTTTGCCATTTCGCGCAAAGTTTGATTGAGCGGCAACACGACGCAGGCGACGGCGACGGATTTAATTTCCTTCGCATCCATTCCGGCACGCGCGAACAGGCCGCGCACTTGAATTGCGTATTCGTCTGCGGTGCGATTGCGCACGGTCGCAAGCCGCCAATGCCCGATTAGTTTTCCGGCGTCGTACAAACCGAGTTTGATGTGCGTGTTGCCTGCGTCGATGGCGAGCAGCATGATTATGTTCCCCGCAAGGCCGTCACGTCTCCGGCGCGTATGATTTTAAGTTCTCCGTCGTGCGTCTCGATGCGCAGCGCGCCGTCCTGTTCCAGACCGCGCGTGATGCCATCGAAAACTTCATCACAGAGCGCCACGCGCACGGATTTTCCGTTTGCGAAGGATGAACGGGCAGTCCATTCGGCGATGAGTTTTCGCGCGCCGTCCGCCTCGTGCAAACGCCGGTAGTGTTCGGCGATGTTCCGTGTCAAAGCTTGCAGTACAGCTTCAGTGTCGGGCGCGCTTTGAGCGGCGGCTTCGACTGATATGGCAACGTCGCGCAAGTCCGGCGGGAAAGCCGCGTTAAGCAAATTGATGCCGATGCCCATGATGCACGCGCGTCCTGTCTTCGTTTCGATTGTCTCGGCGAGAATGCCGCATAGCTTGCGTTCGTTCGCCAGAATATCATTCGGCCATTTAATATCGCAGGCGAGCGCGCACGCTTCGCGCAGCGCATCGTGGACGGCGAGCGCCGCCATCAACGTCAGCAGCGGCCAGTGTGCGGCGTTCAACTGCGGGCGCAGCACGATGCTGAAGTAAAGCCCTGCTCCGGCGGGCGAAATCCAAGTACGCTCACGGCGTCCGCGTCCCGCTGTTTGCTCTGCGGCGACGATGCATAAGCCTTCCGGCGCGCCGTGCGCAGCCATTCGCGCCGCTTCCGTATTCGTCGAAGGCAACGAATCGAAACGCTGTATCAAAGGGCGAAGCGTGTAAATCATTTGCGTAGGTGTTTCATCTTGAAAAGCGCGGGCGCAAGTTATTCTATGGCGAGAAAGAGCGTGCGTCAAAAGCCGCGCAGAGATTTTTTTGCGCCTTAATTTACTGCGCGCTTACGCTTTGACTTCCCGCGTGTGTGTTGAATAATTCGGCTGGTGTGTAAGCTAAAGACACTGTAATTTAAGAATTTAGATTTTATAAGTTGCCACTAGCACAAGCCTAGCGGAGCGAGTGAATCTATGTTTATTGGCTTTAGCCGAACCGTTTTGGCTAAGGCCATACTCTTTGTCGATGCGTATCCTCCATGCTTGTGCTGGAGGCAATTTACCGGAACTTAAATTACACGGCACTAATGGCTATGAATAGAGTTCTCGTCTCATGGAGCGGCGGCAAAGACAGCGCGATGGCTCTTTATGAGATTCAGCAATCGAGTGAATACCTTGCCAGCGCTTTGCTGACGACCTTAACGCGCGAGGATGAGCGTTTGGGCATACACTTTGTGCGCGGTGAATTAATCGAAGCGCAGGCGGCGAGCATCAATTTGCCGCTGCATAAAGTTTTTATAAACAGAAACGCAACGAACGCGGAGTATGAGCAAGCGATGGCTGATGCACTCGCGCAATTACGCCGAGCGGAAGGCATCGAAACGGTGGCGTTCGGCGACTTGTTTCTCGAAGACATACGCCAATACCGTGAAGAGTTTCTCGCGCGTAACCGCATACGCGGAATCTTTCCCTTGTGGAAACGGGATACAAAAAAGTTTGCCCGCGACTTTATCAAACTCGGATTCAAGGCTATTGTGGTTTCCGTTAATGTGCAGATGCTGGACGAATCCTTCGCGGGAGAAATGCTAAACGAAGCTTTCCTAGACAAACTTCCGGCGGGCGTCGATCCATGCGGCGAACGCGGAGAGTTTCACAGCTTCGTCTTCGACGGGCCGAACTTCGGGCGCGCGGTAAAGTTCGGGCGCGGCGAAATCAGTTTGCGCGAAGGGCATTACTGCTGCGATCTTTGGCTGCGCTGAAATTTTACCGCGCAGCGAATTTGCAAGCCGTGTAAAATGGCTGCACACTAGCATTCAAACCTATTTTCGACAAAGGAAAATCTGTAATGGACAAAGACAAAAACGCTGAACAGGCTGTGAGCTTCGACGACGACCAACAGCAAATGTTTCGCAAGGAAAATGAAGCGCCGCTCGCCACGCGCACGGCGGAAGCAGCAGAGGAAGCAGAGGATGACATCACTGTTCCCGGCATTGAGCGTCCGGGCAAAGAGGAAGTGAAAAAGGAAATCAACCCGAACACGGAATGAGTTTGCGAAACGAAAACCGCCGCCGCGCAAGCCGCATTACGCGCTTAATTTTTGTTGCCAACGGTAAAAGCTTTCAACGCGCACACTGATGAACGGCGGCGGCATTGATTGGTTTCCGATACGGCTCTCGTTCGTCGTTGCAGCCACAGCAACGCTCGTCGCGCTCGTCGTCGGCGCAAGCCTCGCATGGCTGTTAGCAAGGCGGCGTTTTCCGGGACGCGAGTTGCTCGATGCGCTCGTCGCCTTGCCGCTCGTGCTGCCGCCGACAGTGCTCGGCTACTACTTGCTTGTCGTCCTCGGGACGCGTTCGTTTCCCGGCTCGTTTCTCTACAATCGTTTCGGCATACGCCTGACATTCACCGTGACGGCAGCGATTATTGCGGCGACGATTCACGCTTTGCCGCTGGTCACGAAAAGCCTGCGCGCGGCGTTTGAAAGCGTTGACCGCGAACTGGAAGCCGCCGCGCGGACGCTCGGGTTAAATGAGCGGCGAACGTTTTTTCGTATTACTATTCCGCTTGCGCGGCGCGGCGTATGGGCGGCGACGGCGCTCGCGTTTGCACGCGCCCTCGGCGATTTCGGCATCACGATTATGATCGCCGGAAACATTCCCGGCAGAACGCAAACCGCATCCGTCGCCATCTACGACGCAGTGCAAGCCGGGCGCGACAACGAAGCCTTCACGCTCGCCGTCATCGTCTCCCTCATCGCCACCGCGCTTCTTTATTTCATTAATAGGCTTGAGCGCCGCCGCTTTTAGAATCAACCAGCGCGCCAAAACAATTTCAATCGGCGTACCAAATAAATATGGCGCTGCTTTGTGATAAGCAGCGCCATATAAACAAAAGAACTCGCCGTAGTCTTTAACGGAGCACGCCGCGAAACTTCGCAGAATTCGTTTGATAACCGGGAAAGATGTCCTTCAAATCCGAGTTGCCGAGTTGCTTCTGGACAAGCTCGCCGAACACATCGCGGAAGTCCGTCGTCAAAGCGAGATCGCGTCCCTCGTATAATTGATCGTTCTTGAGTCCCGGCCAATCGCCGTAAACCTTTCCGCCGCGCACGGAGTTTCCGATGACGAACATCGCGTTGGCATGACCGTGATCCGTGCCGCGCGTGCCGTTTTCCCGGATGGTGCGCCCAAATTCCGACATCGTCAAAATCACTACGTCGTCCATGCGCTGGCCTAAGTCTGCGAAAAGCGCTGTTATCCCTGCGTTGAATTCCTGCAAGCGATTGGCGAGTTGACCGCGCGACGAGCCTTGATTGAGATGTGTGTCCCAACCGTTGATGTCCGTGAAGGCGACTTCGAGGCCGACGTTCGCCTTGATGAGTTGCGCGATTTGCAAAAGACTATTGCCGAACTGCCCGCGCGGATACTGCGCGCCGTTTTCGGGCTTGTACTGCGAGGGATTAACGCGCTTCAAATAATTGACGGCCTCGAAGGTTTCCTTGCCCGTTCCCTGCAACACGTCGTTGACGCTTTGATCGTAGAGCGATTCAAAGCCGCCCTGCACGCTCGCGGAATTTGCGTCCGCGCGAATCGCAAAGTCGTTCAGGTTGGAGATCGCCAGCGCACTCGCTTTGCCTTGCAAAGTGCGCGGCAAATTCTGCGTCATCGAGACGGCGCGAAACGGCGAAGCTTTTACTTCCGGCTTCGTCTGCAAATAACGATTGAGCCAGCCGTCTGTCGTCGCCTTTAATCCGGGCGTCGCCGATTCCATGTAATCCTGCGCGTCGAAATGCGAGCGCGTCGTGTCAGGCGAACCCGATGCGTGGACGATTGCTAATTGCTTCGCGTCCCACAAAGGCTTAAAGCCCGCGAGCATGGGATGCAAACCGAAAAAGCCGTCGAGGTTAATCGCCGCGTCCGCGTTGCCCGCCTGCGGCTTCGGAATGGCGATGGTCGGGCGCAAATCGTAATAGTTCGATTCGCCGTAAGGCACGACGACGTTGAGGCCGTCAACCGCGCCGCGCTGAAAAATGGCGATCAAAGTTTTGCGTCGCCGGCTGCCTGCCGTGAGACGCTCCATGTTTTGCGCGAGCGCGGTACGTTGTAAAAACGACGGCGCGCTTTGCATCACGCCGAGACTCGCAAGCGCGATGCCGCCGGACTTCAAAAAGAATCTTCGATTGACGCTCATGTTCGATAACCTCTCGTTTTCAAATGGCCGGAAACAAATTTCCCGCGCTCTCTCTTTTAACTTTCAATCAATTACTTAGACGCATGGCAAATCGCTTTAGTCACTTTTTCGAGAGCGCCATTTGTGCTCTGCGCTATGATGCCCGACGAAACGCAGCACGCAAGCAGAATCGAGCATAATACTTTCAATGTGCAGGGCAAGTTGCGATGATTCCGGTTGTTCTTCATCACGGTAATTTTCATCTGCTTGCTTACTGTCGCTGAAATTCCGGCGAGCCTAAAATCAGGCCGACGATCTTGGCGACCTCGGGATCGCCGACGGTTGCGCCCTGCGTTTGTTTCTCGCGCAAGGCCGCGCGCACGTTGCGTTCGACGGCGACATCCTTCGTCATCTCATCGGCTTGCACGGCGACAACGGGCGCGGACGATTGTTCGTTGATCTGCTTCAACAAAGTCTTTTTCGTGTTCGCCGAAATGTCTCCCTGCAAAATCAAATTGACGAATTGATCGACGACGCGCGATTTGTCCGCCGTGCCGCCGTTCACTGTTTTATCTCCGGCAAACTTTGCGAGGTCAACGCGCGTGCCGGGAATCTTGTTGCCCGCAAGCGCGAGCGCAAAGTTCAGGCGTTCGAGCAAAGAGCCTGTGTTGACCCACGCGGCGGCGTTGTCCGGGTAACCGTTCGGCGTTTGATAACCGTAGAGCGGCTGTCCCATCTTCGCTATCCATTGATGCAAAGCAGGGCGCGCGTCCGTATCCACGCCGAGCACGCGAATCGCGCTCACGGCGACTTCAAACGGCGTCTTGATTTTCGCGCGATAATTTTCAACTGAATTGAATTCCGGTGATGTGATAATGGCACGCATGGTTTCGCGTATGTCGCCGTCGCTTTTTGTAAAGGCATTGGCGACGCGCGCGACAAGCGCCGGGCTAGGCTCGTCCATGACGAAATTGCGGCAGAGTTTCGTCGCAATAAACTTCGCGGTCGAAGGATGATGCGCGAGAATATCCAAGACCATCAAGCCGTCGCCCATGCCGCCGCCCGCCGGAATCTTGTGGCCTAAGACAAGCTTTTCGCCGTCGTCGTGCTGGCGCGGATTAAAAAAGAATTTACCCGAACGATCATCGCCGCCGTAGCCGCGCGGATTAAAAATCGTCCAGCCCGTAAAGCAGCGCGCGACTTCCTGTATGTCCTTTTGCGTGTAGCCGCCGTCAACGCCGAGCGTATGCAGTTCCATCAACTCGCGCGCGTAGTTTTCGTTGATGCCGCGCTTCGCCTGCTTGGGTTGTTTAGGAGCAACCGGCGCTTGCTGCGCAGGCAGATTGTTGCCGCTCTGCGGCATTTGCTGCGCGGCGCTGTTCGGCGAGGCGTTCGGGAATCTGTTCATGCGTCGCAAGCGCCTGTCGTTCATTAAACCGCCGCCCGCTTGATTGCCTGCTCCGCTTTGATTGTTCATCATGGCGCGTCTTTTGAATTGTCCACCGCCCTGCGGCGCGTTCGGGCTGACGCTCTGAAAGTTATCGAGGTAAAAAAGCATCGCGGGACTTTGCGCGTCGGCGATGAGCAGGTCTTGAAACTTGCCGAGCGTGTGCGGGCGAATCGTGTCGCGGTCATACGAGGTGAGCATCCATTTGTCCGCGCCCTTGCCCGCGAAAACATTGAAGTGATTCGTCCAAAAATCTACCAACTCTTCCTGTAATTGCCGCTCGCTGTAAACGGCGCGCAGGATACGCGACGACTGCAACTCGGCGACGATGCGCTGCGGAAGCTGCAAATTATTTTGCGCGTAGTAATCGCGCAGCGCCGCGCGGTATTCCTTTTTGCCGCCACCGTTTGCTTCAGCCGCCGCGTCCGCGTTCTTCGCCGTTTCCGCGTTCGGCTGCGCGGTTATTTCGTTCGGCGCATTCATTTCCTTTGCCGCGTCCGTGTTGCTGGCGGTGCTGGCCTTTGCGTCGGGAGCATTCTGCGCGCCGCCGTTTTTGCGAAGCGCCGCGAGGTCTGCGGGCAACTCGCCTTTTCTTTGCAGCGCCTTGATGATTTTGCCCGGCTGCGGATATTTCGCGTAAAGCTCGGCAATCGTCATGCGCAAGGTCGGCAGATTCTGCAACTTCGTTTCGAGCGCCGCGTCCGTGATTTGTTCAGGATGAAGCTGCTGTTCGATGTAGCGATCAACGCCCATTGCGCGAACGCGCTCGACATCACCGGGACGCGCGCCAAAACCCAGACGATTGAGCACATGCAAAATACGCTGCTCGTCATTCAAATTCTGCGCGCGCCGCGCCGTCTGTCCGTAGGCTGCGAAAGCACCGCCGCACAAGTTGGACAATAGCGCAAGAAGCGCCGCAAACGCCGTCGCGCGCCGCACTTTCGCGCGAGATAAGTTGCTCGATTGATTTCTGGATACGTTCATAATGGTAGCCACCGTTTTGATCTGGATGTTGCGATAAATTTGCGAGAAACAAAGGCCTCCAAACACGCGCTTATGCCGTTGCTCGAAATGTTAGACGCGGCGGAAAGCCGAAAGGTTGAAAAATTCTTGTCAGCGGGCGGGATTGATTAAGCGGGATAATCTTGTATGAAACTTGTCTGCGCGCGGCTTTCGTCAACCTTCAGGCCATTCTCCGTCGCGGTTTCCCGGCCTGATTGGAAGCGGTTGCTCTGTGCCGAGATTGTCGGGTCGCACATTCGCGTAAATGAAGTTTTCGGGAGCGACGGGCGATCCGGCGAGCCGCCGCAGCATCGCTAACTGTCCGGCGTGCGTCATCGCATCGGCAAACGGCCCTTGCAGCATTTGCTCTGGCGTGACTGATTGAAACGGAGAATTGTTTTCGAGATGGCGAGCGAGTTCTTCGAGTGTCCGGTGAAACCGCTCAACCTCTGCCTTGAAATCTTCAAGCGGCAACTGTTTATATTCGCCGCCGATGAACACCGTGCGCGCGTATCCGAGCACGCTTTCCATGTGCGCGACGAGTTCATGCGGCGTTCTCAACTGCGGCGCTGCCCGAAAGGAATCGAAGCCAACGGGCGCATCGCGCAAAGCCTTCTGCGTGCGGTAAGCGAGCGCGGCAAGAAAATGCCGGAGTAATGCGCGCTTATCATCCATATTGCGGCTCTCCGTTTTGTTCACTGTGCCGCACGCGAATCAAGTGCGGCGAACAGCAATCATGCTTTGTGAGCATCCATGTACGCTCTGAGCAAAGCATTGATTTTCGTCTGGTAACCTTGTCCCTGCTTTCTGAACCATTCCAACACGTCGCTATCCATACGAAGCGTCAACTGTGCTTTGCGCGGAACGGGTTTCAAGCCTCGCCGCACAATCGCCCGCGCAAACATTTCCGGTGATACTTCGGGAGTATCGGAGAAATCGATTTCTTTGTCTTTCATGGCGTCCACGCGCGCCCAATCAGTTTGAGATTTCTTTGAAGTAACTCTCTTCTTCATATTTCGTCGCCTTTCTCACAGAGATGATGCGGATTACTTCGTCAGTCTCCGTGTGCGCGATTGCTACCACACGGCCTTCGAGCAATCCGAATGTGACGAATCGTTCCTCGCCATAATCAAAGCGATCATCGAGAATTGTGATTGTCTCACCTTCAAACACTTGTTCGACGTGGACAAAATCAATCCCGTGCTTCTCAAGATTCAAAAGGCGTTTGGCTTCGTCCCATTCAAACTCCATTTACGAAAGTGTAACTACATAACGTAACTACGTCAAATATGAAAACTGTTTTATGAAAGCCACGACAGGATTACCCGTACGGCGTAACCGACGGTTGTAATAGTCACGGATGTAATCTTTCATTCCAATCTGCCATAACGCCATGCCGTAATGATTTGCTTCCGCTTTCGCCCTCTCGCTCGTCCAGCCGTTATGCTTGATGCGGTAAACGGCGATGACTGTACCCGTGCGGTCAGCGCCGCGTTTACAATGAACGAAAACGGGTTGGTTTTCGGGCGCATTAATAATCGCCAGCACACGCTCGATTCTTTCGTTTGACGGGCGTCCGAAATTATCCAATGGCGCATTGAAGTAGCGTAAGCCAGCCGCCCGCGCTTCGGTTTCTTCGGCACGAGCGCGATCATCATCGCCGCGAAGATTGATTATTGTTTTGATGCCGAGACGAGCGAGCTTCTGGATTCCGCCATGCTTCGGCTGCGCTCCGCGATAAAGACTTTCATCGACTTGATGGAAGTTCGGCAATTGACTGATTTTCGATTCATCCTGCGCAGCGCTTAGGGATGTGAAGCAGATTAAAGCCACTGCCGTAGCAATTATCCGACTGATGTTTGTTCTCATGTCTTAATCAATCTACCCTTCAATCGTGAGAAGTTGCCCGGCAAGTTTTCCTGCTGCATAGAGCGCGGGAAGCTAATTGATACACACATCTATCAGCGCGATTACATCTTCAACGAACTGCGGCGCTGCCCTTTCGACGAACTTCGCCTTGCGAGCATTGAAATCTACAGACTTTACTTGCTCGACCATCACGAAACCCGTCAACGAAGATGAATCCGGCACTGGCAAATGAAACGGGAGGCTGCGATTGGTGTTCGTGACCGGACAAACAATCGCTAATCCTGTTGCCTTATTGAAAAGAAAGTTATTGACGACAAGCGCAGGTCTTCGGCCACTTTGTTCGTGACCGGATTGCGGGTCAAAGGACAAAGTAATGAAGTCGCCCTTCTCTGGAACATAGGCGGGCATCTACCACTCTTCTTTCCCGATAGGTTCGCCAAAGCTCTCTTCACTCGCTTGATAATCCGGCGGCATACGCGAAAGCAGCTCGGCTAAATTAAATTTCTCCACGCTCGCGTTGTGTTCAAGGTCAGGAACAACGACATAAACCGTGGCCTTTTCCGGCAGGCTAATGTTTGCCGGAAGCCGGACTCGACCATTTTCGATTGTGCCTTGGAAAGTTGTGACTGGCATAGGCATTCCTCCAAAAGCTTTATTTTATGACAACGAAGCGAAGAAGCCGAACGAGTTTTTCTACCGCACAGGGCGCGGAAAGCTGACGGGGCTGCGGTGGCCTTGCCGGTCTATGGCGCGGACGCCGAAGAAGTAGTTGTCTTTGGACATGCCGCGCGCGGTGAAGGTCTGTGTGTTGCCGATGAAGCGCGAGTTTGTCCAGACGGGCGAGGTCGTGTCGCGCCAGACGATTTCGTAGCCCGCGAGGTCTGGCTCCGTGTTCGGCGTCCAGCGTAGTTCCGTGTCGTTGGTCAAATTCTTTGTGATGATGCCGACGGTTTTCGGCGCGGCGGGCGCAAGCGCGAGCGAGGCGAGGTTGGCGGCGTTGACGCGCGTGACTTTCGCCGTGTAGTTGAAGTCCACGAATTCGGGAAGGTCGCCGTAGACGATGTTGTTTTCCGTGCGAACGTTCTGGTGCTGGTGGTGATAATTTTCGTTTATTTCGCTGAAGCGTATCGCAGGAAAGCCGCGTTCGAGAAATGGGATGTGGTCGCCGCCGCGAAGGTAACGGTCACGGCGGTAAACGAGCAGGGCGTTCATGTTCGGCACATAGCGTTCGGTATTTTCCTTGATGAAGCGCGCGAGTTGGCGCGAGGCGGAATCATTTTCGCCGCCCACGCCGCGCCGCGTATTCGCTTCCTCTGTTGTTTCACTTGACGGCACGCCTTCGGAGAAAACGCGTATCGTGTTCGGATCGCGCACGCCGTTGCCGCCCAGACTGCTGCCGATGATGTCGTTGGTGAACATGGCTTCGATGTCCGTGTTTTTTTGTTTGGCCTGTTCCGCGAAATAAGTCGAGCCGACGAGTCCCTGTTCTTCGCCCGCGACGGCCATAAAAATAATCGTCGCGTCGAAGCTTCGTTTCGACATGACGCGCGCCAGTTCAAGTGACGCCGCGACGCCCGACGCATCGTCATTTGCGCCGGGCGCGTCGCAGATAGCATCCGTCGGACTCGTACACATGGAATCGTAATGCCCGCTGACGACGTATGTGCGATTGACGGATGCGGGTTGCGTGCCTTTGAGCGTGGCGACGATGTTGGTGAGAATCGTCGGCTTGAGAATGCGCGGAAAGCGTTTATCGACGGGCTGCTCGAATGTTTGTTTTTCAACAATCATGCGTCCGCCGGAATCTTGCGCGACTTTGGAAAATTCGTCGTAGAGCCAATCGCGCGCCGCGCCGATGCCGCGCTTCGGATCATCCTGCGCGGAAAGAGTATTGCGAGTGCCGAAGGAAACAAGCGTGCGGATTGTGCGCTCGATGTTGCGCGGCTCGACTTCGGAAACGATGCGCGCGATTTCAGGATCGAAGAACGCACGCCCGTTGCGCGCAGTCGTTACAGATGTTCTTCGAGTTATTCTTCCCTGTCGCGTACCGCGCCGCGTTTGCGCATTCATCGGCGACGTGGAGAAAGCAATCAGCAAGGCGAAGAAGAAGGCGAATGTTGCGGCGGACGCGCGAAAGGTAAACGATTGATGAATCATCTAGGCAGGCTCCCTTTATCTGAAATATCTGAAACTTGTCGGCGCAGATTGGTACAGCTAATTTTTCCGATAACTGTGGCGAGACCCTAAAGTAACTCGAAGCGCGGCGCGGAAGCAACGTGCTCAAGCGCGCGCGTGTGAGCAGCATTTTTATTTTTGAGATACTGCGACAAAGGCAAAGCGATTCATCTTCGCTGAGGAACAAGCAAGCGTTTCAGATGATTCAGCGTATCCGATAGGCGCGACCCTTCCAGACGATGATGATTTCGCCATCGAGTTGCGCGGCGATTTTTCCGATGCCGGGTTCCGCGCCAACGACTGTGAGGTATTGTTTGGAGCCGCGCGTTATGTTCGTCGTCGATTGCGACGGAACGTATGCGGCATCTATCCAGCGCGTTCCCTGACGGCGGAAATCGCGCCCGTTGATGCGGCGCAAGGCGGGCGGCGCAGCGCTTGAGGAATCGGCATTATTTACGGCGCGCCCGTTCGCAGGCAGAGATTTCTTCGCAGCGGTTGGCGTGGACGCGGCGCGGCGACGGCTGGCGGCACGCACTTCAGTAGAAAAGGACGTGGAATCAGAAGTTTGCGCGGCGTCGTTGTTGCTGCTGCTGCCCGCGCTGCCTTTGGCGACTTTGGCATCCTGACTGGAAGTGACAGCGACTTGTTCGTTTTGCTCGGCGGCAACGCCCGCGCTGTTGCCGCGCATGTTGGCGTTAGCGATTGAAGCAGAAGGCGGCGCGGCGGCAGGGCGACGATCCGTGACGCGTGCCGCATCGTCATCAAACCGCTGCCTGTCGTTTATGGTGGGCTGTGGTTTCAAATCGGCGACAAGCGGCGCGTTGACTAATGAGTTGTTGTTTTGCGACGCGGACGTTGTAGGTGATTCCCTTTTAGCGTTGGGTACGTTGGCGTTCGCGGCACGGCGCGAAGAAGCGGCGATGTTGGTCGTCGTGGTCATTGTTGTCGTAGCGGTTGTCGAAGTCGTCGCCGTGTTGCTTACGGGCGCAGAGTCGGCCATCGGGTTCGCGGAACTTGCAGAGGCGTTGCTGTTCGCGGCGTTTTCCATGTCGCTCGATGTCGAATCGGTGCGCGCGACATCGCTTGTTTGCGATTCTTGTTTCGAGGCTACGAGATTCGCTTCGGGCTGGCGGCGATTCAAGATAACGCCCGCAACGAGCGCGACGAAGAGAACGGCGGCAAACGCCGGAACAGCGTAGCGCAGCGCGACGTGCGAAGCGAAAAACGCAGCGAGCTTTTCGCGCAAAGATAAGCGCGTGTGAACGATTTGCGGCGGAAGGCTTTGCACGGATTCCGAAGCGATGTTTTCCGCGTTTGTCAGAGCAACGACGAATCGACGGCATTCGTTGCAGTCCGCAAGATGCGCGACGGTGCGCGCGCGTGCGGCAGTGGGCAGCGCGTTTTCCGCGAATGCTGCCATTTCGTCTGCGTCAAGATGCTCCATATTATCGTGGTCAAACGCCAATCGTTCCGGCGCTCGGCTCTCGCGCACGGACGACTCCCGCGCGCCAACGCGCCGCGCATAATCGCGCAGCATCGAATCCACAGAATCGTTAAAATCTTGCTTCATTAAAATCACTTACAATGCGTGAGCTTGCGCGTAAGCTCTTAAAGAACGTTTGCCGGGCGTTTCGCTTGCGGCCTTGCTCATCACCTCATCGTTTCGAGGCAGCGTAATTGATCGTGTGTAATAGTTTTCCGATGAGCGCATCATTCTTTTCCAGCCGCTTTTTTATTCTTCAACAAAGACTCCAGATCGATTTCCAGATTGGCGGAAGCATTTGTCAGAGCGCTGCTCGCTTCCGCTTGCGACCAGCCGCAATCCCGCGTCAAAATCGCTTCGAGGCGGGCGCGCAAGTCTTTGTGTAAGCGCGTCAAACGCCTGCTCGCCGTCGCTTCATGCACGCAGAGAAGCGCGCCCGCTTCGCGCAACGAAAGCTTGTCGAAATAGTACAGCTTAATCAGCAAGCGATCTTCCGCCGTCAGTTCATTGATGGCGCGCGCAAGGGAGTGTTCCAACGTTTCGGCAAACTCGCGCGCGGCAAACGATTGTTCGGGATCAGGCGAAGCGTGCGTGGTATTAAAATGCGAAGCGTTGCCGTTGTCGCGCGCCAGCGAATCGAAGTCGGCGTCTGTTTCCGTTTGCACGAGCTTCGATTCCTTGCGATGCACATCGACGGCTAACTGGCGCACGATGGCTTGAAGCCAGCCGCCGAGCGAGCCGCGTCCCGAGTAATAACCGAGTTTGCCGTGCGTCTTGCCGTCTTCGCGCAAACGCAGGCCGTGCAGTTCAGCCCAGATCGACTGCGCTAAATCTTCCGCTTTGTCTTCGCTGGCTGAAACACTACGTGCCACCGCACGCACCATCGCGCCGTATTTTTCGATCAACTCCAGCCATGCCGCTTCGTCGCCGCGCTCGCAGGCTGCGATCAAACATAAATCGTCCGCGTGAATCCCATCGAAGAATTCGTTTACCTGCGACGCGGTTGCGTCGGGCAGGTCGCGCAGTAAATACTTTTGCAGCGCCGCGTTCGTGCGCGCGGACAGCGCAGAAACATCAAGGGCGCGCGAATCTTTGGCGCGTGCGAGAATGCGGCGCGTGCCTTCTGCCAAGAAATCTGAAGTGTGCTGTGTCGTGCGACTCACAAAGCTTTTCGTAGGAATTAAACTCATCGACTGCGCACCGTCGATGCTATCACGAAACAACGGAAAGAAACTTTTATAAGTGAGCTTTGACAGCCCGCTCACGAGTAAGCTAAATTTTAGAAACAGTATTCAGGAGTCAGAAGTCAGGAGACAGAATATAGGGCAAACAGAAGTCCATGTGACATGAGTGTAGTCATTATAAACAAGCACGCAACATTTCTTCATTCTGACTTCTGTCTACTGACTCCTGACTTCTCCATCATTATGCTTCGCGTTACAGAGATTTTTCGCTCGATTCAAGGTGAGTCAACGCACGCCGGGCGTCCATGTACGTTCGTGCGTTTGACGGGCTGCCCGATGCGCTGCGTGTGGTGCGATAGCGCGTATACGTTTACGGGCGGCGAACGCATGTCGCGCGATGAAGTGATGAGAGAAGTGCGCGCCTATAATTGCAGGCTGGTGGAAGTAACGGGCGGCGAACCGCTCGCGCAAACGGAAGCATACGGCTTGATCGAACAATTGTGTGATGAAGACTATGAAGTGTTAATCGAGACGGGCGGCTATGTGTCAACGGAAAAAGTTGACGAACGCGCGAAGATAATCCTAGACGTAAAATGCCCCGGCTCGAATGAAGCGGCGCGCAATCACTGGCCTAACCTAGAACGCTTGCGCAACGATAAAGACGAAATCAAGTTTGTCATTGCAAGCCGCGCGGATTGGGATTACGCGCGCGAAATAATCGAGCGCTATAAGCTTGAGAAACGCGCGCACGCCGTTCTCGTCTCGCCTGTTTGGAGCGCGGTGGATTTTCAGGAAATGGCCGATTGGATCAGCGGCAGCGGATTAGACGTGCGTATGCAATTACAGATGCACAAACAAATTTGGGGAGCGGAAGCCAGAGGCGTTTGAATCGAAGCGGGAAGGCGTAAGGATGAAGGCGGAAGAAGGCGGTAATAGTAGTCAGGAGTCGAAAGTCAGGAGTCAGGAGTCAGGCAATGATAATCTCCATGCTGATTCGCTGATTTTATCCGCTCGGCTTCAGCCTTCATCCTTAGCGATTTGTCTTGTTTCCGGCGGCATGGATTCATGCGTGACGGCGGCCATTGCCCGCGAAGAGAATGAGGAGTTGGCGTTTCTGCACGTTTCCTACGGGCAGCGCACGGAAGAACGAGAGCGGCGCGCTTTTGAAGAATTGGCGGATTACTATCAGGTCAAGCACAGGCTCGCCGTTTCAATCGAATATCTGGCGCGCATCGGCGGTTCGTCCTTGACGGATCAAAGCATTCCAATCGCCGCCGCCAATCTTTCGTCAAACGAAATTCCGACAAGCTATGTGCCGTTTCGCAACGCGCATCTGCTGGCGATTGCCACGAGTTGGGCGGAAGTGTTACAAGCAAACTGCATTTACATCGGCGCGGTGGCAGAGGATTCATCCGGCTACCCGGACTGCCGCCCGGAATTTTACGCGGCATTTCAGAAAACGATAGACATCGGCACTAAGCCGGAAATAAAGATAGAGATTGCGACGCCCGTCATCGCGCTCAGGAAAAGCGAAATCGTGCGTCGCGGAATTGAACTGAAAGCGCCGCTCCAACTAACTTGGTCTTGTTACGAAGCGGATGCGCGCGCCTGCGGACAATGCGATTCCTGCGCGCTTCGCTTGCGCGGCTTTCACGAGGCGCATGTGCCAGACCCGATTGCTTATATTTGAGCTGCCGTTTCGTCGTAGGCGCTCTTCCCCAAACACAAATTGACAACCGGCGGGCGCACGTTCGCATCATATTCGTCGGAATCCTGCCGGAAACAAAGCATTGAAATCACCTTATACTCAAGGAGACAAATTAACATGCGTATCAATATTTTAAGTCGCATCGCCGCCCTCGTGTTGCTGTGCGCGGTGTGCGCCGTCGTCGCTTCTGCCCAAACAACGGCAGCATCCGGCAAGGTCACAATTAAACAGGCCGATGGCACGCTTGTGCCTGTTCAAGGCGCGGTCGTCACTTTTTACCGCACTGATATTAAAGGTAAATATGACACCAAGACGGATAAAGGCGGCAGATACGTTTACGCGGGGCTGCCTTTTTCAGGCACTTATACGATTGTCGTCAGCGCACCGAACGCACAACCTACTTTCAGGGCTAAAGTGCGCGTCAGCCAGATTCCCGAAACTGATTTCACGCTTGATCCCGGCAACGGAAAAGTATTAACACTTGAGGAAATAAACACCGCTAACGCTACCGGGAGCTCCACTGGCAACGCGCCCGCCAATGAAGCCGAGCTGCGCCGCCGTAAGGAAGCACTAGAAAAGCAAGTTGCGGCAGTCAACGCCGAAAATGAAAAGGCGACGGCGACCAATGCCCAGCTTGGCGAGATTTTGAAAACAGGCAACGCAGCTTTTACCAGTAAAAACTACGCGCAGGCGATTGCTTCCTTCGATCAGGGGATTCAAGCCGATCCGACGCAATCCATTTTCTACACCAACAAATCAATCGCTTTGCGCTTGTCCGCCGCAGATAAATATAATACGGCGATCAGAGCTAAAGACACCGCTGGCGTTACTGCGGCACGGGCGGACTTCAAAACTGCCGCCGATCTCGCAGATAAAGCCATCACAGTTTACCGCGAGAATAAAGCTAAGAATGCGGCAGGCGGAGCAAACGCGGCGGGCAGAGCGCCTAACGAGGAGCTGACTTTTTATCTAACTCCGCGCGTTGAAACCTATCGCATTGCGATTCAAGCCAATACGCCGAATATTGCGGACGCCGCGCCCAAGGCTTTTCAAGACTATCTAGCCGTTGAAACAGACGCGGCCAAAAAAGCCAAAGCGCAGTTGAATCTTGCAGATGCTTTGTTCCAAGGCAATAAATTGGACGAAGCAGTTGGGGCATACAAGGCTATTCTGGCGTCCAAGCCCGACGATCTAGACGCGATGTACGGTCTCGGCGTCGCGCTTTCCGCTGCGGCAACCTCCGTCGATCCGCCTGCCAGTGCAAAAATGGTGGAAGCACGCGATGCGCTTCAACGCTTTGCAGGCAAGGCTCCCAGCACTGACCCGCGCAAACAAGAAGCGGAATCCATCGTGCAGGGCTTCGATATTCAGCTTAAGGGCAATAACAAACCCGCCGCGCCAGCCACCGGCAAAGGCCGACGCAAAGGCTAAAACCTTCGACTCCCAAGATTAGTTTCGCCGAAAAGCGGCGACGCAACCCATAAGCGTCGCCGCTTTTCTATATTTTACTGCCTCAAGTATTCCCTTCTTTCGGCCTTTGAAACTTTTCATCTTGACACTCCCTGAGGTTCGCGCTATTATCCTTGTGCAACGGTGTTTAGCATCGTTTGCTACATATAAACGAGCGTGTTGTGCAGCCGCAATTGGCAGATGATTTCCCGATTTTTTTGCAACCGCCCTCCCTCCCTTAGACTTTCGTCAACGCTTCTTCTGGAACCACTCGAAAGATGTCAGCCAAACTAGGCGAAATCCTCGTCCGCGAAAACCTACTGAACGCGCAGCAATTGCGCGAAGCACTCGATTACCAGCGCGAGCATGGTGGTCGGCTCGGCTTTAATCTCGTCAAACTCGGCCTTGTTTCCGACGACATGATTACCGCCGTGTTATCGCGTCAATACGGCGTGCCGTCGGTCAATCTCGAACTCTTCGACATCGAAGAAAGCGTGATTCGCCTTATTCCGCAAGACGTGGCGCAGAAATACTCCGTGCTGCCGCTCTCGCGCGTCGGCGCGACTTTAACGCTGGCGATGGTCGATCCGACGAACGTTTTTGCGATGGACGACATTAAGTTTATGACGGGCTTGAACATCGAGCCGGTCGTCGTTTCGGAAGCGAGCGTGCAGGAAGCGATTGCGAAATATTATTACCAATCGCGCGAGATAGAGCTTGTGGGCGTCGGCGGCGAGGTAACCGTCGAAGGCATGAACGGCAACGGGCATGGCTCGCTCGCGCACTCTGATCTAGCCACGCTCGCCAATCTGGAATTCGACATGGACGGCGCGGACGGCGTCGAAGTCATTAACGACGAAGACGAAATAGATTTGTCTTCGCTCGCGCGCATGAGCGAAGACGCGCCCGTCGTGCGTCTCGTCAACGTACTTTTAGTTGATTCCCTGCGTCGCGGCGCGAGCGACATTCACATCGAGCCTTACGAAAAAGAGATGCGCATACGCTTTCGCATCGACGGCATTCTTTACGACGTGATGCACCCGCCGATGAAGATGCGCGACGCGCTTATTTCGCGTCTTAAGATTATGTCGAAGCTGGACATCTCGGAAAAGCGTCTGCCGCAGGATGGCCGCATCAAAATCAAATTGAAGGTCGAAGGCCGCTCGCGCGAATTGGACTTCCGCGTTTCGACTTTGCCGACGCTCTTCGGCGAAAAAGTCGTGCTCCGCCTGCTCGACAAAGAAAAGCTGATGCTGGATATGACGAAGCTCGGCTTTGAACCCGAATCGCTCGTCAAATTTCAGCGCAACATCTCGCGTCCCTACGGCATGGTCTTAGTCACAGGCCCCACCGGATCGGGTAAAACCAACACGCTTTATTCTGCGCTGCAAGCCTTGAACACAACGGAAACGAACATTATGACGGCGGAAGACCCCGTCGAGTTCAACTTGCCGGGCATCAACCAAGTGCAGATGAAGGAGCAGATCGGGTTGAACTTCGCCACCGCGCTTCGTTCATTCCTGCGCCAAGACCCGAACATCGTTCTCGTCGGCGAAATACGCGATTTCGAGACCGCCGAAATTGCTATCAAGGCCGCGCTCACAGGCCATTTAGTTCTTTCCACGCTTCACACGAACGACGCGCCTTCCACCATTTCGCGTTTAATGAACATGGGCATAGAGCCTTTTCTTGTCGCCACCTCCGTCAACTTGATTCAGGCGCAGCGCCTTATCCGCCGCGTCTGCAAGGACTGCAAAACAGAACATCCGACGCCGCCCGAAGCCTTGATTGAAGTCGGTTTCGCGCCTGACGAAGCCAAACAACTCAAGATTTACAAAGGCACGGGTTGCCAGACCTGCAACAACACGGGATACAAAGGGCGCGTCGGCCTTTACGAAGTCATGGAAATCACGGACGAGATACGCGAGTTGATCTTGATCGGCGCTTCCGCTTTGGAGCTTAGAAAAAAAGCGGTTGACGACGGCATGATTACACTGCGCGAATCCGGCCTCCAAAAAATACGCAACGGAGTGACAACCATCGAAGAAGTCGTGCGGGAAACGGTGGCTTGAAAAGGAATTTGAGAAGTATGCTACGCACAATCGTTCTATCGATCATGGTTTTAATCGGGGTGGCCTTCACGCTGCCCTTCACTAATTCGCTCGCCGAGAGCGCTCATGCGGCGGCATCGCATCGTATGCACCGCCACTCGCGCGCATGGTGGCGTCGCCGCCGCGCTCGCCAACGCATGAACCGCGAAGCTGCTTTGGGCAGACGCGAAGCTTCCCTCGCCGCATCCAATACACCGAACGCCAACGCGCCGCTCGCAGATTTATGGGCGACGAGCGTTGCCGCAACGCCGCTGCCGAATGCCGACGCCGCCCGCGCCGGAGCTTACAATAATCCGCGCGCTTCGATTAATTTAAAAATGCCGGAAGGCTGGAGCAGTCAGGCGGCTTCGCTGAACGGCGACATGCGTTTTCGCGTTCTTGCCGATAACCAGATAGCGGGTCAGGCGATGCTTTCGCTCATTCCCGCCAACTTGCCCGCGAACAATCAAACTGACGACGGCGGAGCGATGGGAAGACGCAGCAATCGCTTGCTCGGACGCTTTGCGCACGCGGACTTGCGCCGCCTCGTGATTAATAAAATGGTTGCGGCGGGCGGCTGGGTCGTCAATGATTACGAACGCTTGATCGGCGGGCGCAAAAGCTTTGTCGTGCTCGCGCAAACTCCCGCGTCTGGCGACGGGCGCTCGCCCGCGCAGTCTTGGACGTTCTATTTCACTGAACGTAATGACCGCGTTTACAGCCTACAGATGAGCACGCTGCCGCAATATGCGAATCAATTAACCGCGCAGTCCGAGCAGCTACTCGCCTCTTTTCATGCCAGCGACAATGCCGTGCTCGCGTCCACGCCCGGGCATTAAATTTCCGGGCAGTAAATTGTCGGATATTCAAATTTTTTCCGCTTAACTTTTCGATAGGGCGCGACGTTGTTTCAAGCGCGCTTCGACAAAACAGCTTTACCAACCCACGCACGCTGCGCTCGCCGCGTGACGCAAAAATTCTCTTCGGGAAAACATCCATGACCAACGAACCCGTCCCGCAAATCACTCTCTCCGAGCTTCTCAGGAAGCTTTCCGAACTCGGCGGCTCAGACCTTCACATCACCACCAACACGCCGCCGCAGGTGCGCGTTGACGGGCATCTGCGCCCGCTCGAAAATTTCCGCGTGCTCACTTCCGCAGACACGAAGCAACTCGCTTACTCTGTGCTGACGGACGCGCAAAAGCATCGCTTCGAGGAAAGTTTAGAGCTGGATTTTTCCTTCGGCGTCAAAGGCCTCTCGCGTTTTCGCGCGAATCTTTTTAACCAGCGCGGCGCAGTCGGCGCGGTCTTTCGCGCGATTCCCTACGAGATAAAGCCGTTCGACGCGCTCGGCCTTCCGCCCATCGTCAAACAGCTTTGCGATAAACCGCGCGGCCTCATACTCGTCACAGGCCCGACAGGTTCCGGCAAATCCACCACGCTCGCCGCGATGATCGACAAAGTCAACGTTGACCGCCACGAACACATACTGACCATCGAAGACCCGATTGAATTTTTGCACAACCACAAGAACTGCATCGTCAATCAACGCGAAGTCAACGCCGACACGCGCGGCTTCGCCGAAGCGCTTCGCACAGCGCTTCGCCAAGACCCGGACGTTGTGCTCGTCGGCGAAATGCGCGATCTCGAAACAATCGAATCCGCTCTCCGCATCGCCGAAACAGGCCATTTAACATTTGCGACGCTGCACACCAATTCCGCCGCTTCGACCATCAACCGCATCATCGACGTGTTTCCTTCGGATCAACAGGCGCAAGTGCGCGCGCAGCTCTCCCTTGTTCTCGAAGGCATTTTGTGCCAGACGCTTTTGCCGCGCGCCGAAGGCACAGGCCGCGCGATGGCGCTCGAAATTCTGATGCCGAACCCTGCCATAAGAAACTTGATCCGCGAAGATAAAGTCCACCAGATTTATTCGATGATGCAAACGGGTCAGGACAAGTACGGAATGCAAACATTTAATCAGGCGCTCGCCTCGCTTTACCACAAGCGCCAGATCACGATGGAAGTCGCGTTGCAGCGCTCCTCCAACACGGACGAACTGCGCGAATTGATCGAACGCGGTTCCGGCCTCAACACAGGCAACGCCAACGGCAACGGCGCGCCCGGCACGAAGCCCGCCGGAATGCACCCCAGCCCATACGCACAAGGCCGTCCCGTCGGCGCACGTCCCGGCGCAAGATAAAAAAAGCAGATGCTAGATGTTAGAGGCTGGCTGTTAGTAATTAACTCTTAACCAACATCTAGTATCTAACATCTAGCATCTGTCCTTTCGAGGAGTTTCGATAACCATGCCCACATATGTTTTCAAAGGCCGCAACCGGCTCAACGAAGTAATTGTCGGCGAGCGCGTCGCGGATAATCGTGAAGCCTTGCGGCAACTGCTGCGCCGCGAGCAAGTCATACTTACATCCGTCAAGGAAAAAGGGCGCGAGATCGGCATTCCCAAAATCGGCAGAGGCAAAAAAGTAAAATCCAAAGACCTCTCGATTTTCACGCGCCAATTCTCCGTGATGATCGACGCTGGGCTTCCGCTCGTGCAGTGTCTGGAGATTCTCGCGCAACAGCAGGACAACAAATTCTTTCAACAGGTCTTGATGCAAGTGCGGCAGGATGTCGAAGAAGGCTCGACGCTCGCGGCGGCGATGGCGCGTCATCCGAAGGTCTTCGATCAGCTTTACGCCAACATGGTCGAAGCGGGCGAGACGGGCGGTATTCTCGACTTGATTCTTCAGCGCCTTTCGACGCACATCGAAAAGGCCGTCAAGCTCCAAAGAGATGTCATCTCGGCGCTGATTTATCCGTCGGCGGTCATCGTCATGGCAGTCGGCGCTGTCGCCGTCATTATGGTCTTCGTGATTCCGCAATTTCAAAACATTTTTCAGGGACTCTTAGGCCCCGGTGAACTCTTGCCGCTCCCGACGCGCATCGTCGTCGGCATCAGCGACTTTCTCGCGGGCTGGGGCGGCCTTGTCATGCTCGGCTCGATTATCGGCACGGTGGTCGCCCTGCGCTCGTGGTATCAAACTCCGGCGGGACGCCTCAAGCTCGACACGATCATACTGAAGCTTCCACTGTTCGGCAGCATCATGCGCAAGATTGCCGTCGCGCGTTTTTCGCGCACGCTCTCGACGCTGCTTTCTTCGGGCGTGCCGATTCTGCAATCGCTCGACATTACGGCGCGCACTGCCGGAAACGTTGTCATCGAGCGCGCGATTATCAAAGTGCGCGAAGGCGTGGAGCGCGGCGAAAACTTTGCCGATCCGTTAAAGGCAACGGAAGTTTTCCCGAGCATGGTTTCGCAGATGATCGGCATCGGTGAACAAACCGGCGCGCTCGATGCGATGCTCGGCAAGATTGCAGATTTCTACGAGCAGGAAGTGGATGCGGCAGTCGCCAACTTGCTGACCTTGATGGAACCGCTCCTGATAGGCTTTCTCGGCGTCACCATCGGCTCCATCGTCATCGCCATGTATCTGCCGCTCTTTACACTAATCGGCAAGATGGCTACGCAGCACTAAACACTTAAGTTGGTTTGATTCGTTCGCCAGATTTGGTTTGATTCGTTCGCATCCTTCGGTTTGATTCGTTCGCGCTAAAGGCTAGCGGGACTTTGATTATTGTGCTGAAAGAAACCCGTAAGCGATCTCCACGACCGCTTACGGGTATTCATTTTTACCAAGAATGCAGTATAATTTATTCTCTTACAGCGGTTTGCACTTGCATTTGCACTAAAGTGAAATCGAAACCATGAAAATTATCAAGCAATTCGCCTGTCTCATACCTCTTGATGCGACTTTGCAGTGCAGATGCAAGTGCAAATTGCTTTA
>JBPCOJ010000063.1:0-26002 GCA_051000345.1 Pyrinomonadaceae bacterium | reverse complement strand
TTGCCCGCGCCTTTTCAAAGCGGCACTCTGGGGCGCAATCGCGGCATTACGCACAAATTCTCTTCGCTCGATTTGCGTCTGACGCGCGCCGTGCGATTTACGGAACGCGTCCATCTGGACGTGATTGCCGAAGGCTTCAATCTTTTCAATCGCTTCAACGAAGGCGCGGCATCGCCGTTCTTCACGGACGTTAATGCCTTCGGGCAGCGCAACAGCGGCGGCAAATACTTCAGCCGCCCGACCGCCGCCTTCGACCCGCGACAGTTTCAATTCGGTTTGAAACTTAACTTCTAAAGACCTCTGAAGCGAGAGTCAAAAAGCAGGAAGGCGGCTGGACGAATCATAAACATCCAGCCGCTTTTTTGTTTCCCGCGCTTCGTCTTTGAAACGATTCGGGCGAACCTCTCGCATTGTCAGGGCATCGCAAGACAGTGAACGGCTCGACGCTTTCATCGCTCCGAAAATTATCGCATTAACGCTTGCGCTCAGTGTGCGTCGCAAGAACCGAATCGACATTTGTATGACAACTAAAAATCTTTTTCGCGTCATCGTCGCCGCTTCGTTGCTGGCGATTTTCAACGCCGTTTCCTTTGCGCAGTACGGCTCGACGCGCCCGCGCCGCGTAACAACGAATACTGCCACACCCGCGCGAGATGATGCTTCAAACAATAATGCAGCTACGGCTACTGCGCCCACGACAGACAGCATTCCGGCTCAACCCTCAGCAACGACATCGCGCGCTTCCGCTTCTTCTGCCTCGCGCGCGCCCGGCGGCGGCGCGGACACTTCGCACGCATATTCTTTACTGCAACAGAAACAATATGAGTCGGCGGCGAACGAAGCGAAACAAATTGCCGCGAGCGATCCGTCCAACGCCGAAGCTTGGAAGATTGCAGGCTTCGCTGAATCGAGTTTGCAAAAGTACAGCGATGCCGCCGTTGATTTACAGCGCGCGCTCGATCTACAGCGCGCCGCCAAAGCTGATGATCCGAACACACTCAACGCGTTGGCGCAGGCCCTCGTTCGCACGGAAGCTTTTGACCGCGCTTTGCCGCTGCTTGTCGAAGCTACGACAAAAGCAGGCGCGCGTCCCGATGCCGGAATGCTTTATCTGCGCGGCATCAGTGAATATCGCACGAACAAAGCGGCGGACGCAGAGCGTTCCTTCAATGCCGCCGTGCGCGCTAATCCGAAGGACGCCGCATCGCTTTTTTATCTGGGACGCATTGCCTACGAGCGCAACGATTTTGATAAATCCGTCCAGATGCTCAATCGCGCCACACTCGCCAGCCCGCGCGAACCCGTCGCGTGGAGTTTGCTAACCTCTGCTTACCTGCAACGCGCCGCACTCAGCGCCGCTAACAATGATGCCGCGAGCACGGCCCGCGCCGACGCCGATTATCAATCTGCCGTGCGCGCCGGTGAAACGCTTTTTCGTCTCAAGCCGGACACGAGCGGCGCGCTTGTTTACGGTCAAGCTCTGTTGAGCGCCAAACGTTATGCGCCCGCCGCGACGATTCTCGAACGCGCCGCCGCAGGCGATGACGCGCCCGCCGCGACGTTTTATCTTTTGGGCGTCGCTTATTCGCGCGCGAAAAATTATCCGAAGGCGATCACGACGCTTGAGCGTGCGGCGCAAAAAACTCCCGACGATGCGAACGTTTATCGTGAACTCGGTTACGACTACGAAATCTCGAAGCAGTACGCCAGAGCGCTCACAGCCTACCAAAAAGGCGCTGGCCTCTTGCCGGACGATGCAGATTTCAAAGCATCAATCGAGCGCGTCCGCCCGTTTGCAAAATGAGCCGTTGCGAAGGAAGTGAAGCGAATGACTTGAAACACTGCCGCGCTACGATGTAGCATCCACGAATGAAATCCTTCTTAACTTTTTCATTTCGTGCGCGCCGTTTGAAATTACTCGCGGCGCTCTTGGCTTTCGTTGCCGTCGCAGGCTTTGCACAACTCGTTTCGGCTGCTCCTTGGAGCGAGCTTGAGCCTTTCAAATCGAGGCGCGCGGATGTCTTGCGCGTGCTCGGCCAGCCCGTTAAATCCGAACCCGGCGAAAACGCGGCGGCGCTTCAATTCAACGTCGCGGGCGGCACTGTAAAAGTCGCATTCGTTGACGCAAAATTTGTCGAAGCGAAAAAGCTTTCGCCCGAACTCGTCGGCACAATCAAGGAAATCGTGCTGCGCCACGACCATTCTTCAATCACGCCGGAATCCCTCGACCTCGCGCATAAATCCGATTTCAAGCGCGAAGACATGCACACTGAAATGGGCGGCGCTGTTTTTCGCAATCTGAAAAGGGGACTCGTTTATACCTTCATCGGCGGACGGCTCAAGACGACTTACTACACGGCTTCAACGGATCAATTCGCGCGCGCGCAAAAAAAGAACGCAGGCAAGTGAAAATTTAACTGCGAAGTTTTCCATAGGCTCGCCCTTGATGCTTTACCAAAGCTTACTGAAAAATGAATTAAACGAACGGCTCGGAGAGTTTGCGCGGTTCGAGCAAGCGTGGCGCGAAGACGTGAGCGATTACGCGCGCCGCCTGCGCCGTCTTGACGGGCGCACGGCTATTGAAGTTTGCGATGCCGTCAGCGATTACAAAGAGCCGGGCGCGCTGCCTTCTGAGGAACTGGATTTGCACGGCTCGATGATCGTGTCGTTCAAGGAGCGTTGGCAGACGCACGAAGAAGCGCGCCGCTGGGCGATTGAAGTTTTGCAGAACCGGACGACGTTTGCCGCCGACGGCAGCCAGCTTTTGCCGGGAAGAGAAGTGTCGATTCCCGTCGCCGCCGTACAGGTCGCGTGGTTCGAGAATCCGCACGCGCGCGACGGCGGTTACGAAAAGGGCGCGCGCTTTCATATCGTCTCGCCGAAGGAATTGCTGGAAGACTACGACGAGCGAAGCACTGCGGACACCATCGTCGGCTTGCGCCGCTTCATTCTTGAAACCGACGCGCTGTGCAAGTTTCTCGAAAAGAAAAAAGGCTGGCAGGAGCGCGGCGAACGCACGCCCGTCGCCTTCTTCGACGGCTCGCTTTTGATCTCCTTCGGAATGCCGCGCACAGAAATTCAAAGCGGCTATGTCAATGCCGTCACACGTCTCGTTAAATTGTCGCGCGATACAGAAGTTCCCGTCATCGGCTTCGTCGATCAAAGCTACGCGCGCGATCTCGTGGCGCTTCTTAATTTGCTTGACGGGCGAGCGAGAGACACGCGGCCTTCTTCGATTTACGATGCGCAGCTTTTGAGCGCGCTTGTCGAAAGCGAATCATCCATGCCGCTTGTGAATGCGTGGGGCGTGCGCAGTAGTTTCTGTTACTGCAAAAGAGAAAAATTGAGCGAAGCCTTCAGCGACGAAAACGGGCAACCGCTGATCGGCTTTTCTTATTTGCAGACGACAAGCGATTCCGCTCCGGCGCGCCTCGATGTTCCCGTATGGATTTACGAAGCGGGTTTGTTGGATGATGTCATTGACACTGTGCGCGCCGAATGCGTGAGCGGACTCGGCTATCCTTACGCGATTGAAACGGCGGACGAAGCGGCTGTCATTACGGCGCGTGACCGCCAGCAATTCTTGCGCGCGATACAGGATTTCGCCGCCCGCGAAAAATTCGCCTTTCGCATTTCACGCAAAGCCGCGAGCAAAATGCGTCGTCGTTAGAATGAAGACAGCGTATAAAATCATTTGAAGCAATCCGACTCGCAAAAGCCGTCAAACGCCGCATCGCCGCACACTTGTCCGGCGTGCGGCGCAAGCGTGCGACGCGCTGACGCGAGCTACTGCACAGTTTGCGGAAGAGCCTTTGCCGACGCCGAAGATTATCTGCCCGCAGATGCCTTGCGCGCCTCGTATCATAAACAACATCGCCCGCCGCCATCGAAGGAAACCGCAATCGTCAGCGGCGCGGCAAACGACAATAAAGTGCGCGCCAAACAAATTGCGAAATTTGCATCAACACAGCCTGCGCGAAACTTGAACAATGCTTCGCAGTTGGCACTCGCCTTTGCGACCTACGCGCTTGTTCCATATCTCGGAATTCTTTTTTGCCCAGGCGCAATCTTCACAGGCTGCGTCGGCCTCGTGCGCGTCCGTCATGCGCCGCATCTCAATGGCCGCCGCGCTTCCGTTCATGGCATCATCGCCGGAATCCTGATCTTCTGCGCGCAACTATTTCTGTGGTGGATTCTCTACAAAGTGCCGGAATGGGCGAAACAGTGAAAAGCGGGAGTCAGGAGTCAGAAGTCAGGAGACAGAATAAATGCAAGAAGCTTGTGTCCGATGAGCATGAGTATAATTATCGTCGCTTCTGTTCTTTTCTCCATTCTGACTCCTGACTTCTGTCTACTTGAATTTATGCCTACTAAAATTGCGAAGATCGTTGCGTCAAACTCGCACGTCGATTACGTCGGGCGGATTATTGACGCGCTCGATTCTGACGCGCCGCCGCAAAGCTCCGATTACGGTTTCGCGCAGTTCGTTTCAATGCCGCTCGAAGACGAAAGCGAAGTGATCGGCGTCATTTATGATTCGCAGCTCGCCAACCCTGATTATGCGAGTTTCGGCCCGCGCCTTTCGCCGCGCGCAGACCTCTCCGTGTTAAGCCCTGATTACTTAAACGAGCAGGGCGTGCTCGTCGGCATTCTGCTGCTCGGCTGGCGCGACGTTGCAGGAAAGATTCATCAGACGGTGCCGCGCCGCGTCGTTCCCGCTAATCAGGATGTTTACCACGTCGATGAAAAAGACGTGCAAAGCTTTCACAGAGACGCGCGCGGGCGTGTGCAGTTGCATTACTATTCGCAGATCATCACGCACGCCGGTTCCTTTGCCGTCGCTTTGCTCGAAGCCATTCTCGAACAACTCGAACCCGCGTGCTCGGCGGAAGAAAAGCAACGCCTCTGCGTGCTCAAACAAACATTGCAGTGGCAACGCACGGTGGGCGGAATGCGCATCTAACATTTTTCAGTGAGATATTCAAAAGGGAGATGAAAGAATGAAGAATGCAGTAAAACTTATCGCTTTGTGCGCGCTCTTAATTGTTGTCGCCAACAGCCGCCACGCGCTCGCGCAAAGACCTCGCACGGTGGGCGATCAAACGAGCGCGTCCACAACGTCTTCTGCTGCAACAAGGCCTGCGCCGCAGAGCGTTCGCGCCAAATACGAAGGCGGCGTTTTCGGCTACAACAAAAGGGTGGACGGCACGCTCACCTTCGACGATGCGAGCCGCCGCCTAGTCTTTCGTGACAAAGTTCAGAAGGAAATACTTTCCATTCCGTATGACTCTGTGGCGGGAGCCTTCGCCGACAATCAATCGAGAAGACCGGCTGCCGCCACCGTCGCCAGCAATATTCCCTTCTACGGATTTCCGGCAAGTTTCATCAGAAAAAAAGTTCGCTATCTGACGATTCAGTACAGTGATGCGGATACAAAGGTCAACGGCGTCACGAGCTTTCGTCTGGACAACAAAGAAATCCTCGCTTCGATGCTCAACACTCTCGCCGCTAAAGCCAACCTTACACAGCGCGGCGAAGTCTTCATCCGCAAAGAGCCTGCAAGCACGATGATCACCACGACGACAATAATGACGAGCGAATCGGCGCCAAGACCAACGCCGATACCGACGCCGACACCATTGCCGCCGCAGTCGTAATATAAGCAACGGCACAAACAAAACGGCGCGTGCGGGCAAGTCTCTCCCCTTGCCTGCGCGCGCCCTTTCATTGTTCATTAAAAATAAACTTAAGCTCTACGCTTTCCGGTAAACCTCCGCGCCCGCTGCGGCAAACTCCGCTGCCTTTTCCTTCATTCCTGCGTCAAGCGCCGCTTGCTCGTCCAACTCCTTCTGCGCCGCATACTCGCGCACGTCCTGCGTGATTTTCATAGAACAGAAGTGTGGCCCGCACATCGAACAGAAGTGCGCGAGCTTTGCGCCTTCCTGCGGCAAGGTTTCGTCGTGGTATTCGCGCGCGACTTCAGGATCGAGCGAGAGATTGAATTGATCTTCCCAGCGAAACTCGAAACGCGATTTCGAGAGCGCGTTGTCTCTCGCCTGCGCGCCCGGATGTCCCTTCGCCAAGTCCGCCGCGTGCGCCGCGATCTTGTAAGTAATAACGCCGTCCTTCACATCCTTTTTATTCGGCAAACCAAGATGCTCTTTCGGCGTCACATAGCAGAGCATCGCGCAGCCGAACCAGCCGATCATCGCCGCGCCGATTCCCGAAGTAATATGGTCGTAGCCGGGCGCGATGTCCGTCGTTAAAGGCCCTAAAGTGTAGAACGGCGCTTCGTCGCACTCCTTCAATTGCTTGTCCATGTTTTCTTTGATGAGGTGCATCGGCACATGGCCGGGGCCTTCGATCATCGTCTGGCAATCCATTTCCCAAGCGATCTTCGTGAGTTCGCCGAGCGTCTCTAATTCGGCAAACTGCGCCGCGTCGTTCGCGTCCGCAATCGAGCCGGGACGAAGTCCGTCGCCAAGAGAAAACGAAACATCGTAGGCCGCCATGATCTCGCAGATTTCACGAAAGCGCGTGTAGAGAAAACTTTCCTTGTGGTGCGACAAACACCACTTCGCCATGATCGAGCCGCCGCGCGAAACGATGCCCGTCGTGCGCTTCGCCGTCAAAGGAATGTAAGGCAGGCGCACGCCCGCGTGAATCGTAAAATAATCGACGCCTTGCTCGGCCTGTTCGATGAGCGTGTCGCGGTAAACTTCCCAAGTTAATTCTTCCGCCTTGCCTCCGACTTTTTCGAGCGCCTGATAAATCGGCACAGTGCCAATCGGCACGGGCGAGTTCCGCAGAATCCACTCGCGCGTCGCGTGTATATTTTTGCCCGTAGACAAATCCATCACCGTATCCGCGCCCCACTTCGTCGCCCAACGCATCTTTTCAACTTCCTCTTCAATCGAAGAAGCGACGGCGGAGTTTCCGATGTTGGCGTTAATCTTCACCAGAAAATTGCGCCCGATAATCATCGGCTCCGATTCCGGGTGATTGATGTTCGCGGGAATAATCGCGCGGCCTCGCGCCACTTCATCGCGCACGAATTCCGGCGTCACATAAGAAGGAACTGACGCGCCGAAACTCTCGCCCGCGTGTTGATGTTGCAGAGATGTACGGTCATTATCCTGCGCTGCTTCAAAAGCCGCTTCACGTCCCAAGTTTTCGCGGATGGCGATGAACTCCATTTCGGGCGTGATTAGCCCGCGCCGCGCATAATGCAGCTGCGTCACGTTGTGTCCCGGCTTCGCACGCAACGGCGCGCGACGCAGTCCGGGAAATTCTTCGAGCCGCCCCTTGTTTTTATTGCGCGCATATTCTTCAGCGCCCAACGTCAGATAGCCGTTGTCCTGCGGCAAAACATCGCGCCCCGTGTATTCCTCAACGTCACCGCGCCCGACAATCCACTCGCGGCGAAGCGCGGGCAATCCGTCGCGCACATCGCAGCGCACCGCCGCCGCATCGTCATCGCCCCACAACCCGCTCGCATCATACACGCGCACGGGCGGATTCTCTTCCAGCGTGCCGTCAAAATTCTTCGTCACATTCTGCGAGATTTCGCGGAACGGCACGCGCACGCCCGCTTGCTTTCCTTCAACATAAACCTTGCGCGAATTAGGAAGCTGAACCTCATCGCTCATCTTCTCGCGCGGCTCGCTTGATTGATTTTGTGTGCTCATAACTTTTCAAAACCTTCCGGCCAAATAAGCTTGGCCTGAAATGAAAAAACCGCTTCATCCGAAAGAATGAAACGGCCTCTCCGTTTGTCTCCCTTCGACGGTGCTAACCGCATCAGGTTCAAAGGGTCTCGCACGCTACATGCGACTCTCAGCATCGTTTTTGTAAACGAAAGCTCCCCCGAAAACTAAACTAATTTTCAAACTCGACGGCTATTTTTAGCCGCCGATAAAGCTCATTGTGCGCGTGGGCTGCGCGAAAGTAGGATCGTTGATGAAGTGGCGCGGCTCTTTTTTCCACACGACGCTTGCGATGTAATCAATGATTTCGTGGCGCGTGGCGTTGCTTCTAATGACATCGCGCAAACTGTGTTCGACTGTCGAGAAAAGGCACGTTCGGATTTGCCCGTCGGCGGTGAGGCGTATGCGCGAGCACGCGCCGCAAAAAGGTTCCGTGACGGGCGCGATAATGCCGATTTCGCCCGGAGCATTGTCAGCGAAGCGGTAACGCGCGCTTGTTTCCGAGCCGCGTTTTGCTTCGAGCGGCGCAAGCGAAAAGCGTTCTTCGATGCGCGCCAGAATTTCGCGTCCCGGCACGACCATTTCCTTCGACCACTCGTGGCCGGAATCCAAAGGCATGAATTCGATGAAGCGCATTTGTACGTCGTGATCGCGCGCAAACTCCGCGAAGTCCGCGACTTCTGTTTCGTTGTAGCCGCGCACGATGACGGCGTTGATTTTGATCGGCGCAAGCCCTGCTCGCTTTGCCGCGTCGATGCCTTCGAGCACTTTGTCTATGACATCTACGCCGGTCATGCGCTTGAAAGTTTCCGGCTTCAGGCTATCGATGCTGATCGTGATGCGGTCAAGCCCCGCGTCTTTCAAGCCTTGCGCGCGTCCGGGCAAAAAATAACCGTTGGTTGTGAGCGCGAGATCGAGCAGGCTCGGCTTGAGTTTGGAGAGTTTTGTGATGATGGTTTCGATGTCGCGGCGCATCATCGGCTCGCCGCCCGTCAAGCGAATTTTTTCGATGCCGAGAGAGACGAAGATTTCGCAGATGTATTCGATTTCTTCGTAGGAAAGCATTTGCTCTTTCGGAGCGATGGGCGGCTCGCCGTGCGGCAGGCAGTAGAAGCAGCGAAAGTTGCAGCGATCCGTCAGCGACACGCGCAAATCACGTATCGCCCGCCCGTATGAATCTTTGAGTGCAATCTTCACTTTTAATTTTCGCTTCCCGAACGTTCGAGCAAACCGCCGCCTGTTGGTGAATTATCAATCGAGCCGATCAATACTTTTAGCGCGTCTTTAACTCTATGGCTTTCCGTTGCGATTCTCGTTGAAATAGCGGTCAGCGACGGCGATTAGATTCTTAACATTTTCGTCTGTGAGAGCTTGCGCTTCAGTTAGGCGATCTTGTGATTCATTTAAGCGGTCTTGTGATTCAGTCAAGCGATCTTGTGATTCAGTCAAGCGATCCTGCGCCTCGGTTAGGCGATCTTGCGCTTCGGTTAATCTGACTTGAGAATCAACCAGCGCCACAATCTTCTCTTCAGCATCTTCAAATCTTTTAGAACTTGAATCAGCTAATCTGATTTGCGAATCAACCAGCGCGACCATCTTCTCTTCGAGGTCTTCAAATCTGTTAAAACTCGCGTTGGCAAGTCTGGTCACGATGTCCTCAAGCTGTCCTATCTTCGCCGTAAATTGCGCTTGCTGTTCGAGGATAAACTCCATCTTCTTCGCTGTCTCTTCATCACTCATAACGGTAAACCTCAAAATTCGTAATACAGATGTTTCGATTTAGTTTAACGGAATTCCAACGCGTAAGCCAGACGCAGATAAACCGATGCTTCAAGATGCTTCGATGCGCGTGAGCGATTAATTTTCTTCGCTCGTTTGTTTGATGAGCGCCGAGGCGTTTCGTTGCAAGCCGGAGAGTTTGGCGCGCTTGATCGGGCTTTTGCGAAAGCGCGCGGCGTAAGTGTCGGGCGAGAGCTTCAGAAGCGCGTAGAGATTTGCCGAAACATTATCGGCGCGCGGCTCGAAGCGTTGTTCGGTGGTCGGCTGCTCAAAGCGATTCCAAGGGCATACGTCCTGACAAATGTCGCAGCCGTAGAGCCAGCCTTCGAGATTAGCGGCGACGTGTTCGGGCAATTCGGGTTCGCGCAGTTCGATGGTCGCATAGGAAATGCACTTCGTTGAATCGACAACGCGCGGTTCTGTGATTGCGCCCGTCGGACAGGCTTCGAGGCACAGCGTGCATGTTCCGCAGTGGTCTTCGACTTTTTCCGTGTCGTATTCCAAGTCGAGATTGAGCAAGAGTTCGCCCAAGAAAATCCACGAGCCGTATTCGCGCGTGATGAGATTCGAGTGCTTGCCGATCCAGCCTATCCCTGCGCGCTCGGCCCACGCCTTGTCCATCATGGGTTGAATATCAACGCATGTTTTGCCTTCGGTTTGCGGCCATTCTTCTTTGATCCATAGGAGCAGCGCCTTTAGTTTTTCGCCCATGACATCATGGTAATCGTCGCCCCATGCGTAACGCGAGATTTTCCCGCACGCCGGATCATTGGAGTGTTCGTGCGCGGTGTAGTAATTAAGCGCGACGGCGACAACGGAGCGCGCCGCAGGAAACAACAGGCGCGGGTCTGCGCGCTTTTCCGGCTCGCGCGCCATCCACCCCATCTCGCCATGAAAGCCGCGCGCCAGCCAATCTTCCAAACGCCCGCGCTCGTTTGCGAGAGCTTCCGCGCGCACGATGCCGACTTTATCGAAGCCCAGCCCGCGCGCGCGATCCTTTATCTTTTGCGATAGATACGCCGGACTCGAATTGTCTTTCGATGAATTGCTCAAGAGAAAATATACCCGCTCGCTTTTGATCGCCCGACAAGAATAGTAAGGCCGCCGGTTGCGCGCAATCAAGTTATTGACGAATCTTCTTGCCAAACAAACTTTGAGCCGTTAATCTCTTCAAAGGTTGTCGCCGTCGCGCTTTCTCCCTCCTCGCGCAGTCGGCTAAGCTTGTTCAACGTATCCCCGCGCGGAACACAAAAATTTAATTCGACATAGATAATTCAACATAGAGCAGAAACCGCCGTTCGCCTTCTATTTTTCCATGAAAATTGAGCAGGATTTCACCACGCCGCCGCTAAGTGCCAGCGATCACCTTGCCGCGCCCGCTGCCACCACAATTGCAAACAAACTTTCCGTCAAAGAAAAGGCCGGGCGATTGCTCTTCATAGGGCTTCCCGAAACGAGTTTGACAAAGGAGACGCGCGAGTTGCTCGAAGAAGTGCAGCCGGGCGGCGTCGTGCTCTTCGGGCGCAACATCGAATCGGTTGCGCAAGTCGCGCTGCTTAACGCGCAGATACGCGATTCGGTGGGCGACAAAGGCATCTTTATCGGCGTCGATCAGGAAGGCGGCCTCGTTGACCGTTTTCGCAATATCTGCGAACCGATGCCGTCGGCCAAAGCCGTGCGCGAAGCCGGACGATCTGAATTAGCGCAAAAGTTCGGCGAGCTTTCGGCACGCGCGCTGCGGCTGCTCGGCTTCAATATCAACTTCGCGCCGGTGATCGATTTGTCGGGCGCGAATGAAGACAACGGCTTGCGCGGCAGAACCTTCGGCGCGTATCCGGCGGAAGTTTCGAGGCTCGCGGGCGAATATCTCGACGGTTTGCAGCGCGGCGGCATCCTCGGCTGCGGCAAGCACTTTCCGGGCTTGGGCGGATCGAGCGTCGATTCGCACAGGCGTTTGCCGGTTGTGACGCATTCTTGGGAAGAGATTTTCGAGCGCGATCTCGTGCCGTTCATGGATTTGATGTTTCACCGTCCGGGCGAGCATTTGCATTCCGTGATGGTCAGCCACGCGGCGTTCCCGGAGGTCTCCGAATTTTTGCAGATATGGTTTCGCCGGACGCGCGATTTGCCGACGCTCGAAGCGATGCACCAACTGCCCGCGACTATCAGCGGCAACGTCGTGATGCGCTTGCTTCGTCAGGCGCTTAAATTCGACGGCCTCGTTATCACGGACGATATGGAAATGGGCGCGGTGGTGGAAACTCTTTCTGTCGGCGAAGCTTCCTTGCGCGCGGTGCAGGCAGGCTCGGACATGGTGCTCATCTGCGAGCAGGCGGCAAACTTCGTCGCCGCGCGCGATGCGATTACGGAAGCGATTGAAACAAACGAATTGACGATGAACGCCATTGATTGCTCGAACGAAAGAATCGAACGCACGCTCGAACTCGCGGGCGACTATCAGCCTTTCGATCAAGAAGAATTCGATTCGATTTGCCGCGACATCACCGAACTCAAACGCGCGCTCAAAGCCGCCGAGAACGAAGAAGAATATTCGCCCGTCTTCGGCACTGCGGAAGGCAAAACGCGCCGCTCCTCAAACTTCTAAAGCCTTTATTCTTCGCAGAAACTTTTGCACGCCGAAACTTTCTGGAACTTTTTGCGCGCGCCGGGCGAATCACTTGTGTAAGCTCGATGTCAGCGCGTGCCTCGTTACGTGAAAAACGGCGATGATGGTTCCCGAAAACATTTCCGATGATGACTTGCTGCGGCGCGCGTTGGTCGGCGACGAAGCCGCATTTGTCGCGCTTTACAAACGCAGGCAAGCGGGCATTTATCGTTACGCGCTACAAATGTGCGGCTCCCGGATAATCGCGGAGGATGTCACGCAGGAAGTCTTTATGGCGCTCATACAAGTTGAAAATTTGAACTACGATCCGTCGCGCGGCTCGCTCACCGCTTATCTCTACGGCATCGCGCGCCATCATGTGCTGCGCTGTCTCGAACGAGATAAATCCTATGTGCCGCTCGCAGATGAAAGCGAAGAATCGGACATGCACGCCGCCACTACTACAACTGCGGCTGCCGTCATCGACAACAACGATTTGCTCGCCGACTTCGCGCGCAAGGAAATGATCGAACAGCTGCACGCGGCGATTGCCACTTTGCCCGCGCATTACCGCGAAGCCTTGGTGCTCTGCGATCTGCACGAATTGAGTTACGCGGAGGCCGCCGTCGTCATCGATTGCGCCATCGGAACAGTTCGCTCGAGACTGCACCGCGCGCGCCTCTTGCTCATCGAGAAGCTGCGTCCGTCGCGCAACGCGAGCGTCGATATCTGCGGCGAAACAGAAGAAGCTTCGCGCATGGTTAATCCTGTGAGGTGTTTGGTATGAACTGCGGAAAATTTGAAACGGTTCTAATTGATCTGGCGCGCGCCAATGTGATGGACGCCGCCTTGCGCGCCGACGCTGCGGCACACGCGGAAAATTGCGCGCCCTGCGCCGCGCGGCTCACAGAGGAGCGCGCGTTGACGCATTACTTGCGCGCGTTTGCGTCGGCAAGCGAAAACATCGAAGCGCCGCCGCAAATCGAAACTGCGCTTCGCGCCGCTTTTCAGAAACTCGCCGCCGACACGATCATAACTTCACACTCACCCGCGCCCGCTTCTACCGTCAGCTTTTTCAAGGCGAAAACTCCGCGCCGTCGAATCGTGTGGACGGCTGTGGCGGCGATGCTTCTGGTATGTTTCGGCTTGACGGCGGCAACGCGCTTTTTCTACGCGCAGCGTGGAACAGAAACGGCGACGACAAGCGCCATAAGTTCAGGCGCAAGGCTTTCGGCAGCGAACGCGCCCGACGCGCAAGAAAACGGCGAGGCTTCGCAAACAATCGCGCCGTCGCCGGACATCGCGCCCGTTGAAATAATCAAAGCGACACAACAAACCGCAAACGCGCGTGCGTCGAACCGTGCGGATTATTTGACCGTCGCAAATGCCACGAATAAAAATGGCGCGCGCCGCAGTAATAATCATAAAGAGCGTTTGAATCGCAATGATTCACGGGCGGATTTCACAGACGAGACGGCAGCGGCGAACCGTGATGAAATTGCGACTGACTTTCTGCCGCTTGGCGATGCCAACAATCTCGCGGCGCAGGACGGCGGACAGCTTGTGCGCGTTGAACTGCCGCGTTCGGCCTTACTTACCTTTGGTTTACCGATGAACATGGAACGCGCCGCCGAACCCGTCAAAGCCGATGTGCTCGTCGGGCAAAACGGCCTCGCGCGCGCGATTCGTTTCGTGCGCTAGAAGCAAAAGGCCGCGCTTAACCGGTGACGAAAATTGGACATAACTTTTCTTCCGGCATCTTAAATAACTTTGAAGGAGTTAAAGCAATGAGAATTCACAGAAACTTTCCGACGGCTTTCATCTGCGCCCTTTTGTTCGTGCTCGCGGCGACACATGGCGCGGGCGCGCAAACATCCGTGCCGGAGAACGCACCGGCGAAACAAGAACCCGGCACGACGATTGTGCGCCGCCAGATTCAACTTAACATGCCGGATGGCAGCGTTGTTTCAGGCGAAGCGTCCGGCGAAGCGGCGTCTGTTATCGCACTTAATCAGAGCGGCAACGTCGATTTTATCGCTTCCGAATTGAGTTCCGACGGCAAGGTGATAAAGAGCGCGCCGTTTTCGGCTGTGGCGATCACGGAGAAAACGCAACCGCTCGGCGACGGTAATCGCATCACGCATAAGTTTATACAGACTATCTACCGTGACAGCGAAGGCCGCACGCGCAACGAATTATCATTCTCCGGCGTCGGCACTTCAGCAGCTGACAAGATTCCGATAATGGTTATCATCAACGACCCTGTGGCGGGCGTTGACTATCTTTTGAATAGCACCACCCGCACCGCGCGAAAAATCGAGATACCGCGCTTTACCGTAGTGTTAGATACGCCGGACGCTCAACTCGCTAAATTCGTAAGACCTGTTTATCCGCCCGCCGCGATTACCGCCGGAATACAGGGCAAAGTGAAGGTTGTTGCAGAAGTTAATGAAGCGGGCGAAGTTGTTTCAGCAACGGCGGTTGACGGTCATCCCTTGCTGCGGCAGGCAGCAATCGACACGGCAAAGCAATTACGATTCAAGCCCGCCGAGCAAAACGGCGTGCCCGCGAAAGTCGAGCGCAACATCTTCTTCAATTTTACAGCGCGCGACAAATCCATGATAGGCCAAGTGCCGAACCGCCCGACGGACGGGCGGCCCGCGCCGCTTTTCTCAAACGCCGAACAACTCGGCACGCAAATCATCGAAGGCGTCGAAGCCGAAGGCGCGCGTTCCACCATCACTATTCCGGCGGGACAACTCGGCAACGAACTCCCGATCAAAGTTGTCACGGAGCGCTGGTACTCGCCAGAGTTGAAGGTTGTCGTCCTAACCAAGCACGACGATCCGCGCACCGGCATTGATACTTACCGTTTGACCAACATCGTGCGCGGCGAACCCGCCCGCTCGCTTTTTGAAGTGCCTGCCGACTACACCGTCAAAACAACGAACGACCCGGTAGTGGTGCGCTCAATGCGCCTGAGAAAAAAGACCGACGAGTAACGATTCATCTTTGCGGGAAAATGGAAAGGGACGAAGCGATAATCTCGCTTCGTCCCTTTCGTGCTCTACGTTCAATCGCGTTGTTCTTCGTCGCTTTTGCTCTGTATCACTTTCAAGACCACGCGCCCGGAATCTTTGTCGCGCATGACGGACACCTCCCATCGCCCGTCACTTTCATTCGCTTGATAATATAGCCGTAGCGTTCGATAAGAAGTTCGTCGCATGACGGGCAGTAAGTATTTTCCCAACGCCCGACTCTGCCCGGTTGATTGCCCGCATAAACAAAACGCAAACCCGCCTTGCGCCCGATCTCGCAGGCACGAACGAGTTGTTCGGCGGTAGTGTTAGCATTTTCAGTCATATTGTAATCTTGATGAAACGCCGTGACGTGCCAAGGAATATCCGGCGAAACTGATGCGATGTAATCTGCCGCTCGTTTCAATTCGTCTGTGGAATCGTTGAAGCCGGGAACGATCAGCGTTACTACCTCCGTCCAGAAACCGCGCGCGTAAACCATCTTAATCGTTTCCAGAATGTTGTCCACGACGCCGCCGAGTTGACGATAATTGCGGTCATCCATCGACTTCAAATCTATCTTGTAGCAATCCGTCCAAGGGCGCAGAAAATCCAAGACCTGCGGCGTCGCATTGCCGTTCGAGATGAACGCCGTTTTGAGTCCGGCTGGCTTCGCGCGCTTGAAAACTTCCACCGCCCACTCCGCAGTGATGAGCGGTTCGTTGTAACTCGATCCGACCATTCGCGCGCCGTGCGCGAGCGCCAGCGCAATTAATCTTTCAGCCGTAACAATTTTCGGCGCAACGCCCGCCGCGCCGTCGCGCAAGGCTTGCGATGTCAGCCAATTCTGGCAGTAACCGCAGTGCAAATCGCAGCCGAGCATTCCGAAAGTGAGCGTGTCGGAGCCGGGCAACGCGTGAAAAAAAGGTTTCTTTTCGGTTGGATCGCAGGCGAGCGCGGCGACGTAGTTGGCGGGAACGAGTAATCTGCCAGCTTCGTTAAAGCGCACTTTGCAAATACCGCGCCTGCCGTCTTTGACGAGACAGCGATGCCCGCAGGCGTAGCAGCGCACGTCGTTTCCGGGCAGTCGCTCGATTAACTCTTCGGCGGCTTCAATTGTGTTTTCGTCTAAAATTTCGGCAAGCGAACTCGCCTGTGTGCTCATCGGCATGATCTTAAAATCTCCATCGGATAGCGGATTCCGGCGTAAGGTTTTGTGCTATTTTAGATGCTCATTTTGAAATTTCCTACTGCCTTGAAACCATTATGATCGTTGAAGAATTCGTCGTCACATTATTTCAGCAGAACGCGCGTATCGTCGGCTGCGAAAAAACGCGGCAGGCCATTTGTATCGACCCGGGCGGCGATGCCGGATTGATTGCCGCCGCACTCCAGCGCCATGAACTGAAATTGCAGGCGATTGCTTTGACGCACGCGCATGTAGACCATATCGGCGGCGTTGGTGAACTAAAAAAACTTTACCCGGAAGCGGAGATAATTCTGCACGCGGCGGACGAGGCTTTGTACACGGCGCTCGCGGAGCAGCCTGCTTGGTTGGGGATTCCGCGCGGGCAGTGGGCAGCGTTCGGATTGGAATATGACGCGCCGCCCGCGCTCGATAGATATTGGACGGATGGCGAGCGTTACACTGTCGGGCAATTAAATTTCGAGGTGCTTCATTGTCCGGGACACGCGCCCGGCCACGTCGTGCTTTTTGAAAAAAATGAGCGCGCGGTTTTCAGCGGCGATTGTTTGTTCAGCGGCTCGATAGGGAGAACGGATTTGCCGGGCGGATCGATGCGGGAATTGATGGATTCGATTTTGAAAAAAATCGTGCCGCTCGGCGACGACGTGAAGGTTTACAGCGGACACGGCGAAACGACGACTATCGGGCGAGAGCGGCAATACAATCCGTTTCTCACGAATACAGATTGAACGACAAAGCGATGAACGGCGCGGCGATGTAAAGTGAAAAACGAATCGCCGGGCGTTGAAAGCCTGTGCGTCGTGTTCGCTTCAACAATTATTGTTCATCCGGTTTCTTTAGCCCTCTTTCCTTCACCTTCTCCCACTTTTCTTTCGCGTCGCCGCTTAAATCGCCCGGTAATGTTTCGACGGGAATCTTGTGCTCGTCGCAGAACATGCGCCATAGCATAAAGCGTGCATCGTACTGGCCTGTTTTGTCGGAGACGACATTTGGTGTTTTCGTTTCCTGTGCTTCCGTTTTCTTTGATTGATCCTCGACCATTGTTCCTGCCTCTTTCTGATATTCAATTTATCAAGCGAACTCTCGCACACAGGTATACCACGAAGATTATATTTTCCCCGAAGCAGAGCGATTATTTTCGGATTAAACGCATCCTTGAAATTTAAGATGCGTTGATGGAGCCGAGCAGATATTTAGCTCCTGAAGGCTTGTTTGCGCCGTTCGATTTTTCAAGAGTGACGGCGAAGGCCGTAGCGTCACGCGCCCCTGCGGGAATCTGTCCGCGCAGCATAGCCCGGCCTTCTTGTCCGGTGACGAAAACACTGCCCGGAATCGGATGCCCTTTGACGATGAACCATAGTTGATAAGCTCGGCCTGCGGCTGGCGGCGGCAGATCAGAGACAGTAACGGTCATGTTGCCCGTACTCTTGTCAAAGACCATGCGGGCGTGTGCTTGCGGAGCCTTTTCCGTTCCGGCGAGTTGGACAATTCGCGTAGCCGCTGCGGAAGCATCCGGTTCAGAAGTAACGGGAGGTTCAGCGATTTGCGGGCGACGATTGGCTGCGGGCGCATTAGCTTTACGCTCTACGGTTTTTTTGTCCTGCCGATTAGCCCCATCGTTTCGATTCGGCAAGTCCCGATTCGACGAACGGTTAATCTGCGGCGGCGCTTCATTGTCATCGTTGCTGTTCGGGAGCGGCGCTCTCTCTGTTTGAGTCGCATCGTTGCGCGGCGGCGATTGATTTGACTCCGCTTGCTTATCATCGTTGCGGCTTGAAAGGCGCGCTTGTTCTTGCTGCTGCGCGTTGTTGCGTTGCCAGAACACAACGAGCGAGACGATAAGCGCCCCGACAAGGAGCGAAGCCGCGAGCGCGCCCGACCACCAAGCGGATTTGCCGACGAAAGCTTTATCAACGCCCGCGTCGTTTTTCTTTCGCAACGGCAAGACTTTTCCCGTTTCCTTGCTGCTGCGCGTTTCCAAATCCGCGTTCGCTTCGCCGTTTGTCGGGGCGTGCGAAAAAGCATTTGTTTCTTTTATGCTATCGAGAATTCTTGCGCGCAGCGTTTCCGGCGGGGCGACTTGATCGACAGAGGGAGCGAGCAAGGCCGCCGCGTCGCGCCACTCGATTAGTTCGCTATGGCATTCGTCGCAAGTCGCAAGATGCTCATGCAGCAGCGAGGCTTCCGCTTTATCGAGCGAATGCAGCGCTTCGAGCGCGAGCAAATCCTTGTATTCTTCGTGAGTCATCAACTGCTTCAGCGAGAGCCTGTGACCACCTTGTATAAAATCGCGCGCAAGCGGGCTAATCCGGCGCGCGTGCGTGTCTTAACAGTGCCGAGCGGTTCGCCCGTGCGCGCGGCGATTTCCGATTGCGTGAGTCCCTCGAAATAAGCGAGCATGAGCGTGCGTCTTTGCTCTTCGGGAATCTCCGCGAGCGCTTGTTCGACCACCACCCGCTGCTCCGACGCAATAGCATCCGACACAGCACTCGGCGCGCTCGTAAATGCGCTTTCACGCGCCGCTTCTTCCGCCACGCGCCCGCGCGATTGAATGGCACGCAGGCGATCAATGGCGCGGCTGCGCGCAATCGTCACGAGCCACGTAAAGACGCGCCCGCGCGCTTCGTCGAAGTCTGCGGCGCGCTGCCAGACGCGCAGGAATACTTCCTGTAAAACATCTTCGGCCTCTGCTCTGTCATGTAGTATACGGAGCAAGAGGCCAAAGAGGATTGAAGCATAGCGATCATAAAGAGCGGCGAGCGCTTGCTCGTCTCTCTTCGTAATCGCTTCCAGAAGCTGCGCGTCGGAAATCTGTGCTTGTTCAGGCGTCAATGTGTTAAATGGTAATACGATGCGATCCGTGCCTCAAGCATCAGAAAATCCTTTAAGCGACGGTGATTTCCTTCGATGCGTAAACATCCTGAACCGAGTTGAGCAGGCGTATGCCGTCGGGCATTGGGCGCTGAAAGGCTTTGCGTCCTGAAATAAGTCCCATGCCGCCGCCGCGTTTGTTAACCACGGCGGTGCGCACGGCGTCCGCGAAATCGTTTTCACCTTTGGATTCGCCGCCGCTGTTAATCAGTCCGCAGCGTCCCATATAACAATTCGCTACTTGATAACGCACCAGATCGATTGGATGATCGGTTGTCAGTTTATCGTAAATCAAGTTGCTCGTTTTGCCGTAGGGCGCGTCCTTCGAGAGATTCAATTGATTATAGCCGCCGTTGCGCAGAGGCAATTTCTGCTTGATGAGGTCAGCCTGAATCGTGCAGCCCAGATGATTCGCCTGTCCCGTCAAATCAGCCGCTTCGTGCATGTCGCCAGCCTTGGTTTTGAATTGCGAATTGCGCAAATAGCACCAGAGAATCGTCGCCATCCCGAGTTCGTGCGCGTAGGCGAAGGCTTCCGCGACTTCGACGATTTGCCTTGCCGATTCTTCCGAGCCGAAATAGATCGTCGCGCCGACGGCGACCGCGCCCATATTCCGCGCTTCGTCAATCGTGCCGAACATAACCTGATCGAACTTGTTCGGATAAGTCAGTAGTTCGTTGTGATTGATTTTAACGATAAACGGAATCTTATGCGCGTACTTGCGCGCGACTATCCCCAGCACGCCGAACGTCGAAGCAACCGCGTTGCAGCCGCCTTCGACGGCAAGCCGGACAATGTTTTCGGGATCGAAATACTGCGGGTTCGGCGCAAAGGAAGCTCCCGCCGAATGTTCTATGCCCTGATCGACGGGCAGTATGGAAAGATAGCCCGTGCCTGCGAGCCTGCCGTGATCGAAAAGCGTCTGCAAAGAGCGCAATACGGACGGCGTGCGATCCGATGCAAGCCACACGCGGTCAATGAAATCCGGCCCCGGCAATTGAATTTGGTCTTTGGGAATCGCCTGCGCCGTATAACTTAAAAGCGACTGCGCCTCGTCTCCCAACAATTTTTCAATGTCCGCTTGCGAAGTCGTATCGGCACGCTGAAGTTCGGTAGCCATGTTGTTTTCGTCCTCCTGATTAAAATAAACAACGCATGAAATTGATTTTGAAACGAGGCTTGCGACAGGCCGCGAATTATAGCATGAGGACGCGGCTTTAATGTTTGGTAAATTGCCGGAATGCTTCGCGCAGCCGCAACGCAATGCTTCCGACGCCGATTGCATAACGATGAAAATCGTAGCCGCCGACGAGTTGCACGCCGAGACCCGCAGAGGTCAGAAATATTTCATCCGCTTCCGATAACTGCGCGAGGTCGCCGACGCTCTCGACAATTGGCACAGACAGTTCGGCAGCAAGGCGCAGCACGAGCGCGCGTGTTGTGCCGTCGAGCGCGCCGGTTGAAACGGGCGGCGTATGCACGACGCCGTCACGCGCCCAGAAAACATTGGCGAGCGTCGCAGAAACAATTTCGCCGCGCTCGTTGAGCATCAACGCTTCATCGAAATCACGCGCGCGCGCTTCCTCCCACGCCAGCATGTGATCCAGATAATTAACGCTCTTAATGCCCGTCAAAGCCGACAGCGTGTTGACGCGATACGGCGAAACGGTGATCGCAAAACCCTCTTCGCTTTTCGGCGCGCGCCGCTCGCCCGTCATCACAAGCAAGACTGTTTCATTTTTAGATTTGTTCTCGCTCGCTGTGCTTGTTTGCCAGATGCCATGCAAAGAGTCGCCGAGCAATGTCACGCGGGCGCGCCCGTCAGACACTTTATTGACTTCGATCAATTCCGCAAGCGCCTTGCCGGTTGAGGTTTCATCGAAACTGCCGCGCGCAATTCCTATGTGGTCTGCGTGTTGCGCGAGCCGCGCCCAATGTTCCGGCCAGAGAAACGGGCGGCCTTCATAAACGGCGAGCGTCGTGAACACTCCGCGCCCGTAAAGCATCGCGCCGAAATGCACTGCCACGCGCGCCCGCGACGCATTCACCACGCGATTGTTCAAGTAAATAAACGGATGCACTTTTGCCCGGAGCCTTTCAATTCATCAGGAAATATTTGTAGGGGGCAACGGCTTGTCCCTGCCCGCTTGCTCACATAAAACACGGGCAGCGAACGAGCCTCTGTCTCTACGGTTTTGAAATCATTTCAGCATCGAGCGCTGTGAGCAATGCGCGCGCTTTGGTGAGCGATTCTTCATACTCTACTTCCGGCTCGCTATCGGCGACGATGCCGCCGCCGACGTTAAAGCGGGCGCGCATTTCGCGCACGGTCATCGTGCGAATCGCCACGCTTAAATCCAGCGTGCCGTCGAAGGAAAAATAACCGATTGCGCCCATCGAGAGCTTACGCCGTGTTGTCTCCGTTTCGTTTATTATTTGCATCGCGCGAATCTTCGGCGCGCCCGTGATGGAGCCGCATGGAAAGGCCGCGCGCATCAAATCGCCCGCCGTCACATTCCCGCGTAAATTTCCCTTCACTTTCGAGACGAGATGAAAAAGCGTCGGGTGTTCTTCAAGCGCGCATAACTGTGTCACTTCAATCGAGCCATACTCGCACACGCGTCCCAAATCATTGCGCAGCAAATCGACGATCATCACATTCTCCGCGCGGTCTTTCCCGCTCGTCAAAAGCTCGTGGCGCAAACGCGCATCATCTTCTGCGGTCACGCCGCGCGGCCGCGTTCCCTTAATCGGCCATGCTTCGACGCGGCGCTCGTTCGCATCATGCACGACGCGCAGAAAGCGTTCCGGCGAGATACTAACGCACGCGTCCGATGCGCGGCGAACGAACGCGGAGAATGCCGAGGGATGATCCCGCCGCAGCCGCAGAAAAATGTGTTCGGGCGTGAAGCGTCGATCCGTGAGCGGAACAGTGAATTGCTGCGTGAGATTCGCTTGATAAATGTCGCCCGCCGCGATGTGCTCTTTGATTCGCAAGACGGCTTCGATGTAAGCGGCGCGCGTAAAATTTGAAGTCGCCCTATGAGAAGCGTCGGCGTGAGATGCGGAATGAGAAGCGGCGGAATGAAAATCGAAATGAGAAGCAAGGGAAGGCAATTCTTTATCCGTTGCATGTGACGCGCTTTGCCGGGAATTACGAAGCCGGATGGCGTTTGCCGACTCGCAGACGATTTCGCAAGTTTCCTTTAATCTTCGCGCGCCGCCGATGGTCGTGGCGTAGGTTTTAGCGCGCGCGTAATCGTGAACGACGAGGGAATCGTAAAAGCAGAGCGTCGCGTCCGGTTCGGCAGCATCGTCAACATGCGCGCCGTGCGCTGTCGCGCGTGTCTTGCGCGAAAGGTTTATGCGGCTGGCGTAATCGTAGGCGAAGGTTGCGATGCAGGCTCCGCCGCCGAGGGGCAGATGCGCAGGATTAGCAGCGTGCTGTGGTTGATGAAATTGGCGCAGGCGCTCATCGAGCAAATCGAGCGCGGCTTCGGGCTGAACTTCCACTATATCGCTGCCGCGATGCGTGAGGTGCATCGTTTCGCCGCTTGCTTCGACGATTTCAAAGGGATCGAATCCGGCGATGAGAAAGCGCCCGCCCGCCCAGCCTTCGCGCGACGTGCCGCCTCCGCCGTCGAGAATGCTCAGGCGATGAGCGGCGGGAAGCGCCAGCAATGCCTGCAAGAGTTCGTCGGCAGTAATTTCGAGTTCGCGCGAAAGCGGCGCGGTGCTGATAGTAGTCGCCGCCGTCAATCGATTTGCTTTTGTCGCGCGTGCAATGCTCATTCATATTTCGAGGCGAGGGGGAAACAAATTGAAGCGGTGTCGCTAATCGTAGCGAGTGTGAACAAAGCACTTCGAGCGTCTGCCGCTTATTCGGCTTCGGCAGCCAGAACTTCGCGTTGCAGCTTTGAAGCAAGCGATGTGCGCCAAGCCGTTTCGAGTTCGTCCACGCTCGCGCGCAAGACTTCTTCGCCATTTGTAATGATACGCAAATAATCAGCGCCGGTGCGTCCCAAAATCGTGAGCGGGCAATTCTCCTGCAACGCGATTTCCTTTACCGCTTCAAGCGCATCTGCACCGAAGCTGACGACGATGCGCGACGGAGACTCACTGAAAAGATGCGCCGTGATGGAAAGCGCGCCGGATTGTTCGCCGTGTATTTCAGTGTGCATCTCACTATGTAATTCACCGTGCGATTCACCGCGTAGTTCAATGTCTGCGCCGATGCTCCCGCGGTTGAGCGATGAAAAGCAGCATTCGCTGATTGCCACCGCAAGGCCTCCGTCCGAACAATCGTGCGCCGAACGAAGCAGCCCCGCTTCTGTCGCGCGCAAGCACGCTTGCTGCACGCCTTTTTCGCGCGACAAATCGAGCACGGGAACGTCTGCGCCCATCTCGATCATTTCATCAATCGTGCGCCCTTCGATAATCGCGGCATATTCGCTGACGGAAAGATCAGCGTTCGTCGTGCCGAGCATCGCGATCAAGTCGCCGGAAGTCTTAAAGCCGTGTTGGATGATGCGCCGCACGTCTTCGACGAGTCCGACCATGCCGATGACGGGCGTCGGCAAAATGCCGCGTCCATCCGTTTCGTTATAAAAGGAAACATTGCCGGAGACAACCGGCGTTTCGAGCGCGCGGCAGGCTTCACCGATGCCTTCGATGGTTTCGCCAAACGACCACATTACTTCCGGGCGCTCCGGCGAAGCGAAGTTCAAACAATTCGTGATCGCAAGCGGGCGCGCGCCGACGCAGACGACGTTGCGCGCGGCTTCGGCAACGATGAGCTTTGCGCCCTCGCGCGGATTGACGGCGCAGAAACGGCCATTGCCGTCGAGACACATGGCGAGCGCGCGGCGCGTTTCCTTGATGCGCACAACGGCGGCGTCCGCGCCCGGCAGCACTGCCGTATTCGTTCGCACCATGTGATCGTATTGACGATAAACCCACTCCTTCGACGCGATGTTCGGCGAAGCGAGAAGGCGCCGCAAAGAGTTCGCGTAATTTTCAGTTGATCGAAGTTCAGAGCCGTCTGTCTTGAGTCGTGAGCCGACATGATGATTCTCTTCTGACTTCTGACTACTGATTCCTGACTCCTGACTCCTGTTCGAGACGGGCGCGCGCATCAATCGTTCATACTTCGGCGCTTCATCCGTCAACGCGCGGACGGGAATATCTGCGACGAGTTCATCGTTGTGACGCACGCGCATGTGTCCGCCTTCGGTGACGCGCCCGATCACGACGGCGTCCAAATCCCACTTGCGGAAAATGTCAACGACCTGCCGCTCCTGTCCCTTATGCGCGACGATCAACATGCGTTCCTGCGATTCCGAAAGCAGCATTTCGTAGGCCGTCATGTTTTGCTCGCGCTGCGGCACAAGCGTTAAATCGATCTCGATGCCGTTGCCCGCCCGCGCCGCCATCTCGCACGAAGACGATGTTAAGCCCGCCGCGCCCATATCCTGTATGCCCGCAATCGCGCCGCTACGCATTGCTTCGAGGCAGGCTTCGAGAAGTAGTTTTTCGAGAAACGGATCGCCGACTTGAACCGTCGGGCGCTTTTCCAAAGCTTCGTCGTCGAACTCTGCGGAAGACATCGTCGCGCCGTGAATGCCGTCGCGCCCTGTTTTCGCGCCGACGTACAAAATCGGATTGCCGACTCCCGTTGCCGTGCCGAAAAATATCGCATCGCGGCGCACGAGTCCGAGCGCAAAGGCGTTGACAAGCGGGTTCAAAGCATACGCATCATCGAACATCGCTTCGCCGCCGACGGTTGCGACGCCGAACGCGTTGCCGTAGTGCGCGATGCCTGCGACGACGCCCGCCAGAAGTCTTTGATTGCGCCGCCCGTTTTGTTTGTCGTCGAGTGAACCGAAGCGTATCGAGTTCATCGCGGCGACGGGGCGCGCGCCCATCGTGAAGATGTCGCGCAGGATGCCGCCGACGCCCGTCGCCGCGCCCTGAAACGGCTCGATGAATGAAGGATGATTATGCGATTCGACTTTGAAGGCCGCGCACCAGCCGTCGCCGACATCTATGACGCCCGCGTTTTCCCCGGGCGGCACGATCACGCGCGCGCCCGTCGTCGGCAATTTTTTGAGATGCACGCGCGAGGATTTGTAAGAGCAATGCTCCGACCACATCACGGAGAAAATGCCTAGTTCGGCAAACGACGGCGCGCGTCCTAAAAGTTCTTCGATGCGCGCGAATTCTTCCGCCGTGAGGTGATGTGCGGCGACGACTTCGGGCGTGATATGAGCGAGATTCATGCGCTATTGATTTTCAGGCTTCAATGCAAATTCAATCGCTTGCTTGAGTTCAGCAGGATTGATGCGCCCTGTATGAGAGAAGACGAGTTGACCGCGCGGGCTGAAGAGGAAGGTAGCGGGCAACGCGCCCGTCCAATTCTTATCAACTACATTAATAGCATCGGCGGCTTCCGGCGTGTTCAAGAGATACGCGGGCATCGTCGAGTGCATCGCGTATAGAAACTCCGGCACGCCTTTGTTCAATTCTTCCATGTCGTCGAGCGAGACAACGATGAAATCGAGGCCGCGCGCTTTGTAATCTTTGTCGATACGCACGAGGTCTGGAAATTCCTCGCGGCACGGCTCGCACCACGTCGCCCAAAAATTGACAAGCAGCGGGCGCGGCTGCTTCGCGTCGCGCCGGATAAGCTTCGCCAACTCAACGTCGTCAACGACGCGCACCGTCGCTTTCGCCGCCGCTCGTTTCGCCGGCGTTGTCGCGCCGATTGTTGTCGTCTTCGTCCCGGCGGTAGTTGCCTTCTTTGTTTGCGTGCTGCTCT
>JBPCOJ010000052.1:0-34250 GCA_051000345.1 Pyrinomonadaceae bacterium | reverse complement strand
TTCTGAGTTGAGTATGGTCAGAAGCGTCGTTGAACTGCTCAGGCGCGATGAAAGTCTGTGGCAGTTGCTCGATCATGAACGTAAACTTGATTTAGAAGCTGGTTTCTAAATGTGTCCAGACATCAGGTGTAATGATTAATGATGAACGCGTAGATAATTAAACCGCTTCGTCCATCCCTCATTATTTCCCCCGACGACGCGCAACCCTATCAATTGCCATGCCGTATGTGTTTGTTAAGAAACTCAAGATGGAAAAGCAGTCTGCCACGCAAAAGCGATACACGAATGGAAAAACAATACACACAAAGACGCCGCCGCCCCTGCTGCTCGTCTTCGGCGAAGCGGCGGTTACATCTTTGTAATTTGCGCGTGGAAAATTCGTGCGGGAAGAAATGAGACAGGGCAAGCGACTGCGATCAGCCTTGTTGCGTCGCCCGATTTTCAGAGAGGCCGCGCGCAAGGACTTCGAGCGTCAACGCAAGTTTATCGGTGCGCTTGCCGCCGCCCTGCGCGAAATCCGCCAGCCCGCCGCCGCGTCCTTCGATGTTCGCACAGGCTTCGCGCATTAGTGCGTTCATGTCTGCGCCCGCATCAATCGAGCGCGCGAAGACGAGCCGCGCCGTGCCATTCTCGATTGAGCCGAGCAATGCGATTGTTCTCTCGCTGTCGGTAAGCGCGTGCGCAAGACGTTTCAACTGCTCGACGCCGTGCGCTTCGACGACGCGCGCAATAATCAGTGTGCCGTCTGCTTGTCGCACAGTGCTTGCGCGCAAGTCATCTGCCGTAACGCGCGCTTCTAACGTTTCCAACTCCGCGACGCGGCGCTGTAGAGTTTTGTGATCTTCGCTCAAACGCGACACGGCTGCCGCAGTGTCATCGCGCCCGACGCTGAACTGCGCCGCTAACTTGCGCGCCGCCGTGTTCACTTCATTGTAATCGCGTAGCGCACGCCCCCCCGCGACGAATTCGAGACGCGTCATGCCTTTCGCGCGCTCCCAAGAGCGCACGCAAATTATGCCGACTTCGCCCGTCGCCTGCGCATGTGTGCCGCCGCACGCATTTGTATCGAAGCCTTCGATTTCGATGATGCGCAGAAGTCCCTCACGCGCGCTTGCCTTTCGCAAATTCATCAGCGCCGCCGCTTCGGGCGAGACGTTGTTATGCGCGCGCACTGCGAGATTCGACCAAACGATTTGATTGGCGAATCCGACGGCTTCTATAATCCGCTCGTTCGTCGGATCACGAAGCGCGACGTCTATCTCCGAAGCCTGTTCCATCATGCGAAAGCCGCGCGTCTCGGCATCGAAAAGTTTGATGAGCGCCTGCGAAAGAATGTGCTGCGCTGTGTGCTGTTGTAGATGATCGAAGCGACGCGCCCAGTCCACGCGCCCCGTTATGCTTGCTCCGACGGGCGGCGAATCTCCTTCGACGACATGCAATACTCCGGCATCTTCATCTTCGACGCATTCGACAACGCGCATCGCATCGAGCGTACCCGTGTCGCTCGGTTGCCCGCCGCCCGTCGGATAAAATGCCGTGCGGTCAAGCACCATCGCCGCGCGCCCGTCGGCAGTTCGAGTGATGTCGGCAACGCGCGCCGCAAACTCAGTCAGGTGCGAATCCGTGTAATAAAGTCTTTCTGTGATGCTCATTTGAAGGTTGAAATTGTAGCTGACAAATTTGATAACGGCAGCATAAAAACTATCCGACGAATTCACGAAGCGTCAAGCACGGACGCGCGTGCGCGTGTTTGCTTTGACACGCGCGACGCGAAACGCAGATAATCACTTGTTTCCCCTGCTAGCTTTCATAACACTTTTTCGATAAACGAATCGCCGGAGTTTCCTGATGCCAATTCGTCGTTCATTAATGCGCGCCGCGCTTCTTTGCTTTTTGATGATCCCGTTTACAGTTGCGGCAATCGCACAATCAGAGCAAGCGCCGTATCGCATTACTTACACGCTTTCGATGTCGCGTCCCGCGTCGCATCTTTTTGAGGTGCAAGTTAATGTCGATACCACAACGCCGGTGAACTTCGTTGATTTGCAGATGCCAAGATGGTCTCCGGGGCGATATGCCGTTTTCGACTTTGCAAAGAATGTGCAACAGGTCAAAGCTATTGATAACCGGGACTGTCCTGACAATGCCATGTGCATAAATTTGCCTTTGCCAATCGTTAGAATTGATGACCAGACATGGCGCGTTCAACCAAAAGGCTTCCGAAGATTTCAGATTGATTACAAGGTTTTTGGCGACGATTTGTCCGGCACGTTTGCGCAACTAGACGCGCGGCACGCTAACTATAACGGCGGCGAGATTTTCATGTACGTCGTCGGCCACAAGCCTGATCCCGTGACGCTGAAGATTAATCCACCCGCGACTTGGCGCATTACGAACGGGAGCATGACGCGCGCCGACCAACGCGACTGGCAATATCCGAACTACGATATTTTAATTGATAATCCAACTGAACTTGCGCCCGATTGGACGCAGGACGATTTCACGATTGACGGCAAGACTTATCACGTCGTCGTGCATTCGTTCGGCGACGAAGGCGGCAAGCGTCCGCAACTCGTGCGCGATATAGAAAAAATCGTGCGCGCGGAAACTGCTTTGTGGGGCGCGCCGGAATTCGATTCCTATACGTTTCTTTTGCACTTCGCCGCCGATGATCGTTCGGGCGACGGCATGGAGCACTTAACATCAACGAACATTATCGTGCCGGGCGCGCTCGCCGATGCGGGCGTGTTGGAAGATACGCTCGACGCCGTCGCGCACGAATTCTTTCACGTCTGGAACGTTAAGCGCCTGCGGCCAATAGAACTCGGCCCTTGGGATTTCACGCGCCCTGCCAATACGCGCGGGCTGTGGATTGCCGAAGGCTTCACGAATTACTATGGTCATTTAATGCTGCGGCGCGCGAAGCTTTTGACGGACAAGGAATTTTTGCAGCGCGAGAGCAACACAATCACGGGCGTTGAAAATGCACCGGGCAGCCGTTTGATGAGCGCCGTCGAATCATCCCTCTCAGCGCCGTTTCTGGATCGCGGAACGAGCATTCAGCAAACTAATTTAGCCAACACTTCGATTAGCTATTATCCGAAAGGCGAACTAATCGGCCTCGCGCTCGATCTTTTGATTCGCGGCAAAACGAACGGGCGCGCGTCGCTCGACGACGTGATGCGGCGCATGTACGAAGAGTTTTATGTTCAGAGTCAGCAGGCGACGTATTATCTGCGCGGGCGCGGCTACACAAACGAAGATTTCGCGCGCGTCGCCTCGGAAGTCGCAGGCTTTGACCTCAAAGATTTCTTCGCGCGCTATGCGTTCGGCGTGGAAACTCCACCTTATGATGAAGCCTTCGCGCAGGTCGGCTTAAAGCTTGTGCGCGAGCCTGCGCGCGAAGCTTACACGGCGGGAATTACGCTTGACAGAGCGGAACGACAAAAGGCGAAGATTGGAAACGTGGCTAACAACTCGAGCGCTGAAGACGCCGGGCTTGAACGCAATGATGTGATTCTTTCCATCGGCGGCGAGACGGTTACACGAACGACTTGGATAAGCGTGCTCAATCGGTTCAAACAAGGCGCGCGCGTGCCTGTCACGGTGCAACGTGATCGCCGCACACTTCAATTATCAATGACGCTCAAAGCGCCGGACGTTTACACATATCGCATCGAAGAAAGATCGGATGCTTCGCCGCAGGCACGCACTCTACGCGCCGCGTGGCTCGACGGCAAACGCCCGTAGCTCAAAATGCGCAAAGGCTTTCATCAAGACACGATGACTTCGATGCGCTTTGAAGTTATTTCAAAACTCATCGGAAGCTCGCCGATTAATTCGCCGTCGGCTTGAACGAGTGATTCGCCTGTGACGCGCACGCGCGAGGCTTTGAAAAGGCGTGTGTGCGGCAATTGTTCGGCGACGCCCGTGCTGCGCATTGCTTGCGACAGCAAATGCAAATAATGCAGCTTGCTGTATGAATCAATCACGCAGATTTCAAACTGCGAATCATCCAATCGCGCGCCCGGCGTAATCGCCAGATTGCCGCCGTAGTGCGCCGCCTTACCGATGGCCGCGAACGTCGCCGGGTAAGTTTCGCCTTCAACTTCAACATCGAATGAAACGGGTTGCCAGCGCGCGAGGTGTTGCAGCCCTGAATACCAGAAGGCCGCTTCGCCGACGCGTCGCTTGAGATTGCTGTTTGTGCCGCGCACCACCGAAGCATCGAGTCCGACGCCCGCCATCAGAAAAAAGTAGCAACGTTCGCCGCGCGCTTCATTCGTCGCGCAGCCGATTGAAATACGCCGCGTTTTTCCACGCGCGATCATCTCCGCGACGTGCTCTGCCTTAAACGGCAATTCGAGTTCGCGCGCGAGAACATTCGCCGTGCCGCGCGGCCACACCGCAAGCCGCACATTTTTCCCCGCCAAGCCCTGCAACGCTTCGTTGATTGTGCCGTCGCCGCCCGATACGATAACTTCGCGCCAGCCTTCCCGCGCAGCCTGTTCAGCAAGCCACGTCGCATCGCCCTGCGCCGTCGTTGCCGCCAACTCGACAGTAACGCCATGCTGCTTCAAAATTTCGCAGAAGCGTTTGATTTCAAGGCGGCGATGTGTGCTGCTGCCGCGCCCTGCGAGCGGATTTGCAATGAGAAGCGCGTGGCGTTGATTCGTTATCATAGCAATGAACGAAGCAAGCGAAGTGCCGCGCAAATAAACTTAGAATTATGGCGTCGCATGGTGAAGAACAGTGAAGGAAAGTCGGATAGTTTGAAACACGAGTGCCGTTTTTGTCCGACATTTGTCGTAAAGCCGCTTCGCTTGTTCGTGTCGTAAGGCAAGCAAGATCGCCCGCCGCTTGGATGCCATTCAATCCGACGGGCAGGGACAAGCTGCTGCCCCTACATTCAATTTGTGAAGGCACGCGCCTTCGCAAACAGCTATAACGCACGGCTATTTCACCGCGCGTTTATTCGAGACGATAGTTCGGCGCTTCCTTTGTGATGATAACGTCGTGGACGTGCGATTCGCGCAAGCCTGCGGCGCTGATGCGAACGAAGCGCGTTCTTTCCTGAAATTCGCGTATGCTGCGGCAGCCCGTGTAGCCCATGCCTGCGCGCAGGCCGCCGATGAGTTGCGTGACCATGTCGGCGAGCGTTCCCTTGTACGGCACGCGGCCTTCGATGCCTTCGGGAACGAGTTTGGATTCAATCTCCGTGTCTTCTTGGCTGTAACGGTCACGCGAGCCTTCGCGCATCGCGCCGATGGAACCCATGCCGCGATATGTTTTGAAGGAACGTCCTTGAAAGAGAATTACTTCGCCGGGCGCTTCCTCCGTGCCTGCGAATAATGACCCGATCATCACGACATCCGCGCCCGCTGCAATCGCCTTCGCCACATCGCCGGAAAACTTAACGCCGCCGTCGGCGATAATCGGCACGCCGCTTCCGCGCGCCGCCCTTACGCACTCGCTGATTGCAGTAATCTGCGGCACGCCCGCGCCTGTCACGACACGCGTTGTGCAAATGCTTCCGGGGCCGATTCCGACTTTGACGGCATCGACTCCCGCGTCGATCAATGCGCGCGTTGCTTCAAAGGTTGCGACGTTTCCGGCGATAATCTCCGTTCCCGTGTGGCGGCGTTTGATTTCCTTGACGGCTTCGATGACGCGCGAAGAGTGGCCGTGCGCTGTGTCTATGACGAGACAATCGGTGCGCATACGCACGAGTTCGTCGGCGCGTTCGCGGTAGTCGCCGGTTGCGCCGATGGCGGCGGCACAGCGCAGGCGGCCAAGGTTATCCTTCGCTGCCGATGGGTACTTGATCGCTTTTTGTATGTCCTTGACGGTGATTAAGCCTTTGAGGTGTTTGTCTTCGTCTATGACAAGCAGTTTTTCGATGCGGTGTTTTTGCAGCACCGACTTTGCTTGTTCGAGCGTCGTTCCGACAGGCACTGTGACGAGCGGCTGCTTTGTCATTACGTCCGATACGGGAATGTCGAAGCGTGTTTCAAAACGCAAATCGCGGTTGGTGATGATGCCGACGAGATGTCCGCCTTCGTCCACGACAGGCACGCCGCTGATGTGGTAGCGCTCCATCACGCCCAAGGCTTCGCGGACGGGACGATCCGGGCGAATCGTGACGGGATCGACGATCATGCCGGATTCCGAGCGCTTGACTTTATCGACTTCCTCCGCTTGGCGTTCGATGGAAAGGTTTTTGTGTATGACGCCGATGCCGCCCTGCTGCGCGATGGCGATGGCGAGGCCTGCTTCCGTGACGGTGTCCATCGCCGAAGAGCAGAGCGGAATCTGCAAGCTTATGCCGCGCGTGAAATTTGTCGCGGTGTCTGTTTCGTTCGGCAGCACGTCGGAGTGCGCGGGCAGCAAGAGCACATCGTCGAAGGTCAGTCCTTCCATTAAATCCGTGTTAATCATAATGCTTTATTCCTTAATGCCTTGAAGCGGTAATCTTTACATTGAAAAATAAGCGTATGCGTGGCGCGTGAATTGAAATCCGCGTTGTAAATTTGCGCTGTGTGAAAACAAAAATGCCCGCGAAACTTGCTGCGGGCGCGTATCTCTGCCGTTGATATTAAGTCGGCGCAGTCGTCCTCGTCGTGCGCGTTGTCTTTGAAATTGTCGGGCGTGCCAAGAACACATATTGCCGAACGTGAATTACTGCAATTGCTGTTGATAATTTTCTTTGGTGATAAGCATCTCTGCGAGTATGCCTTTGGAATCCTGCGGCACTTTCGCAGGGCGTCCGTTGATCGTTACATCGAGCGCCGACGCGTTGACCTTCGCATAGTTTAGTTTCAAAGTCTGCTGCGGCTTGAACTCTTTTGTTTCGTTCGGCTGCAAGGTGGTTTCCGACGTATCGCCGTCATCGGCTTTGGCTCTGATCCAGACCTTTGTGCCGCGCGCTTTGATTAGAACGTCGAAGTTAGAGTTTATCGCAGTAGCAGGCGACGCCGATGTGCTTGCCGCATTCTGCGCATTCGGATTGCCGTTCGATTGATTGAGCGCAGGGTTTTGCGTGTTTGATTGGAGAGCGGCAGCGGCGTTGTTGTCCGTGCGCTCGTTGTTGTTTCGCTGGCGCAAGTACCAATGAAGCCCTGCGTAAACGCCGAGCGACAGAACGGCGAGAATAATCACCGTCAAAAGAGCTGTGACAATCGGCGAGCGCGTGGAATCGTCCGTGTAAACGCGCGGCTGGTACGGCGTCGAAGTAACTTCGTCGGGCGATTCGCCTTGCTCGCGTGCGGCGCGCGCGTAGCCTTCGAGCGCTTCGTTTTCGTTGAAGCCTACGTGACGGGCGTAGGATTTAATAAAGCTCTTATTAAAAATGCCGCCGGGCAATCGGGAGTAATCATCTGTTTCGATGGCTTCGAGGTAACGCATGGAGATACGCGTCTGCTCGGACACGTCGCGCAAAGTGATATTGCGTGCCTCGCGCGCCGCCCGCAATTGTTCGCCGAAAGATGTTGCCATTGCCAAAAGCTGCTGCGCCGTCCTTTCGCAAAAAGCCGTTTGAAAGAGAGCCTGCGTTTGAATCCCACTTGCCTCGCGCGAAACACGCCGACAAGCTTACTGTGTATTACTCGATGCTTGTTTTATTTCACCGCCGCCGCACGCGTGCAAGCAAAGTGCCTTTGGCGCGAACTATAACGTGCGCTAATAAACATTGTCAAACTTTTGTCCGGGAAATACGTGTATCGAACGATACTGTGTGATTTATGCGAGCGCCGATTAGCTGCGCAAGAGCTGGTGATTTACAATGCTCTATATTATAAATCGCCGTGCGGTATAATTAAGAGTCCGTTAGCTTTCATATATTGAAGGTTGAAAACATGAAACTAAAAATCAAACGACTCGATCACGTTCAAATCTGTATTCCCTTTGGTGCAGAATATAAAGCCAGAGAGTTCTATAGCAATATACTTGGGTTAGAAGAAATTGAGAAACCGGAAGCCCTCAAACCGAATGGCGGCTTGTGGTTTAGGATTGCTAATATTCAGTTGCATATCGGTGTAGAAGAAGCGCAAGGCACATCCAAACGGCATCCAGCTTTTGAGGTTGAAGGTTTGGAAGCGGTTAGAAAGTATTTGCAGGAGCATGGTGTGAGCATAAAGGAAGAGACAGCGATACCGGGCGTGAAGAGATTTTCGTTTCTCGATCCGTTCGGAAACAGAATCGAGTTTATGGAAAGTGTATAATTTGCCTTATGAATGTTAAAGAGATCGAATCTGCTATTACTCGATTGCCGCCTTTACAACTAGCGGAGTTAGCCGAATGGTTTGAGGAGTTTCAGGCGCGTGTCTGGGACGAGCGGCTCAAGCAGGATGTCGAAGCCGGACGCCTTGATGCGTTGCTCGAACAAGCGGAGCAGGAATTTAAGGCCGTGCGCTGCGAACCGTTGTGAAGCATTATGCTTCGCCTCAATTCTGGCAATGTTATCGCCAGCTTCCGCTTGAGATACGCAACCTCGCCGACAAGAATTTTCAGTTGCTCAAAGCTGATTCCAAGCATCCATCATTGCACTTCAAGAAAATCAGTAAGCTGTGGTCGGTTCGCGTTGGCTCACACTATCGCGCATTAGGTTTAGATAAGCAGGAAGGCATTGTGTGGTTCTGGATCGGCTCGCACGCTGATTATGATAAGTTGCTGCCGTAATCGACTGTCGCTAAATAAGTCGCGGCTTGTAAGCTTTGGCGACGCTGCTTGATTCTTGCGGCGGGCGGTGATACGTTTGGACGTTCGTTAAATCAAGCCATCTGTTTTTAATTTCTACAAGAGAAAAAAGGACTATCAAAAGATGTCTCTCGAAGCACTCGGAATGATCGAGACCAAAGGTTTTGTCGGCGCGGTCGAGGCCGCAGACGCAATGGTCAAGGCCGCCAATGTCACGCTTATCGGCAAGGAATATATCGGCGCGGGCTATGTGACGATTTTTGTGCGCGGCGATGTCGGCGCAGTCAAAGCGGCGACGGATGCGGGCGCTGCCGCCGCGCGTCGTGTCGGCGAACTCATCAGCGTGCATGTAATTCCGCGCCCGCACACCGAAGTCGAACGCGTGCTGCCCAAAAGCGGGCGCACGGGTTACAGCCCTGACGAGCGCGCGTTACAGGCCGGCGGTGGCGGCGGTCAGGCCGGACAACTCGGCGAAGGCGAACAGGGACGCGCCCTTCCGCAAGCCACGCGCGAGAATAATAAAGAACGGGCGAAATAGATGTCGGATACTAGATGTTAGATGTCAGTTACAAAGCAGCGTACCAATCTTTGAACCAGCATCTAGTATCTAACATCTGACATCCGTTTTCGGAGGTGTTCAATGGCGGCGGTTGATAAAGACCTTGTGGCGGTGCAGCAGGCGCGCGACCTTGTGGAAGCGGCGCATCGCGCGCAGGTGACGCTCTCCGGTTTCGATCAAGCGAAGATTGATCGCATTTGCGAAGCGATGGCTGGCGCGGCGCTTCGTGAGGCGGCGCGTCTAGGCCAGATGGCCGTAGAAGAAACAGGCTACGGTGTTGCTGCCGACAAGACGGAGAAAAATCGTTTCGCATCGGAAGACGTGTGGAATTACTTTCGCAATCTACGCACGGTCGGCGTCGTCAACGAATCGAAGGACGTAATCGAAATCGCCAGCCCGCGCGGTGTCATCGCAGGCATTATTCCTTCCACCAACCCGACTTCAACCGCTATCTTCAAGTGTCTCATTAGCATCAAGTCGCGCAATGCGATTGTGCTTTCGCCGCATCCTTCGGCAACACGCTGCATCAACGAAGCAGTTAAGATTATGCGCGAGGCAGCCGTCAAAGAAGGCTTGCCTGCGGAAGCAATCGGGTGCATGACGGCGGCGACAGTCGAGGGAACCGAAGCCTTGATGAAGCACAAGCAGACCGCCGTAATCTTAGCGACGGGCGGAATCGGGCTTGTGCGCGCGGCTTATTCGTCGGGCAAGCCTGCGTTCGGCGTCGGCCCCGGAAACGTGCCTGTCTTCGTCGAGCGAACGGCGAATGTACCGCGCGCCGTGCAAAATATTTTGACAGGGAAGTGCTTCGACAACGGAACGATCTGCGCTTCGGAGCAGGCGGTGGTCGTGGATGCTCCCATCGCGGACGCCGTGCGCGAGCAGTTCGAGGCGCAGGGCGGCCATTTTCTGAGCGCGGCGGAAGCAGACCAACTTGCGAAAGTCGTCGCCACTCCGCAGCGCTCTTTGAATCCGGGCGTCGTCGGGCGTTCAGTCGAGACGATTGCGAAAATGGCGGGCTTGAATGTGCCTGCGGGAACGCGTTGTTTGATGGTGGAAGTCGGCGGAGTCGGGCGCGATTATCCGTTGTCGATGGAAAAGCTGTCGCCGATTTTAGCCTTTTATGTGGAAGACGGATTAGAGCGCGGCGCGGCGCGGTGCTTTGAAATTTTGAGTTACGGCGGCATGGGTCACACCGCAGGCATACATACGGAATCGCGCGAGGTTGCGAAAGCTTACGGCGTCGAAATGCCCGCCTCGCGCGTGATCGTCAATTCGCCGACGACGCACGGCGCAATCGGTTTCTCGACGGCGCTTCCGCCTTCGATGACTCTGGGCTGCGGCTCGTGGGGCGGCAACGTGACAAGCGACAATGTTTCGCCGCTTCACTTAATGGACATCAAACGCGTCGCCTTTGAAACACGCGCGGTCAAGAGCGCGCGTCCCGCCGTGAATACGGAACAGCCGCAATCATCGACGCCCTTTGCCGCGCGCCCGACTGTCGATGCAGGCGGCGCACGCGCTGATACTTCAATGCGTTCTTCCGGTTCGACAGGCACGATTAACCGCGAAGAGATTGCGTCTATCGTTGATCGCTTTCTGGCGAATCGCCGTGTGGGAAACGCGGCGACTGAATCCGCGCCGGAGCCAATCGCGTTTCATGCGACTTCTTCGCCCGCGCCCGTGCAACCCGGCATAGACATAGAGGCTGGCAGCCAGTACGCCGCCGCTTCCGCCGCGCCGCACGCCGAAGCCGCACCGACGGCGACGAGCGAAAATGGCGACCACGCCAACCGCACAAACGGCCACAGCGCCAGCATAGACTCAACAGCGCCGTCGCAATTTACACAAGCGCCCGTTGCGCCGTCGAGCACACAAACATCTGTAACTTCTAATGCTGCCGCCAACGGCAATGCGACAAACAAAGCGGCGTCAACGAACGGCAACGGACAACACCGCACCGTTGATTTCGTGTGCGAAGACGATGTGCGCCACGCTTTGCAGAAGGGCGAAAAGATTTACATCAATGCCCGCACGATTATTACTCCGGCGGCGCACGACATCGGCGATACGGCGGAAGTCTTCGCTAAAGGATAAAGGATAGATGTTAGATACTAGATGTTAGTTAAAAGCTAAAATCAAAATCTAACATCCGGCATCTGACATCTAACATCTGCTTTTATGTTTCTCGGCAAAGTCGTCGGCACAGTCTGGTCTACGAAGAAGACGCCTGATCTGGAGGGCGTCCGTTTTTTGATTGTGCATCCGTATGATCTGGATAAAGAGCCGACGAAGAATATCGTCGTCGTCGCAGACCGGCTTGGCGCGGGCGTGGGCGAAATCGTGATGTGCGCTTACGGTAAAGCGGCGCGCACGGCTATCGGCGATCAGGAAATGTCAATCGAAGCCGCCGTCGTCGCTATCGTTGACCGCATGGACATACAGGACACGACATCCGACGAAGCACGCGAGGCCGCGCGCGAATTAAACGGATAGGCGGTTGGGATTTTAGATTTGCGATTTGGGATTGCGGATTTGAGATTAACAAGAAAAGCAGTAACGGGTGCTGTTAATCCTTAGTCCGTATTCAATCGCAATTCCCAAATCCGCAATCCCAAATTGAAACTGATGGCTAACGAAGAATTAATTTACAGTATTACGCGCGCCGTTTACGGTAGGCTCGGCGCGGGCGCAGACGAGCAGACTGTCGAACAACTTGTGACGGATGTTTACCGTGCTATCGAACCGATCATCGCAAACAAGGAGGGAGCGGACGGTAATCGCCTGAATGCAAATGAAAAAACGCGTGGCGGCGCTGCTGGAACAAGCGCGCGCGAGCGAGAGGCGCGCGAAGAAGGCTCTGCGCAAAGGCTGGTTGTTTCCGTGTTCGGCGTGGATCGTCCCGGCATCGTCGCCGCCGTTGCGCAAGTTCTCGCTGAATCCGAATGCTCCATTGCGGACATCAATCAGACAGTCGTGCAGGGCAAGTTTGCGATGGTCTTGATTGCCGATGCCTCGCGCTCGAAGCAGTCCGCCGCCGCGCTCAAAGAGCGTTTTCGACTTGAAGGCGAGCGTCTCGGCGTCCGCATCTACGCCCAACGCGAAGACCTCTTCAACGCGATGCACAGAATATAACAGCAGATGTTAGATACTAGATGTTAGATGTCAGTGTGAAGACAAAATTAACATCTAACATCGAGCATCTAATATCTAATTTTATGTCCGAACCGGAAATAGCAAGGCGGTGTCCCGCGTGCAGCGTGATGGTGCGAATGAGCGCGACGTTTTGCCCGCATTGCGGCACGCCGCTTCAGCGCCGCCACGTCACAACGACGACGCCCGCCGAACGCAACAGCGAATCAACGGAACACACTTCGGCAAACCACAACGAAGAACCGCCGGTAGTCTCCTTTGTCGCGCCGCAGAAGAACGCTGAAGCGGCGCCACCTGTTTCTCCTGCGGCGGCTCCTGAAACACATGCGCCGCCGCCCGTAGATTCATTTGCAACGAAAAAGCCCGACAATTACGACGTGAGCGACAATCGCGGAAGACGTAGCATTGACCGCAGAGAAGATTCGGCGACCGGCAATCGGCGGCGCGTGATAGCGGCGAAGGCTGGCGCGGCGCGCGGACAGCTTGAAGAAACTTTGCGCCCGCGCGTGGCAAAGTTAAAGCAAACTTCCTCGACTGTGCTCGATGAAGCGGCGATTGATCCGGGACTGCGCTTCGTCCTTGTCGCGGCGGCGCTGTTCCTGCTCACCGTCGTTCTATTCTTGTTCAGCAAGCTTCTCCATTGAGTTGTTCTTCAATCGTTCTTTATGGAATATTCACAAGCGGAAATTTTGCAGACCGTGCGCATGACGGAGATGGAGCATCTGGACATACGCACCGTCACGCTCGGCCTAAGCCTACGCGATTGCGCGTCTGATTCAATCGAGAAAACGGCGGAGCGCGTGCGCGAAAAGATTGTCCGCCGCGCCGCGCGCCTTGTCGAAACCGTGGATGAGATCGGCGACGAAATAGGCTTGCGCATCGCCAACAAGCGCGTTTCGCTGACGCCCGTTTCCACGATTGCCGAAGGCGTGCAGAATGTCAGCAGCGCGGATTACGTGACGCTCGCGCGGGCGATTGACGATGCGGCGCGCACGGTCGGCGTGGATTTCGTCGGCGGCTATTCGGCGCTCGTGCATAAGGGTTGGACGAACGGCGAAAGAAAGTTTCTCGATTCGATCCCGGAAGCGCTCGCTTCGACGGAGCGTTTGTGCTCGTCCGTCAATGTTGCCACGTCGCGCGCCGGAATCAATATGGACGCCGTGCGGCTCGTCGGCGAATTGCTGAAGGAAGCCGCCGAACGAACGCGCGAGCGCAGCGCGATTGCGTGCGCCAAGTTCGTTTGCTTCGCCAATGCCGTCGAAGATAATCCGTTTATGGCGGGCGCGTTTCACGGAGTGGGCGAGCCGGAAGCAGTTATTAACGTGGGCGTGTCAGGCCCCGGCGTCGTTGCGCACGCCGTGCGTCATGCGCCGCGTGATCTGCCGCTCGGCGAAGTCGCGGAGCTAATCAAAAAGCTTGCGTTCAAACTCGCGCGCGCAGGAGAATTGATTGGACGCGAAGCGGCGCGTCGTCTCGGCATCCAATTCGGCATCATCGATTTATCGCTCGCGCCGACGCCTCTGCTTGGCGATTCCGTGGCGGAGATAATCGAAGCGATGGGCTTTGAACGCGCGGGCGCGCCCGGCACGACTGCCGCGCTCGCGCTTCTGACGGACGCTGTGAAAAAAGGCGGCGCGATGGCTTCGAGCGCGGTGGGTGGCATGAGCGGCGCGTTTATTCCCGTCTCGGAAGACGCCGCGATGATCGAAGCTGTGCGCGTCGGCGCGTTGACTTTGGAAAAGCTCGAAGCGTGGACGAGCGTGTGTTCGGTGGGCATAGATATGGTCGCTGTGCCGGGCGCGACTTCCGCCGAAACTCTCGCGGGCATCATCGCAGACGAAATGGCAATCGGCGTGATGAATCACAAAACGACTGCCGTGCGGATTATTCCCGTACCCGGAAAAGTCGTCGGTGACATGGTGGAGTTCGGCGGCTTGCTCGGCAGCGCGCCCATCATGCACGTCAACTCATTTTCGTGCGCAGACTTTATACGTCGCGGCGGGCGCATCCCCGCGCCGATTCATTCGCTGCGAAATTAAAATCCGCGCGTCGCCGCGTAAGGTCTAAGATTTTCCTGAGCGCTGCCCATACTTGCCGCAAACAGCTTGCGATTAGTGATGTAGAATTGCCTTCGTTCCGCTTTCATAAATTGTTTGGCTATGACTGATAAAGACACGCCCGCGCCCGTCGCCGAATCGATTCGCGTCAGCATTTTCGATCAAACATATAGCCTGCGTTCGCAGAGCGGCGGCGAGCACGTCGAGCGCGTCGCAAAGCTCGTCGATGAACGTATGCGGCACATTGCATCGCATATCACGACGTATGATATTTCGCGCATTGCGGTGCTGGCGGCATTAAATATCGCCGACGAACTGGAGACATCGAAGGCATATTACGAACATGAGATTCAAACCTTGCTTTCACAGTCTTCCGCCATCCCGGAAGCCGACAACAAAAGCACGACATCGACGGAAAGCGCGGAGCCTGTCGCGCGCGAAACGAGCGAGAGGCAATCGTGGTTTGAAGCTATTTTCGATGCCGACGATGAAGCGCCGATGAGGAATAGAGGCGAGAGATTGAGCAGCCAAGTTTCAGCCAAGCTGCAATCGTTACGGCAAACGGATTCCGAAACGCCTGCCAGCGATATTGACGAAGAAGATGGGCAAGGGTAAAACTTGAACGCCATTCAATTTAACGGACAGAGACAAGCTGCTGCCCCTGCCGTCATTGAAAAATAGAAGTGAGGAGTTGTGATTCAGGTTATTCACAACTCCTCACTTCTATTTTTGAGCACTGCGCTTTGATTGCCCGTTATATGCGCTTACGGATTTTTGCGGCGCGGGATCGGCGCGGCGGGCGATTGATTATTGATGCGTGTCGTGGCGGGCGCGGTAGTCTGTCCGCCCTCGCGCGGCGCGTAGTAGCCGCCGCGAGTGAGAGCGATGCGTTTGTCGCGTCCCTTTTCGTCGCCGACGGCAACGCGCACGGCTCTGTATGAACCGTCGCGCGCTTTGTTCGTCGGGCTATAGCCGATGACGTACTGCGTGCGCAGATCGCGCGTAATCTCCTGCGCGATGCCGGGCAATTCCGACAAAGATGTTGGAAAAAAGGCGCGTCCGCCGGTTTCAGAAGCGAGGCGATTGATTAAGGTGACGGCCTTTTGTTTCGCGCTTTTCCGAATCTTAAATACGCCCTCCTTATCATCATCAAGCTCACCCACGAATCCGATCACATAAATCTGCACATCTTCTTCGCGCAGGCGTGCAAATAATTGTTCCTGTTTGTAGAAACTCTCGCGGTCTTCACCATCTGTGACGACAATCAGCGCGCGGCGGCGGCGATCATTAAGATCGTTGCCTTTTTTATACTCCGCGACGTGGTCGGCGGCTAAATAAACGCCGTCAATAACCGCCGTTTGTCCGCCCGTAACGTAAAGGTCATCAAGCGCATCCCCTAGTTTGTCTTGATCGGAAGTGAAGTCCTGTTTGAGTTCGACCTTCTCTCTATCTATAAAGGTTTCCAGAAAAGTTTCGTCGCCGGGTTTATTAGATGCAATAATTGTTTTCGCCGCTTCTTGAACTTTTTCTAATTGTGTTCGGATCGAACCGGAGACATCAATGGCGAGGCCGTAGCTGATCGGCACGTCTTCCTTGGAGAAAAACTGTACGGGTTGCGGCACGCCGTTCTCGAAGACGTGAAACTCGCTTTGCGGCACGTTGTTGATCGGGCGATTGTTGCGGTCAATCACGCGCACGTTCAAATTAACGAGATTTGTTTCCACGCGGATCGGCTCGTCATCGTCGCCGATTTCCTGTCCCTGCGTCGGCTGCAAGACGGGCGGAGTGGCGGAAGCATTGGGCGTAGGAACAGGCCGCGCAAGCGTGGGCGCGCTCGATTGCTGATTGGTTTGCGTGCGTGTTGTCGAGTCGGCGCGGCGTGGTCGCCCGTCCTGCGTGGTTTGCGTAGGCTGCTGCGGCGAAACGGATTGGGCGCGGCCTTTAGCAGGCAGCCAGAAAATAGTGCCGGTGATGAAAAGCAGCAACGCGGCGGCGCACACTCCGGCGTTCCGGCGTGAAGCGTTGTTTGCAGTTGCGTCGTGTAAAAATAAATGCCGTTGCTTCATAAAATATTTCCTCGAAACACTCTTGCTCATTTATTCGATGCCTATCGATCTGAAAAAGATTGATTGCGCGCGAAACGCCCCGGAAGGCTGCGCTCTTCGATTATCTCGAAAGCCGCTGCCTTCGCAAGGCGCTCGCGTGTGTTGTAAGCCGGATCGCTTTTGTCGTATGCGATCCGGCGATTATCGTTTCTTCTAGTGCTGCTGGGGCAAGCGACAAGATGGCCGTGTTTACTGCGGCACCGTCGTCGCTCTTTCGAGGAACGCGGAACCTTTAATGAAGATGCGGCAAAGGCTATGGAGCGTTGCCGCATACGGCTGAAACGCGGGAAGCAAGTTTAGCGCGGAGTAGTGGTCAGTGCGTAGTAGCCGTCTTTGCTGCGCACGAACAAGCGCGGCAATCCGCGCGGCGGCGTGACTTTGATTTTAAGGCGATGAAACTTGCCGTCGCCTGTGAAATTCGTCGGCTTATAGCCGATGGAATATTGATGGCGCAACTCGATGGCGATGCGCGCGAATACGTCGTCCATTTCGGCTGAAGTATTCGGGAAAAAGGCTTTGCCGCCGGAGACCGCCGACAATTCCGTGAGAATCGCCTGACCTTCGACGCCGAAGGTGCTGCCCGCGTCGTTGCCGCCGAGAATCCCTATCGAATAAATCGTGACGTCGGATTCCTTCAAGAGGCGGCGCAGTTCGTTGAAGGTGTAGCGGGAACTGTTGTCCTGCCCGTCGCTCAAAAGCAGCACGGCGTGTTTCTGGTGAACGCCGCGCCCGACCTTTTCGACACCTAAATAACAGGCATCGTAAAGCGCCGTCTGTCCCTTCGTTTGCACAAAGGTAAGCTTATCGAGAACCGCGTCGCCGTCGCGCGTGCGGTCGAGCAGCAACTGCGCGCGCGAGTTAAAGCCGATCAAAAAATATTCGTCGCGCTCGTCGCTCGTTTCAATAAACTTTTTGAGAGCATCGCGCGCGTGCTGAATTTTGTCGCCGCCCATCGAACCCGATACGTCAAAGACGACGCCCACGGAAACGGGCGCATCGTCGTCGCTGAAAAAAGTGATTTCCTGCGGCACTTTATCGTCGAGCACGGTAAAGGAATTTTTGTTTAGCCCGGTCACATAACGCCCGTATGGGTCTGTGACGGTGGCGGTCAGCGAAACGAGATCGGTGTTGACGATAATCTGTTCGTCTCGTCCATTATTGTTGGGCGCAGGATTTTGCGGCGGCGATGTCGGATCGTTGGACGTCTTTGTAGTCGTTGCCGGAGCAGGCGTTGCAGATGGCGCGGGAGACGGCTCGGATGGCTTTGTCTGCCTCGGCTGCGCGTCCGGTTTTTGCGAAGCGGACGCTGGCGGCGCGGCAGTTTGTCGGGCAAAAGTTATGCGCGCCGTATGAAGCGCGGACAGAAGTAAAAGAGAAATGACGAGCGCGCTTTGAAATGAGCGGCGAAGCTTGCTGCGGCGCTGTGTGTTCATGTAAAACCCTTCAGTTCCATGCCCGTCCAGAGAGTATGAGAAAACAACGGCGCGTTGACTCATCGACTCGCTGGCTTATTGCGGAACGTGCCTTCCCGCGCGGCGTTTTGAATTCGACTGCGGAAGGCAAATATAAACCTTGGTGATTAGGGAGACGAACCGGCACGCGCTGCATGAGTTTGCTCGAACGTGACCGGCTTCGAGATACATTGTAGTTGAGTTAAGTTGAGTTGCGCAAGAAAACACGCGGCGGCGTGCGATGTTTCATCAGAATTTCACACGATAAGTTTCATCTGACTGCAACTTTTCGTTGCCGCCAGCGTGTTATATTATTGATCCGACGTTTGATTGCCTTGCCCGGACGATTGATACGGTTAGGCTCACAAAGTTTATGGCAGAGTTTATTTGTCGGTTAGGAACGCCTGCGGGCGAAGTCATCACGCGCACGGTCGAGGCTCTCGGCGTGCATGAAGCGCGCGCGCGCTTAGAGCGTGAAGGCTTTCGCGTGTTCGCCGTCACGCCGCCGAAAACTTCCGGCGTCTCTGCGCTGACGAGGCGCGGCGGCAAGGGCGCGCAGCCGCGCGTTAAGCCCGGAGATTTTCTGCTCTTTAATCAGCAACTCGCCGCGCTTGTGCGCGCCGGAATCCCGATTTTGCAATCCATCGCAATGCTGCGTAAACGAGCCGCTTCCGCGCGCCTGCGTCAAGTGCTCGGCGATGTCGAAGACAAGATTCGCGGCGGCCTTGCGCTCTCCGCCGCCTTTGCCGCGCAAGGCTCTATTTTTCCGCGCATCTACACGGCTTCGATTCTCGCGGGCGAAAGGTCTGGCGCGCTCGACGAAGTCTTGAACCGCTATGTTTCTTATATGCGGCGCAACGTCGAATTGCGCCGGAAGATTCGCGGCGCGCTCGCGTATCCGCTCTTGCTGCTCACGGCCTCCTTCGCCATGGTCGCGTTTCTGACCGTCTATGTCGTGCCGCGCATGGCGCAACTCTTCACGGGCGCGATCTTCAACACGGAATTGCCGCTTGTCACAAAGGTAGTCGTCGGCATCTCAGGGACGATTGCCTCGAACATCTTTTGGCTGGCTCCGCTCATCCTAATCTCCGCCATCGCGCTGACAATTTGGGGACGCACGCCGCAGGGAAGACTCACGTTGGATGCGACGCTTTTGAAAGTCCCCGTCGTCGGTAAGCTTTTGCAGCAACTCTCCATCGCACAGGCGACGCGAAGTTTAGCGACGCTGCTGGCGGGCGGTATTACACTCGTCGAATCGTGGGAGATTGCGGCTGAGTCGATAACGAACCGCGAACTGCGCCGTAAAAGTTCGGAGATTCTGCCGATGATCCGCGAAGGCCGCACGTTTACGGAGAGCCTCGAAGAAGCGCGCTGGGTTCCGCCGCTCGCGCTCGACATGATCGGCGTCGGCGAGCGTTCGGGCAGCTTGCGCGAAATGCTTGACGAGGTTTCGGTTTTTTATGATGCTGAAGCGGAAGTGCGGCTCGAACAATTGACGACAACGCTTGAGCCTGCGATTCTCGTTGTCATGGGCGGCGTCGTCATTACGATTTTGCTGGCAATTTATCTACCGATTATTCAGTCTATCTCGAACGCCGCGTCGCGCTGAAAAAGGCACGCCGTCGAGTCTTCATCCTCGAACACTGAAAGTTTCGCTCGCTCATAAGATATGAAAGAATTGCTCGAAGAAGAAACAACGGAAACTCTGCTGTCTGCGGATTCAATCGCGCCGCTTATCGTCGCTGCGCCTGCGCCAATCGAGCCGTCGGAAGTAAGCGCGGCGCGGGATTTGGCAAATCGCTATCGCTTGCAGTACGTCGATCTTTTTCCAATCGACGGCGCATCGCCGATTGATTACGCGTTGTTTGCCGAAATCCCAGTCGATTTAATGCTGCGTCATCAGATGGTTCCGCTTCGACGCGAAGGCAAGCGGCTGCACGTCGCAATGGCCGACCCGACTGACCTCGAACATCTGGACGAACTCGCGGGAGCACTGGGCGCGCGCATCGTGCCGTATGTCGCAACCGCGGCGCAACTCGATCTGGTGTTGCGCAAAGGCGACGCGACGCAGCGCGTGTTGCAGGAAGCGGCTTCCGGCTTTCGCATTTCGCTCGTCAAGGAAACAGAGACCGGCGAGGAAATTTTAGACCTCGACCGCTTGGCGACGGATAGCGAAATGTCGCCGATCATCAAGCTCGTCGATACGATTATTTTCAATGCGATGGAGAATCGCGCTTCCGATATTCACATCGAAACGCGCGACACGGAAGTGCAGGTAAAGTATCGCATCGACGGCGCTCTTTATCAGAAAGTCGATCCGATTGATCTCGCCTATCACCAGACTTTGATTTCGCGTATCAAGGTCATGTCGGAACTAGACATCGCCGAGCGGCGCGTGCCGCAGGACGGCAGATTCCGCGTTCGCTACAAAGGCCGCAACGTCGATTTCCGCGTTTCGATTATGCCGACGGTGCACGGTGAAGACGCCGTTATTCGTATTCTCGACAAAGAGCAAATCAACGAAAGCTTCAAGGATTTACGTCTCGATGTCGTCGGTTTCGATGAAGAGGATGTCCGGAAATTTCGCCGTTATATTGCGGAGCCTTACGGCATGGTGCTCGTCACAGGCCCGACCGGATCGGGTAAAACGACGACGCTCTACGCGGCGCTCAACGAAATCAGAAACGAAGAAGACAAGATTATCACCATCGAAGACCCCGTCGAATATCAGCTTCACGGCATCACGCAGATTCCCGTCAACGAAAAAAAGGGACTCACGTTTGCGCGCGGCCTGCGCTCTATTCTGCGCCATGACCCTGACAAGATTATGGTCGGCGAAATACGCGATACAGACACGGCGCAGATCGCCATTCAATCGGCGCTCACAGGCCACCTCGTTTTCACCACCGTCCACGCCAACAACGTGATCGACGTGATCGGGCGTTTCCTTAACATGGGCGTCGAGCCGTATAATTTCGTGTCGAGCTTGAACTGCGTGCTCGCGCAAAGATTGGTGCGTATGCTGTGTCCCGTCTGCAAGCGCGCATACAGACCGGCGGATGAGGAATTATTAGAATCAGGCTTGCGCCCGGAAGATCACCGCGAACACATTTTTTTTATGAGCATCGGCTGCGATGCGTGCAACCAGACGGGCTATCGCGGGCGCACGGCGATTCACGAACTGCTCGATTTGACCGACAACATACGCGAAATGATCGTCGAGCGGCGTCCCGGTTCCGAAGTGCGGCGCGCGGCAGAAGCCGAAGGCTTAAGAGGCTTGCGCGAATCCGCGCTGCAAAAAGTTTTCGCAGGCGTCTCCACACTGCACGAAATCAACCGTGTGACGTTCGTCGAAGAAATCGTTGCGACAAAGGCGTGAAGCAGTATTCAGAAGTCAGGAGTCGTAAGTCGGAATGAAGAAACTTTAATGATTGTGTCCATCTTCATCCATACGCTTCATGCCCTATATGCTGACTCCTGAATACTGTCTCCTGTTTTTGGAACCGCGCTCGATCTGCGGCGTGTGCATTAAAGTTACTATCTGCCGGGGCGCTGCCTTTGATTAATAATCGGGACAATCGCCGTTTTTCGGCGCTTCACTTATTTGGTAGTCGTTTCGTCAAAGAGAATCAATATGAAATTATTTGTAAACGCACGCTCCTCTGCCGCCCTGCTGATAATCATTTGCCTGCTGGCGACGGCGATGCCCGTGGCGGCACGGGATAAAAAGGGCGAAAAGAATTACAAGCAGGGCATTGTCTACGAAGCGGCGCAGCAATGGGAGCGCGCGGCGCAGGAGTTTGCGCTCGCGGTGGCCGCCGATCCCGCGCAGACCGAATATCAACTGCATTACCGCCGCGCGATCTTCAACGCTTCGCAAAGCTTTATGCAAAAAGGGCGCTCGCTTGCCGAACAGCGCGATTACGTCGGAGCGTATAATTCCTTTCGGCAGGCTTACGGCTATGATCCGGTCAACCAGCTTGCGCTTTCCGAGATGGAACGCATGTTGCGCCTACAACGCGAAAAGGAAGGCATGGATGCGCCCGCCGCGTCATCGCCCGCCGCAGGCAGCGGCACGCCGCGCACGTCTTCCTCGAATAACCAACGAACAAACGGCGATATGATGGGTTCGACGGCGATGCGCGTCAGCCAGCAAACCACCGCGCCCGCATTGCCTCCGGCGCGCGTCGAACAGCAGCGCGTGATTACCTTCAGCGGCGATTTGTTGAGTTTTATACGCAGCCTCGCCGAACGCCTCGATCTCAACGTCGTGTTCGACAAAGACCTTGAAAGCCAGCGCCGCAACATCAACATCAATTTGCGTGACGTGACGACTTCGCAGGCGCTCGATTACCTATTTCTCGTCCAGAATCTATTTTTCCAAAAGCTCAGCCGCCGCACGATCATCGTTGCAGACCAGATCAAGCGCGCGCAGTATCAACAGCTTGTCATTCGCACTTTTTATCTGGAGAACGCCAAGCCCGAAGACGCGCAGAGAGTTATTCAGCAAGCGCTTCCGGCGCAGAACGGTCGTCCGCCGACGGCCAGCATCGTCAACGCTTCGACCAACAGTTTGACCGTGCGCGACACGCCGGAAAACGTGCGCTTGATCGGCGAGTTAATACGCAACATTGATAAAGACCGTTCGGAAGTTGTGATGGACGTTGCTATTTATGAAGTCTCGCACACGGACTTGATTCAATTCGGTAATCAGATCGGCGATCCTTCGGGCAGCAGCATCAATCTCGGCGGCACGCAAAATGGGATTGTGCTGGCCGGAAGCCGCCGCCCGTCCCTCACGCAAACGGTTGCCGCCGCCGCCGGTGCTGCCGCGACGACTACCGTCGCTGCGTCGCCGCTTGCGCTCGGTGCGGCGCTCGTTTTGCCTTCTACTTCCCTCAATGCTTTCCAGAGCAAACAAAATACGCGGCTCGTTTACTCGAACCAGATACACGCTTTTGACGGTGAGCTATCAAGGGCGCGCATAGGCCAGCGCGTGCCCGTCGTGACTGCACAAACTTATCCTTTCGGCAGCAACGTCAATACTAATCAAACGGGAAACACGGGCAACGGAATCAATTTCGGGGGCGGTGGTTTTCCCGTCGTGCAGTACGAAGAAACAGGTTTGACGATTGAACTCACGCCGCAGGTTTTTCCGAATCTGGACGTGCAGGTAAAAATGAACATCGTCTCGAAGGACGTGCTCAATCAAAGCAACACGCCGACGTTTACCGAGCGCACAATCAACGGCACGGCGCGCATTCAAAACAATCGCACGATGATGCTCGTCAGCGTCGCGCAGAACAAGCAATCGAACGGGCGTGCTGGCTTGCCTATCTTGGGCGGCCTGCCCATACTCGGTTATCTTTTCACCGCGCCGCGCCGCGATAACGTCCAATCCGATATTGTCATTACCGTCACGCCGCGCGTGCTGCGCTCTCCGGCGATTGAGCCGCGCGACGAAGAAATGCGCCCGAGCGGGACATTCTCGACGCCGACGACGGAATCGCTTGAAGCCGTGCTGCAGGAAGCAGACCGCGAAGACCAACTCGCCGCCGCGCAACGCGCCGCACAACAAACGCAGTCCGGCGTGCTGGCAAGCAACAATAACAGCAATACGCAAACGAACAACACGCAAGCGGGCGGCAATGCACAGCAAACAGTCAATGCTTCGCCAATCAATACCGCCGCTACTAATGTCGTCGCACAACCAAGCGTTGCCGTTCCTGCCGCCTCGCAAGAAAATATTGCGCAATTGACAGACAGTGTGCCGCCCGCTTACGTGCCAGCGCCGAAGATTTTAATGGCACCGAATCCTAATGCATCATCACTCGCAAATAACAGCGGCACCGCGACAGAAGCGGTTATGCGCAGCACACCATTGCCCGCGAACGTCGTTTCGTCCAGCGTCACCCTAGCAGCGCAACCGAAATCCGCTTCCGAAAGCACGCGCAACTTCGTTGTCGAGCAAGTCCCGAATCGCAGCAACGGTTCAAGCGCGCCGGCCAGCGCCGCCGAATTGCGTTTGATACCGGAGCATCAGGAAATGCGCGTCGGCGATAAGCGCCGCTTGATGTTAATGCTCAAGACGGACGCGCCGCTCGGCCTTGCCGTCGTCACCTTCCGCTTTGATCCGCATTCAATCGCCGTGCGCAACGTCTTGCCCGTCAGCCTTAAGACTTCGGGCGGAACCGCCGCGCCGACGCTGGCGCAATCCATTGACGCGGCGAACGGCGTGCTGCTCGTCTCGCTCACGCCGCCCGCCGGAGCCTCGTCGCTCACAAGCGTGGGCGTGCTGCTCACTCTCGACATAGAAGCGATTGGAGCGGGCGAGAGCGCCGTTACCTTCGACACGAATAATACTCACATCGTCGCCACGGATGGCCGCGATGTGCTGCTGCAACTCGCGCGCAGCCGCATCACTGTGAAACCATAAAGATGATTTTGCGGAAAACAAATAATGAAGCGATGAACGGCGAGTGTCAGGACTGCACGCCGCTGCCACTTCGCCCCACGACGAAGTGGCGGGCTGTCAATCGTCGCGCGCAACACGCGGGCTTTTCGCTGCTCGAACTCGTCGTTACGCTAACGGTGTTGACGATTATGACGCTCGGCGTAATTCCGCTTATCAAAACAAGCGTCAAACGCCAGCGTGAACAGCAACTGCGCGAAGAATTGCGCGAGATGCGCGAAGCCATCAAACAGTTTCACCGCGATACTATCGGGTGTCCTAACTCAGCAACCGGAACTTCACAGGTACAAGTACGTGAAAATCAAATCGGTAATAACGGCGGGCAACAGCAGCCCATTGATCCGCGTAGCCGTGTTTGCATCAGCGATCAGACAATTTTTACAGTCGATAACACTGAGCGTTATCCGCCAACGCTCGAAGCTTTGAAGGATGGTGTTGATGTGTTGCCAAGGCAACAGCCTGCGTCCGCGCTGTCCGGCAGTCTCACGGGAAACGCAACGGATAATCTCAAGCTTCAGACGACGCCGAAGAAGAAAGTTTACTTGCGCGAGATTCCCGTCGATCCGATGACGGGCAAGGCCGATTGGGAATTGCGTTCGGTATATGATTCGGCGGACGCCGGAGCGTGGGGCGGCGAAAACGTGTTCGACGTACACTCGAAATCGAACGCGACTTCGCTGAACGGAGAGAAATACAGTGAGTGGTAAAAAAGCACACGCGGCACGCGGCTTTACGCTGCTCGAATTGATGATCGTTATCTCGATCATCGTCATTATCGCGTCCATCGCTTTGCCGCAATATCAAAAAAGCGTTCGCCACGCGCAGGAAGCCACCTTGCGCGACGACCTTTTTCAAATGCGTAAATTGATCGACCAGTACGCCGCAGACAAAGGCAAGCTGCCCTCGTCGCTCGATGATCTGGTAAGCTCCGGCTACATGCGCGAAATTCCCGTTGACCCGATTACCGACGACAAAAATTGGAACGTCGAGATGGGCGAAGATACGACCTCCATAGAAGGCGGGCAGGGCATCACAAACATTCACAGCGCTTCAACCGACACCTCGCTCGACGGCGTTGCTTACAGCGAGTGGTGAACATGATTTCCAACAAACGACAAAATCCTTTTCGCACACGACAAACACGCTAATCAATGCCTGCTTCATTTCTCGATAAACTCGTTGCGCCGCGATTGCCCGCCGCCGCCGTCGGTATCGACCAAGATACGGCGGCAGTCGTTTTGCTTGATCGCCGCCGCAATCGCCGCGCGGGTGAAGCGGAGTTTGAACTGCGCCGCGCCGCCACCGTCGCGCTGCCTGAAAATCTCATCGCGCCGAACTTCGATGAACCGAACATTGCGGACGCCGCCGAGCTTGCCAGCGCCCTCGCCGAACTCGTCAATAGCAGCGGCCTCGCGCGCCAGCAAAAATGGGCTGTCGCTTTGCCGGAAGCCGTGACGCGCACCGCGATTCTGACGCTCGAAAAGGATCAGCAAACGTCGCGCGCCGAAATAGAGGAAGTGCTGCGCTGGAAAACTGAAAGAGCCTTCGGTCAGTCGCTCGATGAACTGCGCGTGCGGCGCGAACAACTCTCGCCGGATGCGCGCGGGCGCGCGCGGTATCTCACGGCGGGCGGGCGCTTGAGCATTATCAATGAATACGAATCGGTGTTCGCGCGGCTCGGCTGGCAGGCCGGATTGATTCTGCCGCGCTACGTCGGCGAAATGCGCTGGCTTATCCCGCCGCCCGCCAACGCACGCCGCCGCGCCGCAAATATCGGCGACGCGCTGCTCGTCAGTTCGCACCACGCGGGCTTCACAGCCGTCTTGCTTCACGATGCGCAGCCTTTGATCGTGCGCGAAATTTCATGCGACGAAGCCGACTGCGCGGACGAGCTTTACCGACTGCTGCTTTTTTACCGCGACCGCATGACGCCCGCGCGCGATGACGACATCGGTTCAGAGAGCAGTGGAACAACACTGCGCCGCTTGCTCATTATCGGCAAAGATGACGGCATGAACGGGTTCAGCCACGAACGCGTGCGCGAAGTCGTCAACGAAACGCTCGGAGAAGACGTGCGCCCGCTCGACGCCGGATCAATCAATCTCGCGCTTCCGCCCGGTGAATTGACCTTCGATCAAATCGCCGCGCCCGCCGGTCTGGCCGCGCTCGCATGGAGCTAGAAAGACAAAAGCCGGATGCTAGATGTTAGATGTTAGTCAAAAGCCGTTGCCGCTTTTGAAACCAGCATCCAGCATCTAACATCTGCTTTCTGCTTTCCCCTTGCATACTTTCCCGTGATGAAACTTTTGCTTTCTCCGTAGCGTAACACCAGAGCATTATGAGCGTGAATGCCTTTGCCCATACATTTGAAGCGATTGCGTCAATTGCCGATTGCGATCTGGTGACGCGCACCGTCGCCGGGCGCGAAGATTGTTTTGAGGAACTCGTCCGCCGCTATCAACGTCCCATCGCCGCATACGTTTATCGCATGACGGGAGATTACGATACGGCGCTCGATTTGACGCAGGACGTGTTCATCAAGGTCTATCACTCGCTGGCGCGGTATCGCTCCGAATACAAATTTTCGACGTGGATTTACAGAATCGCGCACAACGCGGCTATCGACCACTTACGGCGTTACGGCGGCGGGCGCGCACAAACCGGAACGCTCGACGGCGAAGCGGACGGAGAGGGTTATGAAAAGCCTTTTGCGAGCAGCGCCCCGACGCCCGAACAGGCAACCGAAAAAGCGGAGCGCCGCGTTGTCATCGAAGGAATCGTGCAGAAGCTTCCGCAGCACTATCGAGAACTAATCGCCTTGCGCCACTCTCATGATTTGAACTATGACGAGATTGCCGAAGTAACAGGCCTGCCGCTCGGCACCGTCAAGAATCGTATTTTTCGCGCGCGTGAAATCATGCGCCAGCAATTTTTGCAAAAGGGCATTACAGGAATTTAAGTTGCAAGAAACTTCTCACACAAACGCATTGCCGCTAACAAAAGGTTTGTCTTGCTGCGAAAGCGAGCACATCGCCGCGTACCTTGACGGCGAAATAACTTCCGTCGAGTGCGCGCGGTTTGAAGTGCATATAAAAGAATGCGCCTCGTGCGCCGCAACGCTGCGCGAGCATGAAAAGCTATTGCGCATACTCGACATCGCGGCGCAGGCTGATGAATTCTTTGCGTTGCCTTTGCCGAAAAATTTTGCGCAGGCTGTGCGCGCGCGAGCGCAGAGCGACATGATCGGCGTGCGCTCGGGTGGTGAACGCAAACTAGCCTTGTGGCTGTGCGCGCCGCTGATCTTGCTGTGTATCTGGCTGCTGGGCAACAACGGATGTGCTGCAGCTCTGGCTTTTGCATTGATGATTGTTCGGCACGCGGCGAGTGCGTTCGTGATGATCGTGCGGGCGCTTTGCGATGTCGGTGCGGGTCTCACCTTAGTGCTTCGCGCCGTCGGCAGAAATCTCGTCGATGTGCCGCGCCCGGTTAATCTACTCGCACTGCTGTTACTCCTCGTCGCGCTCGGATCATTGCCGCGCTTAATCGCTACTTGTCGCCAACGCGCGCGAGAAATCACAGATTAAATCAAAGCCGCGTTGCGCAATGCGATGTGCAGTGTGAAACTGTATTCGCGTGTGGGCAAAAAAGACTGTGACCGAACTAAGTTTTCAGATTTTTGCAACGCCCTCTGCACGGCGCTTTCCATGCCGCGTGCTAACGATTATCTGCGCGCTGATTGTTTTAGTCGTCGCTGCGCACGCCGGTGAGCGCGCAGCAGCAACCTCCTTCCCGGACAGTTCCGCCAGCAATAATAATCAGATCAATAGCGATGATGATAAAAGCAGCGTTGCGCCGCTCATCGTCGAAGGCTTCAACGATGCGGATGTGTTCGGCTTCGGGCGTTCTGTGATTGTGCGCGGGCATCTCCAAAAGGGCGCGATGGCATTCGGCGGTGATGTAATTATTGAAGGCAATGTCGAAGGCGACGTGGCGGCCATCGGCGGTTCCGTTTATCAGCGCGAAGGCTCGCGCATCGGCGGCGACGTGATGGTGCTCGGCGGCGCATATCATCACGGCAAAACAGCGCCGCAACGCAGTCTGAACAGCACGACGGTGATGTTCGCCGGATACGAAACGGAACTGCGCCGCATGATGCGCGATCCGTCCGTGCTGCTTGCGCCGCAGTGGTCGAAGCTTTATGTGGGCTTGCGTTTGCTCGCCGCGCTGCTGTGGTTCGTCGCCTCGCTCGGGCTGACGACGCTCATGCCCGGCGCGATCAGCCGCGCCGCCGCGCGTCTGCAATTGACGAGCACGCATGTCGCTGTCATAGGTTTCTGCGCCGCGATTGTGATGTGCATCGGCGTGCCTTTGGCTTTGTGGATGTTGCCCGCAGTCGTCGGCGCGTTCGTCGGGCTTTCGATGATGTTGTTGATGGGAGTGGCAACGCTGTTCGGGCGCGTGACGATTCATGCGGCGACGGGAAGATGGATCGAGCGGCGTTTTTTGCCGGAAGAAAATCGCTCGGAAAGTTTGGCGCTGCTGCTCGGCGCGTGCGTGTGGACGTTGCTGACATCCGTGCCGTACCTCTGGCCGTTTGTCATCACAGGGCTTTTAATCACCAGTCTGGGACTAACTCTTACGGCACAGCGGCAGAGAGATTGGAAGATTTCTTCAGTGCTTGCCGGATAAGTTTTCTGGAAAAGGTGAATATCGGGCGACCAAAGCGATTCGCGCGGCGTCTATATTTAGTTGGAGCAGCTTGTTTGTTAAGCGCCCGTAGTCTGAATAATCGAATTGGATAAAAGAGAGCATGAAGATAATAAAGGCTTTGCATATTAACGCGTCAGCGCTGCTTTTGACCGCCACGCTCGGCGTCAATGCTGCGGCGCAAACCACTACTGCTCCCGCCGCCGCCGGCGCGCAAAACACATCTGCGGGCGCGGCGAAAAGCGATATTACGGCGACCTACGCGCTCGGCGAAGTAATGAGCGTCGATGCTACCGGCAAACAAATTATGCTGCACACGACTGTCGGCGACATTAGCGTGCTGCTGGGTGATGCGACTAAATACAAGCGAGTCGCGCCGGGCGCTAAAACCATCAGCGATGCGGAAGCGATTACGCTGGCGGATGTCGGCGTCGGCGACCGCATTATCGCGCAGGGCAAAGTCTCTGCGGATCGCAAATCAATTCCGGCGCGGCAGTTGATCGTGATGAGCAAGGCGGCGATTGCGCAAAAGCACGAACGTGACCGCGAACAATGGCGTCGGCGCGGCATCTCCGGGCGCGTTACTGCAATTAATCCGTCGGCAAATGAAATTACAATCAGCGCGCGTTCACGCGAAGGCGAGCGCGCCGTTGTCATTGCCGCAAATGATAAAGCGAGTTTTCGTCGCTATGCGCCCGATTCGGTTAAATTCGACGACGCGAAGCAAAGTTCGCTGGCTGAAATAAAAGTCGGCGATCAACTTCGCGCGCTCGGCGAGCGCAGCGCGGATGGCGCGCGCTTCATTCCCGAAGAAGTCGTGACGGGTTCGTTCCGTATGGTCGGCGGCACAATCACCGCGATCAATTCGGCGACAAACGAAATCAAAGTCACAACCATTCAAACGAATCAACCACTCACAGTGGTCGTTAATAAGGATTCCGTGCTGCGTCGTATCCCGCCGGAACTTGCAATGATGGTCGCAATGCGTCGGCAAGGCGGAGGAAGCAGAGGAGGCGGAGGTGCTCGCGGCGAATTCGGAAGTGGCGGCGGTGGTGGTAATGCGGGCGGCACGGCTGCTCAACCGAGCGGCAACGCTTCCGGCGGCGGGCAGGCGAATCCTGCCGGTGCTGCCGGTGGAAGAGAAGCGCGTCCGGGCGGCGGTGAATTTCCCGGCGGCAATCGCCCGCGCATGGGCGGCGGTGGTGGTGCTGGCGGTGGTGACCTTCAGGACGTGGTCGAGCGTTTGCCGGGAATTACTCTCGCCGACTTGAAGCCGGGCGACATGATTCTCGTTTCGAGCACGACCGGCACAAATCCTTCGCGCGTGACGGCGATTACGCTTGCGACGGGCATCGACGCACTGCTGCGCACGCCCGCCGGAGCCGCGCCCGGTCGTTCTGCCGCCCGCCCGCAAGGTGGAAACATCGGTGGCGCTGATGACATCTTCGGCGGCGGCATAGGCTTGCCGTAATCGAGAAATTATCAAAGCAGAGCGGCGCGAAAACATTCAACATGCGCCGCTCTGTTTTGCTTTTCATACATCTACGGCGCGCCGAAAGTGTGGCAGGCCAACAATTAAAATTCATTTCAAGGGTCAAGTTATTATGTTCATATTCCAAACGCTCCCGGCGCGCCTTTTTGCGCTCGCGCTCACCTTTGCGCTCTGTGCCTGCGGTGTTTTCGCGCAACAATCAACCGGCAATCTGCGCGGTCAGGTCACGGATCAATTCGGCGGCATTATCATCGGCGCAACCGTGACGATCACGGACGCGGGCGGCGTTACTAAAACGGCGACTACAAACGACGAAGGCAACTACGCCATCTCCGGCATTGCGCCCGGCAAGTACACTGTGCGTGCCTCGTCAGCCACCTTTGCGGATTACGAAAACCCCGGCCTAGAGATTTCCAACGGGCGCACAGACCCGCTCAATATCAAGCTCGGCGTCGCGCTCGAACAGCAGGAAGTAACAGTTTCTGCGGAAGCGCCCGTCAGCACCGCGCCGGAAAATAATGCGAGCGCCATTGTCCTACGCGGCACAGACCTCGACGCCTTGCCGGATGACCCGGACGATTTATCCGCCGCTCTGCAAGCGCTCGCAGGCCCTTCTGCGGGGCCGAACGGCGGGCAGTTTTTTATCGACGGCTTTAGCGACGGACGCCTTCCGCCGAAGGAATCCATACGCGAAATTCGCATTAACTCGAATCCCTTTTCCGCCGAATACGACCGCATAGGCTTTGGCCGCGTGGAGATTTTCACCAAGCCCGGCACGGATAGAATTCGCGGGCAGGCTACCTTTAACTTCGCCGATGAAAGCCTCGATTCGCGCAATCCGTTTCTGCTGCAATCCACGCGCGCGCCTTTTCAAAGCAGGCGCTTCGGCGGCAATTTGAGCGGGCCTGTGATTAAAAAGAAAGCTTCGTTCTTTCTCGATTTAGAGCGCCGCGACGTTTACAACAACGAAGTAATTAACGCGACTGTGCTCGATCCGTCATTCAATGCCGTGCCGTTCGGTCTGGCTGTCGTCACGCCGTCGCGCCGCACGACCTTCAGCCCGCGTTTCGATTACCAACTGAATGCCAACAACACGCTCGTTGCGCGCTATTCTTACGCGCGTTCGAGCGACCTCAATTCAGGTCTTAACGAATTTACGCTGCCCTCGCGCGCCTTCAATTCAGCGAGCAGAGAACAGACAGTGCAGTTGACCGAAACCGCGATTCTCAATCAAAAGATCATCAACGAAACGCGCTTTCAATATGTCCGGCGGCGCTCGAATCAGCAGGGCAATAACAGCATTCCGGCGATCAACGTGCTCGATGCCTTCAACGGCGGCGGCGCGCAAATCGGCCAAGCCTTCAATGACGAAGATCGTTTCGAGTTACAAAACTACACGACGTTTGCCATCGGCGCGCACTCGCTCAAAGCGGGCGGACGCTTGCGCAATGGGCGCATCAGCAATATCTCGCCTAATAACTTCGGCGGCACGTTTACTTTTTCATCGCTCGACCAATACAGGCAAGTGCTGCAAGGAGTTCCCGGAGCGCGCGCGTCGCAATTTTCGATTAACAGCGGCAATCCGCAGGCAAGCGTCAGCCAGATAGATTTCAGCCCGTTTATTCAAGACGACTGGCGCGTGCGCCCGAACCTCACCGTGAATCTGGGCTTGCGCTACGAAGTGCAGGATAACATCAGCAGCAAGCTCAATTTTGCGCCGCGCTTGGGCTTTGCTTATTCGCTCGGCGCGGGCGGCGCGAATCGCCCGAAGACAGTGATTCGCGGCGGCGCGGGCATCTTCTATGACCGCTTCAACGAAAACTTTACGCTTCGCGCCAATCGCTTTAACGGCGTCAATCAGCAGCAGTTCATCGTGCGCAATCCTGATTTCTTCAACGTCATTCCGTCCGTGCAGAGTCTTACGGGACTCGCGCAAAACGCGCAGACGATGGTTCAGGTAGCGCCGACTTTGCAATCGCCGTATACGATTCAGGGCGCGGTCAGCGTCGAAAGGCAACTGCCGCACAAGATAGTATTGACGACGACTTTTTTGACCGCGCGCACGATTCATGCGCTGCGTTCGCGCAACATCAACGCGCTCGTGCCGGGAACTTTTACACTCGGCGCAAATGGCCAGCCCGTCGGCGGCGTGCGTCCCTTCGGCAACGTCGGCAATATTTTTCAGTACGAATCGAGCGGCGTTCTTAACCAGAATCAATTGATACTTAGCTTCAATAATCGGTTCAGTCGCAATCTATCATTTTTCGGAAATTACATTTTGGGCAAGTCCGACGGCAACACGGACGGAGCGGGAACCTTTCCGTCGAATCAATTCGATTTGAGCAACGAATATGGACGAACGGCTTTTGACGTGCGCCAACGATTAATCTTCGGCGGTTCCATTCTCGCGCCGTTCGGCATTAGCTTGAACCCGTTCGTGATCGCTTCATCGGGCGCGCCGTTTAATATCACGACGGGGCGCGACGCAAACGGCGACGCAGTTTTCACGGATCGCCCTTCGATTGCAACTGACCCGACGAAGCCGGGACTCGTGAGTTATCGCGGGGTGATGCTCAATCCGAATCCGGCGACCAATGAACAGATTATCCAGCGCAATTTCGGTCAGGGGCCGGGATTCTTTTCCGTGAATTTGCGCGCCAGCAAAACCTTCGGCTTCGGCACTGCGCCCGGCACGGTTAATCGTCAAGCGGGCGCTTCGCAATCCACAAGAGACAATTCGCCGGGCAGCGGCGGCGGCGGGGGCGGTGAACGCGGCGGACGCGGCGGCGCAGGAGGAGGCGGACGCGGTGGACGTGGCGGAGGCGGAGGCGTATTCGGAGCGGGCGGCGGCGGATTGTTCGGCGGCGGCGGCAGGCGAACAGAGAGCCGCTACAATTTGACGCTCTCACTCTCGGCGCGCAATCTTTTCAATAACGTCAATCCGGGGCCGGTGACAGGCAATTTGAGTTCGCCCTTCTTCGGGCGCTCTAACTCGCTGGCGGGCGGCTTCGGCGGCGGGCGCGGTGGCGGTGGCGGTGGCGGTGGCGAAAGATGCCCGGACAATCGCTGCGTCGAAGCGCAAATTCGTTTCAGCTTTTAAGAATGTATTGGGTGGATAAATCACAATTGACCGGAGAGACTTTTATGGAAAAAGAAACACGGCGCGACATTGCATCCGACGCCCGCTTGTTTACCTTTGCCGTGTCCACGCTAATCGCGTTTACGCTCGTCCTTTCTTTGTTCGCCATTGCGAATAGCACAGCAGAAGCGGCGCAACAAAAGCAATCGGGCGCAAAGACCACGACACCGGCAACAACATCTACTACTGCGACTTCACCAAAGGCAATCGTAGAACCGGCGACTACGGCAATCGCAAAAGCAACGATTACGTCCGCCTCTTCACCTCAGGAATTGGCGAGTGCGGCGCTCGCTGCGCAGGGCGGCGATAACTTTCGCAACCTCAAAAGCATGGTGCTGATCGGCTCCGTCGATTTATTTTCGCCGAACTCGACGCAATCCTTGGCCGGTAAGTTCGTGATCGTCACAGCCTCCGGCAACCG